>CAJTLD010000075.1:11492-12617 GCA_910577065.1 uncultured Lachnospiraceae bacterium | reverse complement strand
CCTTGTTTATTTGATTTTCACTGTTTTCTTTTGGCCTTTCCCAGCAAACAGCTTTGCATACGCCCGTTTTTTGGCTTTGGGAACTTGAATGACCGCTTTTGGATGAATCTGTTTTAACGCGTTCTTATTTACTTTCTTTAACCCGGTTGATTTCACCCGGATTTCTTTCAGTTTTGCGGAACCGTAAAAAGCTTTTTTGCCGATGGTTTTTACGTTCTTTCCAATCACTGCTTTTTTAAGCCCGGGCATCAGGCTGAACGCATTGGCTGAAATGGATGTTACTTTGCAGGTAACGCCGCCTATCAAAACCGTATCCAAAACCGTTATGCTCTTTGCGCTGTTTTTGCCTGCCCTGTATGCCGACGCTTCTTTTTTGTCCGCATTCGATACTCGGTAAATTACGCCGCCGCATTCCCTGATATCCCCGTTCTTAAGAGCCGTTTGCGCTTTTGCCCTAAAGCCTTCCAGTTCCTTCTTGGCATGTTCGGCTTCAAGAAGCGCCTTTTCTAAAGCAGCCTGGGCTTCTGCCTTTTGCCGCTCGGCTTCGGCTTTCAGGCGTTCCGCTTCTAACCTTGCTTCTTCAGCCAGCTTATCCGCTTTTTCCTTCTCTTCAAGCAGTTCCTTCTCAAGAGCGCCAATCCGTTCTGTCAGGCCAATTATATTGGCGTTCGCCGTATTCAGCAGTTCTTCAAACTTCTCTGCCTGGCTTTTCCAGAGTTCAATTTCACTGTCTTTTGCAGAGCCGCTTGCCTGAAGTTTGGCAATGTTATCGTTTGCATTCCGCAAACTCTCCTCCAGATCCGAAACTTCTTTGCGTGCGTCCAAAAGCGCCTGGTTTAGGGTATCTATATTTGTATTTGCCGCCGCAAGTTCCTGATTTAACCTGGTTATCTCATTTTGCAGCCCGTTTATCTGCCCGGTAAGCGTCTGGTTTTGTCCTGTCAGTACGGTAATCCTGCCGTTTGCTTCCGACAATTCCCCGGTCAGCCTTGTCACATCGCTGTTTGCTTGCGCAAGCTGTCCCCGCAGCCTTTCTGCCTCATCCTTCCATTTCTTTACTTCTTCGGAAGAACCGCCCGACGCTTCCAGTTCCGCTATCCTCTCGTTTGCGGCTTCCAACTGCGA
>CAJTLD010000075.1:733-11480 GCA_910577065.1 uncultured Lachnospiraceae bacterium | reverse complement strand
TAAGCGTTCCGCCTCTTGCCTTGCCTCTGAAAGCTGCCCGGAAAGTGTGGAGACGTTTTCCTTTTCCTGATTTAACTCTTCTTCTTTGGCCAAAAGTTCATCCCTAAGACCGTCGGCCTCATCTTCTTTTTCTTTCAGCTGCGCAACCAGTTCCCAGTATTCGGACGCCCCCGGCACTTTTAAGGCCTCTATGGCCTCCGCGATGCAACCGAGCATGGTATTTACCTGCGTCTGCGTTGCGTTTTCATCCTCATATACCGCTTTTGCCGCAGTAATAGCAGCCTGCAGGGCAATAAATGTTTCGGCCGTATAATCAGTTTCCCTCAGAGTTTCCGCCGCATCCAGAGCCTCTTTTAAGGCTCCCTTGTCCGCCTCATCTGAAATTACCAGCTTCGCGTCCGCCCAGTCGCCGTTGTCATGGCCGTTGTTGGCATTTTTGTCCATAACAAGGCGAAGTTTTGTCATACCCGTCACACAGACATTGATATATTCCGCCGGAGTCCTTGGGCCGAGAAGGCCGGAACGGTATAATTCCTTCTCTTCCCCTCCTTTTGTCCCGTAAACGATAAAATATACGCCGTCGCCTTTGTTTGCGCTGTATTTTATATAATCAATCCCGACGTAGGACCGGAAAAACAGATTCTGATCCGGATTTAAAATCTGGCTGTAAATCCCCAGATCATAAACGATTTCCGCATCCGCATTCGCCCCGAGGCCTTTGTCAAAGTAAGCCCGTTCCCCATCTAAGAACAGGGAAATTTTGCCCGGTTTGGTATCGCAGTATTCGTCTTTGTGCACTTCGTTCCATCCGGAAGACGCGCTCTCCCATTCCAAATCGGACAGATACGTTACGTCGCCGATATTCGGGCGTTCCTTCACTGCAAAGGATGCCGGGGTTACCGCCACGGATACCGTCTGCCCCGCTGCGTCCAAAGCCGCAACGCCCGTTAAGGCAACCGTATAGCTGCCCGGCGCGGCGTCTGCTTTGACGTTTAATGTAATTTCTGCAAAATCCGTCAGATCTGCGGGAATACCGTCCTCATTGGTATACAGATACGTCTGCCTGCCGCCGCTTTTCGTTCCGTCCCCTGTTTCTAACGTGCCTGCCACGCCGTTTTTCAGCTCCACGCGCACATCTTCAAATACAGCCTCGTCATAATCGACTGCAAAACCGATTTCCCTGATTGCAGGATCCGCCGGCAGGTTGGAAAGAGCCACATTGACCTTCTGCGCCGCCCCCTGGATGATATCTTCCGCCGTAAGGATTGCCTGCATATGAAATTCTTCCGTACTCAGTTTTACGCTTGCCTCCGAAATTTCTATATTGCCGTCTGCGGTAAACGGAGTCGCATTTTCCATGTATACCCTTACTTTTTCCGTATATACCGGTGTAAACTGCAGTTTTACGGTTTTATCCACTGTAAGTTTGGCCTGGCCGGATACCTTTTTCCAGCCTGCGCCGTCAAAATACTGCGCTTCTAATACGGCCGGAACCGCTTTTCCCCTGCCTGTCACAAACGTCAGCCCTATCTGGTTTAAAACCTGCGGCGTATCCCAGGAAAACTCCACGTAATCGGACTTCCGGGAAGCGCTGTTTGCCGGAAGGAGTACGGAATCGCCCCTGCTGTATGCGTTTGTCCAGCTTTTCGAAGGATTTCCGTCTACCATATTTTCCGGATAATTGCCGACGGAGCCGGTAAAGGATGCGGTTGCAGACGCTTTTTGGACTGCAAGTTCCGTATCCGTTTCCATGGCGGCATCCTCTGTCACGACAGCGGCCGCCTTTAACGTGCATCCGCTGACCACGCCCTCTGCCGTACCGTTTGTAAGCGCTCCCCAGGTAACGGCGCGCATCACGCTGTAATTTCCCGCACTGCTGTTATAGTTTACCCTCACTGCGGAAGGAAGCGTCACCTCCATTCCGGCCGGAACAGTGACTGCAACCGGATCCACAGATACTTCCGTACCGGTAACTTCGATTGCAGCCGGCGCGCTGCCTGCGCCGTCTTCTGTTACTTTGATCGCCGTCTGCGCCGGTTTTAAGCCGTCGGAAGATATTGTCAGCACCGCGTCCCCGGCTGTTTGATTCGATTTTAAGATAACGAGTACCTTGCCGTTATATGCGCTGCGCTCGGAATGCGCCGTCTGCTCCACATTCCCGTATTTGTAGAGTTCCGTGCTTTCCTGCTTGCCATTGTCCACGCCAAAAATAGCCGCAGAATCGCCGGAAATGTCAAATTTCACAAGATTGCCCGCATCCGGGACCATATTGCCGTTTTCGTCCACAATCGTGCATTCCACATAAGAAAGGCTGCTGCCGTCGGCCGCCAGGACGGTCTTGTCTGCTTTTGCCTCAATGGTATACGGCGTGCCGGAAGTGCTCACGCTGTCTGATGCGACGACGTTGCCCTCTTTATCGTATGCTTTTACCTCCAGCGTACCTTCCTCATACGGAACCTTCCAGGTCAGGTGCAGCTTGCCGGAATTTAATTCCCCTTCGTCCAAAACTGCGCCGGGGCTTGTGTAGCCGCCCGGGTTTTTGCTGTCGCCCCATGTTTTATCGTCCGAAGTCTTTTCGGATGTTTCAAAATATTTTTTGCCGTATGCGGTTACTTTCTCGTCAAAACTCTTCTTTCCAAGCGATTTGCCGTTTAAGAACAGTTCCGCGCTCTGCTGGTTACTGTTGACCCATACTTCTACTTCCTCGCCTTCATGCCACTGATCCCAGTTGCCCGGAAGCAGGTGCACCATTTCGTCGTCTACCCACTGGCTCTGGTAGAGATAGAAAGAATCCTTCGGGAATCCTGCCGTATCTATTGTACCGAAGGAAGAAACGCCCACCGGAAATACGCTGTACGGCGTCGGCTCCCCAAGGTAATCAAAGCCGGACCAGATGAACTGACCGATAAAACTCTTTCTGTCGCGGTCTTTCTTTAAACCGTATTCATTGGACATTGTCCAGGAAGCAAAGTCGTTGTCATAGTTTGATCCGCCCCTTTTGCCCGGCGTCTGGTTGATGCCGGTATTGCTAAACTGCGGATCCAGATAAACTCCCCTGGATGAAGTCTGGGAAGAAGACTCCGATTCAAAGAAAAATGTCTTTGTGCCTTTTTCCTGCAGCCCCTCGCCGATGGAATAGCGTTCAATCAGGCCGTCTACGGATTTGGACGTATTGTAATTTAAACCATAGCCGTCCAATACCTGGTTGACATATGCCCATGTGTTATTCAGGGCCGGGACAGACCTTTGCTGATCGCCGCCCATCAGCACGTAGCGCGTGCCGTCGGCCGCCTTTATGTCGCGCATTAAGCGGACTGCTTCGGTATACTCATTTATGCCGGGCGGGTTTACGCCTAATATATCATATTGCGATACGTCATACCAGCCCGGTTTATTTCCTGTCCCGCGCACTTCGTTGCCGACCGACCATGCGATTACGGACGGTTCATTTTTGTCGCGGTTTACCATTTCCTGGATAACCCAGTCGCTCCAGACATATTTTGCCCCTTCGTAGCTGGTTACAGATTCCGGCATAGCCATATAGCCGTTTGGTTTTAATCCTGCCCAGCCCTGCGGGATTTCCATAAAGAAGAAATTACCGAAGTCATAGGTTGCTTTCGGCTTGCCCCACCCGTCGTATGCTTCCTCTACAACGAGAATACCGTTTCTTCTGCATACCTCAATTGCCTGTTTGGACGGCGGGCAGTGCGACGTGCGGTATGCGTTGACGCCCATTTCCATCAGTTTGCCAAATTCCCGCTCGTAAGCGTCCGTGTAGCTTGCCGCCCCGACTGCACCGGCGTCATGATGAAGATCCACGCCCTGTACTTTAGTATATTCGCCGTTTACATATAAGCCGCCGCTGTTTGGATCACTTGTCGTATCCATTACCTTTGCCCAGCGGAATCCATATTCGATTTCTTCCGAATCAATCAGGCGGTAGCCGTCTGCGCTCCCGTTTTTTTCTCCGTACAAATCCACTTTTACCGTATAAAGATAAGGCGTTCCCAGATTCCATGGGTACCACAGGTTTACATTATCCACCTTTACCGCGTTATTGTCCTCCAGTGTAAGGGTGAATGCGGTAGTCGGGTTAATCGCCGTATTTTCCGTGCTCTTTTTGGCCACTTCTTTTCCTTCGGCATCCAGGACTGTGACTTCCATACGTACGTTGGAATTGGTATCGTCGGAAAAGCCTTTTGCCGTTACGTTCAGATAAGCGGCTTTTTCATCCGTATAGTCCTCTTCTAAAGTCGGCGCGGCAAGCGTAATGCCGTTTCTGTTAAAATGCGCCAGATTGTCCACCACAAGATGAACCGGGCGGATAATGCCGCTTCCCGTATACCAGCGTCCGGACGGCGACATATTCTGCACCTTTACCACAAGGACATTTTCTTCTCCGTATTTCAGTTTATCCGTAATATCAAGGGCAAAACCCGTATAGCCGCTCGGGTAGCTGCCGACCTGCTCCCCGTTTAAATAAACGACGCTGTTTTGGTACACGCCTTCAAAATCAACGGAAATTGTTTTATTTCCCGAAAAAGCCTCCGGAACCGTAAAGCGTTTGCGGTAATAGCCCAGCCCGCCCTCAAGATATGCCTGGGAGTCCGTAGCCTTATTTGTTTTTTCCCCTTCAATACTAAAGTCGTGCGGCACGTCTACGGTCCGCCACTGCGTATCGTCAAAATCGGGCGCGGCAATTTCCTGCGTCGTATAATTTCCGGCGTCCTTAACGCCTGCAGCCGCAAAACCGCCGTCCGCCTCCTGCGGCGTGCGCGTTGCCAGATAAAACTGCCAGTTACTGTCCAGGCTTACAGCCCCGGACGCATCCTCCTGCACATGTTGTACCAGGGAAGATGCATCTATAATTTCTACTGTCATCGTTACGTCATACTCCTTTTCCCCGATGGTTACTTTCCCGGTCACAGACACTTTACTGCCTGCAGCCGCCTGCGCTACCGCCGCAAGTTCCTCTGCATTCCAGACAACGTCAAACAACGCGCTTGTACCGTCCGTATAAAGCGCCGGAACCTGTGCTGGCGCGCGAAACTCCCCTGCCGCAGTGATCTTCTTGCTGACAGGCGGCACGCTGTCTACGGTTTTAGAGCCCGCGTCTGCCTTGCGGTAGAGTTTTATATTGTCTATATTCAGATAATTTCCTGTTACCGTACTTTCAATCGAAATTTCACATGTTCCGTTCTCCCCAACCTCAAACGGTTCTGTTGTATGCGTTGTCCAGATATTCCAACCTTTGGGTTCGACCGCTACGGATTTCCCGCCGGCTAAAAGCATTGTCGTATGGGAACCGCCCTTATCGTTTGCTCCCATACCTTCTACAGAAGCTTTATAAATACCCGGTTCTAAACCGCTTACTGTCTGTGTGCACGAAAAATTTTTCGTAACGCCCATGCTTTTTTTACTGCATACTTCGTAAACGTTTGTTGTGTTTTTATCTCCCGTATTTGTAAAAACCCTCCAGTAATAATCCGGATTTACGCTGTAATTCTCCCCCGAAAACGTCCACGCCGTTTCTCCGTTTTCAAAATCCCCGTTCGGGACTTCCACCTCAATAAATTCATCTTCTGCAGCCGCATAAACCGGTAACGCCATGCTGCCAAACACTGTAGTAAATGCCATAGCAAAAGCCAGCAGGAATGATCCAAGCTGCTTTGCATACCTGTGTTTTTTCATACCATTTCCTCCATTCACTCTTTGTTCCTGATATTATTTTTTCGAACACAATTAAGTTTAACAGGCATCAAACATGTTTTCCAGCATACATTCTATAGTTTTTGTTTTCATTTTATAGGTGTGGACTTAACAGGACGCACAGGCATCCTCCCTCCCATGGCCTTTAATACACCGTTATATCCTTTAATTCCGCCTTTAACTCCTGTTTCAGATACTCTGCCGCCTCCTCATACCCCACGTCCCGGTCTTCGTTTAAAACCTCCAGAACCATACTCAGGCTGTCATGCACCACCCCGTCCTGGGGCGTAAGCGTCCTGGCCTTAATATGCGGCACAATCTTTTCCATATAGTATATCCCCAAATCCTGTTCCCCAAACCAGGGGCTTTTATAACTCTTTAACTCCGGCGCTTCCTCATAAGGCTTTTTTGCCGTCGTCATAAGCGCAATCCGGTTAATGGCCTTCGCCCCTTCCGTAGAAAGCGTGGCAAATTTCAAAAATTCCCATGCCAGCCGCTTATCCTTGCAGGTCTTTGTAATCCCCATAGCCGTACCGCCCAGGTTCGCATTGCCTTCCGGCGCGCTCATAAGCCCCCAATGCCCTTTTGTTTCCCCCCGCTTATCGTATTTCTGGATGGTAAACTGCACCGTCCAGGTTGCGCATGCGGTAAAAATATGCCCGTCTTCCTGAAACGCGGCATTCCACGCCGGAGTCCAGGCCGCCATATGATCCGAAATATGCCCGTCCCGAAACCGGCAGATCAGTTCTAAGGCCCTGCCAAACGTTTTTTCCACGTCAATCACACCGCCGTCCGCCCAGGGCATGCCCTGCTGCTCCTGAATAAACTGCCTGAGTTCGCTTAATGAGAAGCACATATGGACGCTGCCGCCGCTTTTTTCATACACTTCCTTTCCTTTTTCAAAAAAGCGTTCCCAATCCGGAAGCATCGCTTCGAGCTCCCCCGGATCGTCCGTCCCCAGATACTGCTTCGCCAAATCTTTTCGGTATGCCAGCCCCGCCGGGGATAAGGACTGCTCAATGCCGCAGACGTTTCCTTTGGTGTTGACCATGCGGGGACGCAGGTATTCATAAATCTCGGAAATGTCAAAGCAATACGGCTCCTGCTCCAAAGGCTCCCACATGTCCAATTCAAATACTTCTCCCCTCGAATCAATTACCGACCACGCAATGTCGGGCAGTTCCCCCGCGGACAGCAGGGCGGTTTCGTATTTCTGCGGCAAATCCTTATGCGCAACGTCCGTATAGACAAAATCGACGTTCGGGTAAATTTCCCGAAACGCTTCCGTCACGGTCCTGTAATAATCGTCGTCCCAGCCCCACATTGTAAGCGTTCCCCTGTAATCATTTGGAAGCGGTTCATTGTAAGGCGTTTCGGCGGCGCTCTGCCGGAACCGGTCAGGCGGATTCTGCTTCGCCGGATCCCGGTTTCTGCCGCAGGCACAAAACAGGGCGGCCGCCATTCCTGTTAAAATCATCCGATATGCTGCTTTTTTCTTCAATACGCATCCTCTTTTCTTACCGTCCGGCCAACCGCCGCCCTTATTGTTCCTCCACAAACGGCAGGCGAAGCGACACCCTCGTCCCGCCTTCTTTTCTTCTCTCAATTTCCATCCCATATTCTGTTCCGTACAAAAACCAGATCCTGTCCCTGACATTTTGGATCCCAATATGTCTTCTGCTGCCTTTCCCGGACGAAATCTCTTCGCCGTTCCAGAACCGCTTTAAGCATTCTTCCCCGATTCCGGCTCCGTCGTCTTCCACCGAAACGCTGAGCGTCTCGTTCTTTTTGCAGACATCCACCCGCACCGTGCCCGCCCGTTCTAAAGGCAATATCCCATGCAGTATGGCATTTTCCACCAAAGGCTGGATCACAATCTTTGGCATCCGGCACGCCAGAACCGCCTCGTCGCAGCAAATCTTTGCCGTAACCATATCCGGATAGCGGTACTTTTGGATTTCCAGATAGCTTTGGGTCAGCGCCAGTTCCTGCTTTACTGTCGTTTCCACACGCTCCCCGCCGATTTCAAGCGTATTGTGCAGCGTATGGATCAGTGCGCGCACAATAGCCGCCACGTCCCGATGCTTTTCGGCCGCGGCCAGGTAGACCACCGTATTTAACACATTGTACAGATAATGCGGGTGGATCTGCGACATGGTTATCTCGTATTGCATTTTGTGCTTCTGCCTTTCATACCGGATCCGCTCCTCTTCCCCTTTTTTTAACTGCGCAAGCATATGCCCGAAGGAATTGTAAAGCGTTTCGATCTCATCCCCCGTATGCACGGTTTCGATCTGCTCCATGCTGCCGTATTTTACCGTTTCCATCTGTGCCGACAGTTTTGTCACCGGCCAGATCATCCGTTCCACCCTGCGGGAAATAAAAACCAGGATCAGGCCCACGGAAAACAAAAAAGAGCAGAGGAAAAACACAAGCACAAAGCTGCTGCGTTCCCACAGATACCGATCGGTTACGAGCGTGCCAAGCCGAAAGCCTGTCCCTTCAATGGTATCGCAGACCAGATAACCGTTCTTTGTCCGCCGGATTTCTTCCCTCTGCCCCGCCAGTTCTTCTATGCACAACGAGAGTTTACCGTCCGGATCCTGCCCGTATAAAATATTCCCGCCCGCGCCCAGCAGGCAGACATAGTTTTCCGCGCCCGCATAGGTACGGATCGGCTCCAGAAAATACCCCGGATCAAATTCAATATACAGCGTCCCCTTTCTCTGCCCGAACCGGTATTTGTCAAACATCTGCATCTGAAAACAAATCAGCTGCCCGCCGCCTTCGCCGTATGGTTCGGAAAAAGAGCCGCCCTCCTGCCCGGCAGAACCGGCAATTTCCCGCCGCGCCAGTTTTTCATTGATATAAGCCGTATCCGCGGTATTGTGGCTGGCGTAGCAGGCGCCGTCCTCTGTCCGGATAATCATGTCTTTGATATAACCGCGCAGGCTGCCGTAAAAGATCAGACGCGCGGATACCTTATTGTTCCGCCTCTGTTTCCGATAAGCGCTGCCCGCAACGTCCTCTTCCAAAAGCTCCTGCAGCTCCGCGTCGATTAAAATGCTTCTGGCAAACTGCCGGATATCCTCCGCCAGAAACGTAAGCTGCCCCGAAACCTGTATCAGCCTGCTGCGCTCGTCGGAAATTTTCTGTTCCCGGACAATCCGTTCAAAATACCAGTAACCCGCAAGCGAGGATATGGTCATAGAAACCGCCAGAATCAGCGCAATACTCCCCAAAATCCGCCATTTTAACTGTTTTTTCTTTCCTCTTCTTCTTTCCATTTCCTGTACTCCTGCGGCTTCATCCCGACTGTCCTTGCAAATACCTTGGCAAAATACTGGCTGGTGATGTAACCCACCCGTTTTGCCGTTTTGGAAACGGTGCAGTGTTCCTCCGCAAGCAAACGTTTCGCCTCTTCCATCCGCACATTGGTCAGATATTTCAGAAACGTAACGCCAACCTCTTTTTTGAATATCTGCCCCAGATAAACGCCGTTCATCCCGAACACCTCGCCAAGCATATCCAGGCTGAGTTCCTGTTCGTAATTTTTATGTATGTAACGGATCAGATCCTGCACAAGCCTCGACATCCCCTGCGTCTCCTGTTTGATCAGCTTTTCGTGAATCTTTGCAAAGCTTTGCATATAATACTCCATCACCGCCTGTACGGTATAGAGTTTTTCCGCTTCCATGCGCTCCGTAATATGCTCCGCGGCGCAGATTTCAGACAGGATACTGTTTAAAAGCGGCATCAGTGATTTTATAATGTCAAGCCGCTCTTCTTCCCCCGGTTTTAAAAACAATTCCTTTACGAACTGCGCGGGGTCGCCGTCTTTTTCATAAACGGCGTCTTTCAGCGCGCGGATTTGCCCGCCCCAGAGAACCTTGCGCTCTGACGGCGGAACGAAACGGAGCGGAACCGCCCGGTTTGCTTCATAAAAAAAATCATGCCGGATCTGGCGCGACATCCTGCGGAAGGTTTCGCTGATGGCGCGCTGCGTAATCTCGGCGCTGTAGAGAATATCAAACGCACAGTCCGCGTGTTTTTTTAAGCTGTCGCAAAGCTGCGCGCACTTGCGTTCGATGAGTTCGGTTTCCGTATGGATACTGGCCGTATGCTCAATCCGGTAGAGCGCCATCCAGTTGTTGTCGGTGATCTGCGCATCCGCGGCATAAAAGAGCATTCCGTCCAAATCCTGCGTAAGCGCATGATAAAGTTTATCCCGCTCTTTTGCATGCCATTTTTCCTCCATAAATTCTCCGTGCACCACGGGGCGCCTTTTATGGAGCAGCAGCAAAAACAGGCGTTTTCCCAGTTTTTCTTCTTCCACGCTGCCGTCGCCGGGCTGATAGATTAATTGTTTGATGAAATATTCCTGGCAGATACGGTCGCGTTTGCGCTGTTGTTCCAGATGATCCGCGGCGCGCTTCAGTTCTGCCAGCAGAAGTTCTTCACAGAGCTCGTGTTTTAAGAGATAGTTGGATACGCCGTAGCGGATGGCTTTTTGCGCGTAGTCGAAATCGCCGTATGCGGAGAGCAGGATAACGATGATGTCTTTGTTTTTTTCTTTCAGGCATCTGGTGAGTTCGAGGCCGTCTATGGCCGGCATACGGATATCGGATATGACGATATCGGGCTTTTCTTTTTCATATAAATCAAGCGCTTTTCTGGAACTTTGGGCACAGCCTGCAATGCGGTAGCCGTGACGTTCCCAGTTTACCATGTTTTTTAAATAGTCAAGAGCCAGCACTTCGTCGTCTACAAGCAGGATACTTAGCATTCTAACATCTCCTCATTCGGCAGTTTTTCGGTGGTTTTTGTGTATGTGCTTATTTTAACGCCTGGGTTCTGAAAAGTCTATGTTTTTTGGTGAGAAATGAGATATGAAGGAGGGGGCAATTCTTTTTATGCGAATGGGGTTGGCAAATGATCCGTCAGTCAGAGGGCAGGGGATGCGGCGTTCGCTGTGTGACAGGATGAAGCGGCTCTAAAGCATCCCCTGCCCTCTGACTGACTGCTGTATTGGCTGGGT
>CAJTLD010000075.1:0-709 GCA_910577065.1 uncultured Lachnospiraceae bacterium | reverse complement strand
GCTGAGGAATATATGGGATTTAAGGGGATTGCGGTTTGCTGTACTGTTCGCTTTGATGAATCAGAAATATTAGAAACTTGTTTCTTTTTGGATGAATGGGATATATAATAAAGGCAACGACAAACAGATTTTGCGAGGTTAATTTGTATGGATTTTAGATTGGCAGTTATGCAGGATTTATCGAAGATTAAAGCTGTATACAGGGACATGATTAAAAAAATGAATCGTGAGCGGATACAAATATGGGATGATGTTTATCCCTGTGAGTTTTTTCTGGAGGATATCAGAAATAATCGCCTTTATGTTTTGCTGAAACATGATGTTATTGTTTCTGCATTTGTTTTGTGTGATACACATTCCGGCGAAGGAGCTATAAAATGGCAGGATAGCCGGAGCAGTGTTTTGTATTTGGATCGTTTCGGTGTTCATGCAGGCTATGCCAGAACGGGAATCGGCAGTTTCATGCTTGAAAGAGCAAAAGAGACTGCAAAAAATCTGGGAGCCCAATATTTACGTCTTTTTGTTGTGGATATCAACGAACCGGCTATTCAGCTTTATCTTAAGAATGGTTTTATCAGGAAGACGGGCGTTTATGATGAAGTGATAGATGACGGAGTTGTTTTACATGAATATGGATTTGAGGCCGCGCTTTAGTACTACAGCGAACAATGTTGGCAAAGTTCCGTCAGCCAGAGGACAGGGGATGCGG
>CAJTLD010000074.1:7766-12897 GCA_910577065.1 uncultured Lachnospiraceae bacterium | reverse complement strand
TCCAGGAATCCACGGACAGGACGTCCGTGGAAGCTCTAATGCGCCATGGATGGCGCGTTTAGAGCGGTTCCGTCTGCATTGGTTTTCTTTGCGGGACTGTTTAGAAGTACTTAATCCATGAACACAGACCGGAAGACATCCCCCTCTGCCGCAGTCTCCTTTCGGCGGCGCATCAACCAAACCGTTTGCAGGAAATAAAAAGTATTTTATAAGGAGGTATCCTGTATGTACAATCCATCAAAAGACCGGTATACCAAAATGACCTATAACCGCTGCGGGCAAAGCGGGCTGAAGCTTCCGGCTGTTTCGCTGGGGCTGTGGCACAATTTTGGCGATACGGCAAATTATGAGACGATGAAGCAGCTTTGCTTTACCGCATTTGACAACGGGATTACACATTTTGATCTGGCCAATAATTACGGCCCTGCCCCGGGGAGCGCGGAAGAAAACATGGGGAAAATTTTAAGAGATCACTTTGCGCCCTACCGTGACGAACTTTTAATCAGTACGAAGGCGGGCTATCTGATGTGGGACGGCCCTTACGGTGATTGGGGCAGCCGCAAATACCTGCTGGCAAGCCTGGATCAAAGCCTCAAACGCATGGGGCTTGATTATGTCGATATTTTTTATCATCACCGTATGGATAAGGATACTCCGCTGGAGGAGACGATGGGCGCGCTTGCGCAGGCAGTGGCAAGCGGAAAAGCGCTTTATGTGGGGCTTTCCAATTATAACGGCGAGACGCTGTTTCGGGCTGCAGAGATTCTGAAAGAATTAAACTGCCCGTTTATCATCAACCAGAACCGCTATTCTATTTTTGACCGGACAATTGAGCAGAATGGGTTAAAAGAAACGGCAAAACAGCTGAAAAAAGGAATTATTGCATTCAGCCCTCTGGCGCAGGGAATGCTGACGGATCGGTATCTGCACGGAATTCCGGAGGACAGCCGCATAAAACGGGACGGGCGGTTTTTAAAGGAGTCCGCGCTGAGCGCGGAGCGTCTGGGGCAAATCCGGACGCTTCATGAGATTGCGGAAAAACGCGGCCAGTCGCTTGCCGAAATGGCGCTGGCGTGGGTGTTAAAAGATGATGCGGTGACAAGCGTTTTGATTGGGGCGTCGAAGCCGGAGCAGATTCTGGATAATATACAGGCGCTTCGCAATACCTCGTTTACCGAAGAAGAGTTAAAACGGATTGATGAAATAGGTTAAAACGTGTTAAAAAAGCTCTGTTGGGATTGTATTTGCCAAAGCAGGGCTTTTTTGGAGCAGGAAAGGAACAGTGCTTTTATGGAGTGGGATTTGAAACAGGAATATTCGCAGGTGGTGGCAAGGAATCCGTTTGCCGCGCAGCTTGGCATTGAGATTTTGGAGGTGCGGGAGGGATTTGTGCGCGCGCGGGCAAAAAAGAAGCGGGAACTGGAAAATATTTACGGGGATCTGCACGGCGGCTGCCTGTACGCAATTGCGGACAATATGGCGGGCGTGGCGGCCAGCACTTACGGGTATTTTGTGACGACGGTCCATGGCAGTATCCAGTATTTAAAGGCGGCGCGGAATACGGAATACATTTACTGCGAGGCGACGGTGATTAAGCCGGGCAAAACGATTGACGCCGTGCATGTGGATATTACGGATGACAACGGGATGCTGATCGATACGGCGGAATTTACGTATTTTAATTTGAAGAAACGGGAAGGGACAGACTGACATATGCAGCTTAAGGACTATTTAAAACAGGGCAGGCTGGTTGCAGACGGGGCGATGGGGACTTATTTTGAGGCAAAATATCCCGAAGAAGGCGGTATGGCGGAAGCCTGTAATTTAAGCTGCCCCCAAAAGATAAAGGCAATTCATCTGGAATATATTCAAAACGGCGCGAGGCTTATCCGTACCAATACGTTTGCGGCAAATACGATGTTTTTTGATACGGTAGATACTGTAACGCAGGTGGTAAAAGCAGGCTGGCAGATTGCCGAAGACGCCGTAAAAGAGGCGGGGAGGGAGGTTTTTATTGCGGCGGATATCGGCCCGGTGTACGACCCGCAGTTTTTGGGCAGCGAGCAGGTGTTAAAGGAGTATTTTGCAATCTGCGACGCGTTCCTTGCGTGCGGAGCCGAAATTTTCGCACTGGAAACGCAGACGGAATTTGCATATGCCAGGGAAGTGGCGTCTTATCTGAAAAAACAGAAGGACGTGTTTGTTTCGGTTACGTTTTCCGTGGATCAAAACGGGTATACCAGAAGCGGCGTCGGGATGGAAAAACTGATCCGGCAGGCGGCGGAGGCGGATGAAATAGACGCATACGGCTTTAACTGCGGAGTGGGCGCGGCGCATTTAAAGCGCCTTTTGCAAAAGGCTTCGTTTCCCGGCGAAAAGTTTCTGGCCGCGCTGCCGAATGCCGGGTATCCTGTGGAACTGCGCGGAAAAACGATTTATCAGGACAATAAGGATTATTTTGTGGAAATGATGCGCGGGATTGCCGGGCTTGGGGCGGATATTTTAGGAGGCTGCTGCGGGACGGCGCCGGAATATATCTGCGATCTGAAAAAGGCTTTAACGGATTTGCCTGCGTTTCCGAAAAAGACGGAGGCGTTAGAACAGGCGGCCGGGACGGCGTCTTTGGCGCCGGTAAGGATGCCGGGCGGGCAGAATAAAAAGCAGATTCTGGTGGAACTGGATCCGCCGTTTGGCATTGATATTTCCAAGGTATTAAACGGGGCGGCTAAGGTAAAAGAAGCGGGGGCGGATATGCTTACGCTTGCGGATTCCCCGATGGCGCGGGTGCGCATGGACGCCGCGAAGCTGGCGGCATATGTGCAGCGCAAGGTGGGGATACCTGTGATGCCTCATATTTGCTGCCGGGATAAAAATGTGATTGCCATGCGTTCCGGGATTCTGGGCGATTATATGAACGGGCTGCGGAATTTTCTGGTTGTAACCGGGGATCCGGTAGGCCGGGACGACAGGGGCGTGGTGACCCCGGTGTTTGATTTTAATTCAATCCGGTTTATGGGGTATCTGGCGGAGATGAACGCGGATGTGTTTGCAGAAGAGCCGGTGCGCTACGGCGGCGCGCTGAATTACCACGGGGCGAATGCGGATGCGATTGTGAGGCGTATGAAGCAGAAAATGGAAAACGGATGCGCCGTGTTTTTGACGCAGCCGGTTTATTCTGAGGAAGACATGAAGCGGGTGGCGTACCTGAAAGAACAGTCGGGCGCAACAGTTTTGTGCGGGATTTTGCCGCTTGTGAGTTATAAAAATGCGGTGTTTCTGGCAAATGAAATGCCGGGGATCCGGATTCCGGAGGAGATTATCGCGCGGTATGCGCCGGATATGGGAAGGCAGGAGGCGGAGCGTGTGGGAATTTCGCTTGCCGTGGAGCTTGCGGAACGGATGCGGGATACGGCGGACGGGTATTATTTTATGACGCCGTTTAACCGGGCGGAGATGATGGCGGAAATTGTCAGAAGGGTCAGGCGGCAGGTATGATACGGATTAGGGAAATCAGGCGCGCAGACAACGCTGCGGTTGCGGGAATTATCCGGCAAAATTTAATTTCTTTTTTGGAATTGTGTGCTCGTGTAAAAAAACTTATAAACATGCATTGTAAACAGCAGGCAAATATTTATAATAGGGCATAGGAACTGGAATTTTCAGGGTAAAAAGGGTTTCAAAGATGGATAAAGCACGGGTTTATGTTGATTTAAACGAAATGGTTGCGGATGATATTGTATTGTTGTCAAAAGATGATACCAAGACTGATAGTATGGGCGGCAAAATTACATTTTATGAAGGATTGCCTGTTAGCCTGTATTCCGACGATGCGTCCAACAGCGGAGAAACGGATAATTTGATTTTTGAAGGCATTGCCGTAAAATATGATTTAAAGAGTTATCCGGAATGGCAGCATGTAAAATGGTGTGTTCGTATTGATTGGAATAGTCTTATGCATGAATCCGATATGAAATTTTTGCAATTATTGCCCATAGAAATAGAAAAACACCCGAACGATTTACTTGTTCTTTATAAATTTCTGATATATTTTAAAAATCATGGAATGGATAAAGAAAGTATGTTAATAAATTTGGAAAAAATAAAAAATCAATGTGATTTTAAGGCAAAGGACGTTTTGGCAGATTTAATGAATTTTGTTGTTGGTTGGCGTAGTTCGGGCTGATCAATCCATTGAAACATACGACTGCATATAGAAAACATATGAACAATGAATCTATGTATACTAAAATAAAAAATCCGCTGTAATACTTTTCCGAAAAGGGAATAATTTAAAAAAACACGGGCTGGATTTGCCAATAATTTCGTGCAAAAAATACTTTTCATCTGTAAATACTTGTGCTATAATACACATTAAGTGTCAGCCGGGAACGCCCCGGCCAAGCAGAATTGATAAAAAAAGGAGAGATTTTACCATGAAACACGTAAAGACCTTAAATACCAGGAAACTGCAGAACACAGTGAAAAAAGGCGGCTGCGGCGAATGCCAGACCTCCTGCCAGTCCGCATGCAAGACTTCCTGCACCGTAGGAAACCAGTCCTGTGAGAACAGCAAATAAAAAGTGTACGAGGTACATAATCAGGCCGTGCGCGCAGCGTGCGGTCATTTGTGCGTTTTTGCGGGACAGGCCGTTTCGGCGGCTTTTTGGCCCCGGCGTAAGTTTAGACAGGCCAAACCGGTTTTTGGCAAATAGGATAAAGAGGGGAATATACAGTGGTTCATCAGTATAAAAATAACGGATATAACATCGTATTAGATGTAAACAGCGGTTCGGTCCATGTTGTTGACGACGCCGCCTATGAAGTGATTGCCCTGTGGGAAGCGCATACCAGGGATGAAATTGCGCGCAGGCTCGGCCCGGTATACGGGTCGCAGCAGGTACAGGAAGCGATTGAGGAAGTGGCTGTGTTAGAGCGGGACGGCGCGCTTTTTACCGAGGATGAATACGAGGGATATATCGGGGATTTGAAAAACCGGCCGACCGTAGTCAAGGCGCTTTGCCTGCACATTGCCCATGACTGTAACTTAGCCTGCCGGTACTGTTTTGCGGAGGAGGGCGAGTATCACGGGAAGCGGGCGCTTATGTCGTTTGAAACAGGGAAAGCGGCGCTT
>CAJTLD010000074.1:0-7750 GCA_910577065.1 uncultured Lachnospiraceae bacterium | reverse complement strand
GCCAATTCCGGGAACAGGACGAATCTGGAGGTGGATTTTTTCGGCGGCGAGCCGACGCTTAATTTCCAGGTGGTAAAGGATCTTGTGGCATATGGAAGGGAGCAGGAAGCGCGTTTTCATAAGAAGTTCCGTTTTACCCTGACGACAAACGGCGTTTTATTAAACGACGAAATCATGGAATTTGCCAACAGAGAAATGTCGAACGTGGTTTTAAGCATAGACGGCCGTAAGGAAGTAAACGATAAGATGCGCCCGTTTCGCGGCGGCAGCGGCAGCTATGATGTGATTGTTCCCAAGTTTCAGAAGTTTGCCAAAAGCAGGAATCAGGCCGATTATTACGTCAGGGGGACGTATACGCACTATAACCTGGATTTTTCAAAAGACGTGCTGCATCTGGCGGATCTTGGTTTCCGGCGGATTTCGGTGGAGCCGGTAGTGGCGCAGGAAACGGACGGATACGCCATCCGAAAAGAGGATTTGCCGGAATTGTTTCTGGAGTATGATAAGCTTGCGGCCGAACTGGTAAAGCGGCATAAAAATGGAGATGATTTTTTGTTCTTCCATTTTATGATAGATTTAGAAGGGGGACCTTGTGTGGCGAAACGGCTTTCCGGATGCGGTTCGGGAACAGAGTATTTAGCAGTTACGCCCTGGGGGGACCTTTATCCATGCCATCAGTTTGTAGGCAATGAAGCGTTCTGCATGGGAAATGTCACGGACGGCGTTTTAAATACCGCGCTGCGGGATGAATTTAAAAGCTGCAACGTGTATGCAAAGGAACAATGCCGGGACTGCTTTGCGCGGTTTTACTGCAGCGGAGGCTGCGCGGCCAATTCCTACAATTTCCATGGGGACATTAAAAATGTCTACGAGATCGGATGTGCATTACAGAAAAAACGGGTCGAATGCGCGATTATGATAAAAGCGGCAGAAGCACTCGAATCAGAGTAAAGAAAGGAAGAAACAAACATGAAGAACAAATTCAACAAAGGCCGGGGGACGGCAATGCTTTTGGTGATCGCCCTGGTGCTGGGCGGGCTTGCATATTATGCATCCATTATTCTTTCTTCTACCGGGATCGGAGAGGATAAGAGCATCAAACTTGGCCTGGATCTGGCGGGCGGCGTCAGCATTACGTACCAGGTAGAGGACAAAAACCCTACCGCAGAACAGCTAAGCGACACCATTTACAAGCTGCAGAAGCGTGTGGAAGGCTACAGCACGGAAGCAGTTGTTTACCAGGAGGGCGGCGACCGCATCACCGTTGAAATCCCTGGCGTAACCGACGCAAATGCGATTCTGGAGGAACTTGGAAAGCCGGGTTCTTTAGAGTTCCAGACGCCGGACGGCGAAACGTTTATGACCGGAGATATGATCGTAAGCGCGCAGGCAGGTTCTTACAAAAACAATATGGGCAACAATGAATTTGTGGTAGATTTAACGTTTACGGATGAAGGCGCAGCGGCGTTTGCGGAGATGACCTCTGCCAATATCGGCAACCGTCTTCCAATCGTATACGACGAACAGGTCATCAGCGATCCGGTTGTAGAAGCCGCAATTACCGGCGGAAATGCGCAGATTACCAAGATTGGTTCTTATGAAGAAGCGGAGCGTCTGGCGTCGAATATCCGTATCGGCTCCCTTTCCCTGCAGTTAAGCGAACTGCGTTCCAACGTAGTAGGCGCTCAGCTTGGAAGCGCGGCGATTTCCACCAGCTTAAAAGCGGCGGCAATCGGCCTTGTGATCGTTATGCTGTTTATGATGATTGTATATTTTATTCCGGGTGTTGCAGCTTCTGTTGCACTTGCGATTTATACCTGTATGGTAATTGCAACGCTGTATTTGTTTGAAGTTACGCTGACGCTGCCGGGTATTGCGGGTATTATCCTTTCAATCGGTATGGCGGTAGACGCAAACGTTATTATTTTCGCACGTATCCGGGAAGAAATCGCCGGCGGCAAAACTGTAGCGTCCTCCATGGACATAGGGTTTAAAAAGGCGCTGTCTGCAATTATCGACGGTAACGTAACGACTTTGATCGCGGCGGCCGTTCTGTTCATGCTTGGTTCCGGTACCGTAAAAGGCTTTGCAAGCACGCTTGCTATCGGTATTATTTTGTCGATGTTTACCGCATTGGTTATTACAAGGGTAATTTTAAACTCGTTATTTGCCATAGGGTTCCGTGAGGAGAAATATTTCGGAAAGGGTAAGACGTTTGGGGCATTTAATCTGATCGACCGCAGAATCGTATTCTTTGGAATTTCTCTGGTTGTGATTGCGGCGGGGCTTATTACGATGGGCGTAAACGCTTCCGGCGGCAATGCATTGAATTACAGTTTGGATTTCGTAGGCGGTACGTCTACTACTATGCCGTTTGAAGAGAGTTATACGGTAGAGCAGATTGACGAAGAAATGGTTCCCTTGGTAGAAGGCGTCACCGGGGACAGCAACGTCCAGACGACGCAGGTACAGGGAACGAACCAGATTATTTTTAAGACACGCACGCTTTCCCTTGCGGAACGTGAAGAACTGAATACAGTATTTATTGACAAATACGGCATCAACCAGGATGAAATCCAGTCGGAGAGCATCAGTTCCGCAGTTAGTTCGGAAATGCGCGCAGATGCGGTAAAAGCGGTAATTATCGCCGTTATCTGTATGCTGATTTATATCTGGTTCCGGTTTAGCGACGCAAGGTTTGCGGTCAGCGCAATCCTGGCTCTGGTACATGACGTGCTGGTAGTGCTTACCTGTTATGCAGTGCTCCGTATTTCCGTAGGCAGTACGTTTATCGCATGTATGCTGACGATTATCGGTTACTCCATCAACGATACGATTGTAATCTTTGACCGTATCCGTGAAAACATAAAAACCAAGAATATAAAAGATGCCAAGGTATTAAAGGATATCTCAAATGAGAGCCTGACCCAGACTTTAAGTCGTACGATTAATACTTCTATTACAACATTTGTAATGGTATTTATGCTGTGGCTGCTCGGAGTAGCGTCTATTCGTGATTTTGCGCTGCCTTTGATGGTTGGTTTGATTAGCGGATCCTATTCTTCGGTTTGCGTTGCAACGCAGCTGTGGTTTGAATTTAAAAGGAAAATCGGGAAAAATAAAATTGCGGATGCAGCTGTAAAGTAGTATCCGGAAGAAAAAAGGATCCTGCGTAAGCGGGATCCTTTTTTGGACGATTTCATGAAAGATGCCGCTGCCCAAAATATGGACATGAACGCAGAAATTTGGCGGGGCTGCCTTAGCGTGATATTTGCGCCAAATGCGGTCAACGTAGCCCGCTACGCCTCCCTTATTTGGCACAAATCTCCCACTAAGTGTGGAATACATCTGCCGAAAAGCATTTTTCAAACACGCTCTGGGGACTTTGGCGGACGTCCTGTCCGCCAATTCCTGATTGTGCAGGGGCTGTTAAGAATCCCTAAATGCAGCCGCAATGCCGAAAGAAACATCCCCTCTGCCACAGGCTCCCGCTGGCTGGGGTATCGAATGGCGGAGGTTTTGTGCGGGCTGTGTGTTGTTAGCGGGAATGGGGAGTGAAGCAGGCTTTGGGGTTGGATGGAGTGCTGGAAGTTTTGTGAAGGTTGAAGGGGTGGATGGAAATGTGGGAGGTTTGTGCGGGCTGTAAGTTGTTGGAAAGAATGGGGAGTGAAGCAGGCTTTAGAATTGGATGGAATGTGGGAGGTTTGGTGGTGGTTGAAGAGATTGGATGGAATGTGGGAGGTTTGATGATGGTTGGAGTTTGAGGTGAGTGGAAGGGTGTTGGCGGAGCGCGGATTGGTTGAGGAGGCAGGAGTATGTATGGTTTGTTGGTTTTGAATTTTGTTGTGCCGTTTGTGATGGTTTTGGTTGGAGTTTTGCTGAAGCGGTATCCGGCGGCGGATTGGGATTCGCAGAACGGATATAATACGCCGGCTTCGCGAAAATCTCAGGAGCATTGGGAGTTTGCGCAGAAGGCTGCGCCGGGGGTTTTTGTTAGGGTTGGTGTAGCGGCGGCGGTGGCTGAGGCTTTTTTGAGTTTGGGGTTGTTTGTGTTTCGGGTTCCTGCGGTGGCTGTGCTGGCAGTGGGAAACGTGATTGGGTTTTTCTTTTTGTTTGTGGGATTTTTTAGGACGGAAACGTTGATTGATGATAGGTTTAAGGGATAGCTTTCGTGTTCTATTTGGGCGGTAATTGCATTTTTGGGCGGGATGTTTGGTGAGTTTGTATGGCGGCGGAAGAAGGCGTTGCGGCGTTGCGGTATCGTTGAATGACGGCAAGGCGGCAGACGGCAGTGTCGGAAGGCGCTGAAAGTGTGGTTACCGGGCGAATGGAATGCCGGATGAAGCCGGATTTGCGGGAGCATTTGGCCTGCGGGTGTTTGGGCCGGTGTGTCGGGAGTTGGGTTGGGCGCTTTTTTTGGAGGAATCGGGAATGGATGTTTTTACGGAATCTTATTTGAGGGCAAATGTTGTGGCGTGGCTTCCGGTTGGACGGGAGGATTGTGTTTTATATATTGGGGAAGAGGATGTGATTGCGGGGAAGTTGCGGGAGATGGCGGGGGATGTGGTCTGCGCGGCGGATGCGGCGGAAGGCTGCGGGAATCGGCTGTTTGATTTTGTGGTTTGCCTGGGAAATTGGGGGAAGGCAGGGCTGCAAGAGTTCTGCGGGTGCCTGAAGGATACGGGGAAGCTGGTTTTGGCGGCGGAGAATGCTTATGGCCTGAAGTTTTTGGCGGGAGCGAAGGGGATTGGCCAGAAGGGGTATTTTGGAGCGGTGGAAGGCTGTCCGGATGCGGGCGGGGTTACGAAGGAGGAGCTTTTGGACGGGCTTTCGTCTGCCGGATTTGGATCGTGGGAGTTTTTTTATCCCTTTCCGGATTATGCGTTTGCTATGAGCGTTTTTTCGGATGCTTATCTGCCGAAGGCCGGGGAACTGATTGACCAGGTCGGGAATTTTGAGGCGGAACGGCTGGTTTTGTTTGATGAGTCGAAGGCGGCGGATGCGCTGGTGGCGCGGGGGAAGTTTGGGGATTTTTCCAGCGCGTTTCTGGTTGTAGCGGGAAAGGGAGCGGCTTTTGTCCGGTTTTGAATGAAGAGGGAGAACGGATTTTGTTTGTGAAGTTCTCGAATGACCGGGGTGTTTCTCGTAATATCCGGACGTATGTCACGGAGTCGGCGGACGGTATGCGGCATTTGGTGAAGATGGCGGATACGAAGGCGGCGGATGCGCAGATTCTTAATATGGGGAAGACGGCAAAGGCGCTGGCGGAATTATATGCAGACAGTAAATTCTCGGTGAATGCATGTAAAATGCGGAGTGACTGTTTAAAGAGGAGCGCTGCAGAAGAGATACGTTTGCAGGAAAATGCGGTGAATGAATGCAAAATACGGGCAGATAATGAGGCACGAAAAGGCTGTTCGGAGAGGAATGCTTTAGAGAAGATGCATTTGCAGGGGAATGCGGAAGAAGGAGAGAATTTGTGCCGGGAAGCTGCAAAAGAGCCGAATCTGCAGGAAAGGGATGGGAAAAAAGACGGAACTGCGGATTTGCCGGGACAGGCGGCGGAGTTTGTATTTTTGCAGGGAAGGACGATGGAAGAGATTTTGGACGGTATGCTGTCGCGCGGGGAGTATGACGGGGCGGCGGAGCAATTGTCTGAAGTGCTGGCGGAAATTTTAAAATGCAGGGGGCAGCAGGAGTTTTGCATGTCGGAGGAGTTTCGGGAGGTCTTTGGGGATGTGAAGCTTCCGGACGGGCTTCTGGCGGCTTCGGCCAGTGATATTGATATGATTTTGTCGAATATTCTGGTGGATGGGGACGGAGGATGGACGTTGATTGATTATGAATGGTCGTTTCATTTTCCGATTCCTTTGCGTTTTATTTTGTATCGCTGTATTCGGTATTACGCGGATACAACGGAGGCGCGCAAAAAGCTTTGCGCGGAGCGGTTTTACCGGAGCGCCGGCATAACGGAGCAGGAGCTTTTGGCGTATGAGGAAATGGAGGAGGCGTTTCAGGCGTATGTGCTGGACGGGCATGTTCCGCTGCGCACTCTGTACAGGGAATACGGCAAACCGGCGTACCATGTCAGCAGTCTTTTGAATCTTGCGGACGAGCAGGAGCGCAGGCGTGCGCTGCAGGTTTATTTTGACCGGGGAAACGGGTTTTCGGAGGAAGAAAGCGTGCTTTACCGCAGTAAGGCGCTGGACGGCACCTACCATCTGCATATTCCGGTTGGGGAGGGTGTCAGGGGGATTCGGATTGATCCGGGCAGCCAGGCGTGTACGGTGGAGATGAAGCGCCTTTGTTTTCTGCCGTGCCGTGCCGGGGTAATGGATTTTATCAGTAACGGGCATAAGCTGGCGGAGGATATGTACCTGTTTGATACGGAGGATCCGAATATCCTGCTGACGCGGCTTCCGGGGACGGAGGCGACGCTGGTTTTGGATTTGCGGATTGATTCAATGAGCCTTGCGGCGGCAGAGTGGATTGCGCCGAAAATTGACGCAAAGTACAGGCTTAAGAAAATGTGGAAGAAATAGAGAGGTTTCTATGAGAAGTGCGTCATCATTAAAAACCAAACGTATGATTATGTTCTGGGCGAAGCTGTTTATCGTGCTGGTACAGACGGGGATGTACGGCTGGCTCTGGTTCCATCACTATAAAGACATGATGCCTGTGGAATACTGGAACAGGGGAAACTGGGCGGTGGTAGCGCTTTACGGGGTGTTTATCCTTGTGTTTTCCAGAGCGTTCGGGGCGCTTAAGGTCGGGTATTTAAAGACGTGGGATATCATGTACTCCCAGGTGCTGACGATATTCTGCGTCAACGGGGTAACGTATCTGCAGCTTTCCCTGATCAACGGCGACTGGAAATTTTTAGAAAACAGCGAGCCGATGATACGGCTGGGATGCTATGATTTTGTGCTGGTTTTAATCTGGGCATTGTTTATGCGCTGGATTTACGCGATTATTTATCCGCCGCATGAGATGCTTTTGATATACGGAAATATCAGCCCCAATGCGATTATCCGGAAATTGGAGTCGCGGGGGGACAAATACCATGTGAAGGAAAAAGTGGCGTTAAGCGCCGGAGTGGAAACAATCTACGAGCGGATTTTACGGTATGATGCGGTTTTAATCGGGGATATTATGGTGGAGGACCGCAACCGTTTTATCAAATTTTGCTTTGAAAAAAACATCCGCTGCTATACGATTCCCAAAATATCGGATATTATGATCCGAAATTCCGAAAGTATAGATTTATTTGATTCGCCGCTGCTTTTGTTCCGCAATAACGGGCTGACGTACCGGCAGATGTTTGTAAAGCGGGCAATGGATATCGGGATATCGGCGTTTGGCATATTGCTTGCGTCTCCGGTAATGTTGCTGATTGCGGCATGTATTAAGCTTTATGACAAAGGCCCGGTATTTTATAAGCAGACCCGGCAGACAAAGGACGGAACAGAATTTAAAATTTTGAAATTCCGGAGCATGATTGTAGATTCGGAGCGGCAGGGGGCGCGGCTTGCGAAAGCCAATGACGACAGGATTACGCCGGTAGGGAAGGTAATCCGCAGGCTGCATTTCGACGAGCTGCCGCAGTTATTTAACATTCTGGCCGGAGACATGGCGTTTGTAGGGCCGCGTCCGGAGCGGAAAGAGATTACGGAGGAGTATACAAAGAAGATTCCGGAGTTTCCGTTCCGGCTGAAGGTAAAGGCGGGACTGACCGGATATGCGCAGGTGT
>CAJTLD010000073.1:6671-13340 GCA_910577065.1 uncultured Lachnospiraceae bacterium | reverse complement strand
CACCGTGCGTCCGCCGTGCTCGATTTCGGCCTCCTTAATCCCTTCTTCCCCGCGCACTCCGGTAAACGCAATATCCCGAAGCGTCTGGAAATCCTTCTTCTCGGAAAGCCTTCGCAAAACGGCCTCGGTCACGCCGCCCGTTACGCCGAAAATCGCGCCGCCGCCGGAAGCCAGGGAAAACGGCATATCCGCAGATTCCCCCTGTATCTTATCAAACTGGATCCCCACCTGCTTAATCATCCGGATCACTTCCGTCGTAGTCAGCACATAATCCGTATCCTGCCTGCCGTCGGTAAAATTGTCTTTACGCAAAATCTCGCCCTTTTTGGCGGTACATGGCATAATGGATACGACCATCGTCTTTTTGCCGTCCTTTTTGTCCTGCTTCTTATAATATTCCTTGAGCACCGCGGAAAACATCCCCTGCGGAGAACGGCAGGTAGAAATATTCTTCGTAAATTCCGGATAACGGTTCTCGCAGTATTTTACCCAGCCCGGACAGCAGGAGGTAAAAAGCGGCAGGTTTTCACCCGCTGCCAGGCGCTCCGCAAATTCCGCCGATTCTTCCATAACCGTCAAATCCGCTGCAAAATTAGTATCGTATATTTCGTCAAAGCCCATAATGCGCAGCGCTTCCACCAGCTTGCCAAAGGAATTTTCCCCCTTCTTAATCTGGAAATGATCGCCGACCGCAATCCGAACGGCCGGGGCAACCTGCGCTATCACGCGGATATTTTTGTCTTCAATGGCGTCCCATACAACCGTAACGTTTGAGCGTAACGACAGCGCCGAAGTCGGACAGACTGACGCGCACTGCCCGCAGCCCACGCAGTCCGTTTCGCTCAGCTTTTTGTGGAACGCCGGCGTTACTTCGGTTTTGGCGCCGCGGAACGCAAAGTTGATGGCGCCCACGCCCTGGATTTCGTCGCAGGTGCGCACACAGTCGCCGCAGAGAATGCATTTGTTCGGATCCAAAACGATGCTCGGCGAACTCATATCAACCGGGCGCGCTTCCCTGGTATTGGGGAAACGCACGTCGTGCACGCCGACCCGGTACGCCAACGACTGCAGCTCGCACATGCCGTTTTTGTGGCAGACCGTACAATCCCTGTCGTGAGACGCAAGCAACAGCTCTATGATTAATTTACGGTAGCTTTGGATGCGCTTGGTATTGGTGTAGATGACCATGCCGGGCCTTGGCTGCTCGGAACAGGATGCAAAAATCCTTCCTTTATCGTCTTCCACCACGCACATACGGCACGCCCCGTAAATAGATAATTCGGAGTGGTAACAAAACGTCGGCAGGTCAATGCCGATTTTACGGATTAAGGAAAGGACGTTTTTCTCTCCTTCGATCGGCACCTTTTTGGAATCTATTGTAATATAATCCATCTTTCGTTCCTCCTAACTTTCTTTCACAATCGCGCCGAACGGGCAGTTATCCAGACAGCTGCCGCATTTGATGCACAACCCCTGATCGATTACAAAAGGTTCCTTTATTTTGCCGCTGATTGCGCTGACCGGGCAGTTTCTTGCACACTTGGAGCACCCCTTACACAAATCCGGTTTGATTTTGTACTGCATCAGCGCCTGGCATGTGCCGGTTTTGCAGCGTTTTCCTTCTACGTGATCCAGATATTCCTCCCTGAAATTACGAAGCGTGGAAAGCACCGGGAGCGCCGCGCTTTTGCCCAGCCCGCAGAGCGCCGTATTGGTAATCGCTTCCCCAAGCTCTTCTAAGGTCTGAAGCGATTCCTTCGTCCCTTTCCCGGCAACGATATCCTCTAAAATATCCAGCATCCGTTTCGTCCCCTCGCGGCACGGCACGCATTTGCCGCAGCTTTCGTTCTGGGTGAAATTCATAAAGAAACGGGCCACTTCCACCATACACGTATTTTCATCCATAACCACAAGCCCGCCGGAGCCAATCATGGCGTTTAGCTTCTTTAAGGAATCAAAATCCAGAGCAACCTCCAGATTGCTTGTCACCAGACAGCCGCCGGACGGCCCGCCGATCTGCACGGCCTTAAACGGCACGTCGTTTTTGACCCCGCCGCCGATATCGTATACGATTTTACGCAGGTTGGTGCCCATCGGCACTTCGATTAACCCGGTATTCTTCACGCTTCCGGTCAATGCAAACGCTTTGGTGCCGGGGCTTCCTTCGGTTCCTATGGTACGGTACCAGGCGGCGCCCTCGTTGATAATCATCGGCACATTGGCATACGTCTCCACGTTGTTTAACACGGTGGGCTTTGCAAACAGCCCCTGTTCTACGGTTCTGGGAGGCTTAGTTCTCGGCATCCCGCGCTCGCCCTCGATGGACGCGGTCAAAGCGCTTCCTTCCCCGCAGACAAACGCGCCCGCGCCGCGGTTAATATGTACCCGGAAGCTAAAATCCGTACCCAAAATACGATCGCCCAAAAGCCCCGCTTCCTCGGCCTGTGCAATCGCAAGCTTTAAGCGGCTGATGGCAAGCGGATATTCCGCGCGCACATAGATATAGCCGTTCTGCGCGCCGACGGCATAGCCTGCAATCATCATCCCCTCTAACATTTTGTGCGGATCGCCTTCCATCACGCTGCGGTCCATAAATGCGCCGGGATCGCCCTCGTCCCCGTTGCAGACGATATACTTGTCCGCTTCCTTCTGGCGCGCCACCTGCTTCCATTTATATCCGGTCTGAAAACCGCCGCCGCCGCGTCCCCTTAAATTGGACTCTGATATTTCCTCCACAACCGCCTGCGGCGTCAGTTCAAACAGCGCTTTCTCTAACGCCTGATAACCGCCTACGGCAAGGTATTCGTCGATATTTTCCGCGTCAATATGGCCGCAGTTTTTCAGTACCAGGCGCGTCTGCTTCTCATAAAACGGGATTTTCTCCTGCGTCTCGTATTTTACGCCGTCCGCTTCATACAATAGCCGTTCCACCGGAAGATCGTTTTGGATGGACGTTTCAAAAATCTCGTCGCAGTCTTCTTCCTTTACCTTAACATACAGGTAATTCTTCGGCTCAATCCGCACAAGCGGGCCCATTTCGCAAAACCCGTGGCAGCCGCTGCGCTTTACCTCGGCATGGGCAATTTCCGCGCCAAATTCCACCGAAACGTCGTCCCTTCCCCGCCGCAAGCTCCGAAAAGCGGTCGTATATTTTGGCGGAACCGCCGGCCAGACAGCCCGTTCCGGCACAGACTAAAATCCGGTGCGCCGGGCGCTTCATTGCCTCTTTTGCTTCTTTTCTTCTTTTATCCAAAGCTTCTCTGTTTTCGATTCTCATTTACCCTTTTGCACCTCTCAATTCTTCAAACAGTTCATGTACCTTTTCCGGCGTCATAGCAGGATGCACCACGTCGTTGACCGTAAGCACCGGGGCTAAGCCGCATGCCCCGAGGCAGGATACGGTTTCTAACGTAAAGAGCATGTCGTCCGTCGTATGTCTGCCTTTGCCAAGCCCGGTTTCCTTGTAGATTTGATCCAAAATCGCGGTCGACTTGCGCACATGGCACGCCGTACCGTCGCATACCCGGATTACATATTTCCCCTTCGCTTCAAAGGAAAAATTCTCGTAAAAGGTCGCCACACTGTATGCTTTCGCTTCATTGATGCCAAGCCGCTTTGCCACGTAGCTTAAAAGCTCCGGCGGCAGATAGCGGTAATAGCTTTGGATATCCTGGATAATCGGAATCAAAAACCGCTGCACCGTCCCATGCTGGCTGATGATTTCATCTGCCTTGTCATAGTAAGATTGTTCTAACATAAAAACCTCCATCTTGTGTATTTATTTACGTAAGGCCGCTGAATCATTCTCAGAGCGCGTCTGCCCCGTACCGAATGGGACGTGCCGCCTAATGTACGTTGATATGGTTGATTACCAGCTGGGCGATGCACGCCATCCCTTCGTCGTTCGGATGCGCCGCCACGACTTCGTTTGTAATCGTATGCTGCCCGCCGTCCGCACCGGATACCACTGCTCCAAGCGCGGAACGGTAAAACGCTTCGTAACCGTTTAAAAAGTCTGTCATTTCAATAAACGGGACGCCGTAAGCCGCGCACGCCCCCCGTTTGGCCGCTTCGATATCCTCAGACGGCCAGAGCGTCTCGCCCAGCATCAGAATCTGCGCATTCGGAGCCTTTTCCTTAATCAGCTTCACCAGGTTGGTGTAATCGCCGCCTAAGGTTTCTTTAAAGGATGTAATATTTTCCCCGGTCTGTATGGTGACCAGATCCGTATGCTCATTAAAATACCCCTCATAGTCTGCCAGTATGGCATTGCGATCCTGCGCCACTTCCCATTTCTTTAAATCCAAAACGGTAGTCGTAACGGATTTCGGCGTCTGTCCGCCCAGCCAGCTTGCCACCAGATGTATGTAATCTTTTTGTTCGGAAGAAGCAGCCATGCCCCAACTGCCCCACCAGTTGCCTTCCGCGACATCATTGCAGGTCACGGAATTGCCGAGCGCAACATAGTCAAACGTCTTTTCGGAAGCTATAATTGCTTTGACGCCGTTTATCTCGGTCTCCGTTTCGGTTTCTGTTTCCGTCTCTGTTTCTGTTTCGGTTTCTGTTTCCGGCGCTGTCCCGGTTTCCGTTTCGGTTTCGGTCTCTGCCTGCGTATCGTCCATGGAAGACGTATCTGCTTCCGGAAGTTCTTCTTCCGCAGGTTCCAGTAGTTCCGTTACTTTTTCTTCCACAAATGCAGACCTCACCTCTGACTTGTGTTCCGTTTCCTGTACTTCCTGCTCTGTTTCCGCGCTGCCGGAAGAATTTGTCCCGCCATTCTGGCATCCGGCAGACAACAGAACTGCACACATAATAAATACAAGGCCAAAATATCTTTTTTTCTTCATATACAAAACCTCTTTTCTTAAAAATGTGTTCATGATTATTTCAAAACATCAACAGAAAAACCATATTCGGCTTTCTGATCATTATAGTCGAACGGCATATAGAATACAATACTTTGAATTTTAAAAAAAATGTGACCAAATCCAAAAACAAATGTATAAACTTCCGTTTTGGGGTCTATACTATAATTGTTCCCAATGAGGAATTATCCCCCACCGCTCATTGGGAACAATCACAAAAGATGCAAGAATACTTATCCTCCCCTGGAAGCCCCGGCAGCCAACGCGTATGCCAGGGGCTTCCTTTTTTATCCAAAATCAAAGGCTCTTGAACAGGCCAGAAATCCCTTTTTCCCGAAAGATCTTTTTATAATAAGCCGCCTCTTCAAAAATCAGATCGTCAATCACCTGCATCCCCAGAAGTTCCACCGGCGCTTTATCGTCCGTCATCAGATAATCCCCGGCCCGGTACGCCCCCACGGCAGACGACACCTGTTCCATCATCCGAACAAGCGCCGGTTCGGAAAGCTTTTGCCGGTTTGAATCAAAAACAGAAAGCATCCGGCCAGAATCCGACGCATACAGTTCCCGGTTGGTGGAACCAGGCACATCTGCGGTATATACTTCCTGGAATACGGAAGAAATCGTATCTGCAAGATACTGGTTGATATTCCCTTCTTTCCGCCCCCGCATATTCATATTTACAACCATCACGCCGTCTTCATCCAGATGTTCTTTTACCAGGGTAAAAAACTCGACGGAGGACATTTGAAACGGTATCGTAATATCCTGGTATGCGTCCACCATAATCACGTCATATGTCTGATCCGTAACATTTAAAAAAGCGCGCCCGTCATAAGTAACAACCTCTACGTCTTTCGGCATCTTAAAATACTGCCGGGCCAGCCCGGTGATTTTGCCGTCAATTTCCACACCCTGCACCTGCGTGTTGGAAAAATATGCCCTGCACTGCGACGCAAACGTTCCGGTGCCGTTTCCGAGAATAAGTACGCGAAACTCCTCTTTTTCCATGACATCCGCCATCAGCGGGGCCGCCAGGGCATAATCGTAATACATTCCCGTTAAGCCGCCGTCTTTTTTCAGAATCGACTGCACGCCAAACAATACGTTGGTAGAAAGTATCATGTCCGTATCGGTTTCCCGGACCTGCAGGTAATTGTAGACAGATTCCCCTTCATAAGCAAGATCGGTTTCCCAAAATGCAAAGCTGTCAAAATGGCCGGCCGCACAGCAAACCAAAAACAGCAGTATCCCCACAGCAATCCGCCTGCCTCCTGTTTTGGATTTTACAAAGTAAAGGACGGACAAACACAGCAGTATCCCGGCAAATACCAAAAAAGTAACGGAAGTCCCCACAGCCGGGATCGTTACAAAAGTTGGCAGGAATGTTCCCAAAATACTTCCGATGGTGTTGGAAGCATTTAGCATGCCGACGGTTTTTCCGTTGTCTGCAAGGCTGTCCACCGTATATTTCACCAGAGACGGCGTTACCGTCCCCAGCAAAAACAGCGGGAATACAAATATGGCCATACATGCCAGAAAGCCGGCCCAAATTAAGAAATTGGAATTTACCGTAAAGATCAATACTGCCGAAATGGCAAGAATAATATATTTCCCGGCAACGGGAATACATGCAATCCAAATGGCTGCAAGCAGGATCCTTCCATACAGCCTGTCCGGATCGGGATTTTTGTCTGCGTACCTTCCGCCGTAGATATTGCCAAGCGCCATGGCAATCATAATCGTCCCGATAATAATCGTCCATACGATCTGGGAGGAACTGAAATAAGGAGCCAAAAGGCGG
>CAJTLD010000073.1:0-6661 GCA_910577065.1 uncultured Lachnospiraceae bacterium | reverse complement strand
CTTGCGCCCAGTTCCACCGCCATAACGGACATACCGGCAAAAAACTCTGTCAGGTACAGGTAAAGTTTGCTTGAAAGAATTGTATGGGATGTTTGCGCCTGATTTTTTTCCTGCATAGGTAGAAGCCTCCTGTGATTGAACCTGTAATTGTAATATAACATATTATCACAGAAAAGCCAAACATTTTGTCAGGCATCCGTCAGTATTTTTCGGAGCATGAAAACAGACGCCGTCGCCAAAACCACTTCCGCGCACATAGACGCATACGGCATCCCATACAGCGGAATCATGTAATTGAGCAATACCAACGCCGGAATTTCCAGTACAATTTTACGTAAGAATGCAAACAACAGCGATTTTTTCCCTGCGCCGATTGCCTGAAATACGCCGACCGTCGTATAATCAATGCACATAAACGGCAGCGCCAGCACAAATCCGATTAGAAACCGCGCCCCGTACGACACAACCGAATCTGTTTTGATAAAAAGCCCAATCAGGCTGCCGGAACACAAGCTGCAGACAAGAACCACAGCCGCCATCAAAAGAAGCGTACGCTGCAAAAGAATAACCACCGCCTCTTTCATGCGCTTCTTGTTTCCGGAAGCGTAATTGTATCCGACGAACGGCATAATCCCCTGTGCGGCGCCCATCGCAATCTGCAGCGGCACCATTTGGATCTTCTGCGCAATCCCCATAGCGGCGACCGCCTCGGAACCGTACGCAGTTGCAAAATTATTAAATACGGTCATACCCGTAACATTTAACAGGTTTTGAATTGCAGCCGGGACGCCTACGCCAAATATATCCAGCGCAATGGATTTTTGGAAGGAAAAACGGCGGACGTCAATACAGACGCAGGTAGACCGCCTGCGAAAATAAAGCAGCACGATAAAATACATACACGCGGCGCAATTGGACAGAAACGTGGCCAGCCCCGCGCCCGCCGCGCCCATTGCAAGCCCCTGCGGCAAAATAAATACCGGGTCTAATATTATATTCAGCAGGCACCCGCTCATGGTACCGATGCTGGCATGGACGGAATTTCCTTCCGAACGCACCAAAAAAGCAAACACCACATTTAAAATAGATGGAACCGCTCCAAATGAAACGGCCCATTTCATATATCCTGCCGTTGCCGCTGCATTCTGTTCCCCGGCTCCAAGCAGCGCAAGAAGCGGATTTTGAAAAATCCAGGTAAGGGCGGAAAATAAAACGGCGACATGATGATACCGCAAAACAGCGCGCAGTAAAAACCGAAAGCCGAACAGTCTTTGACCGCTTCGGTTTCTCCCCTTCCCAAAAAACGGCTCATAGCGCTTGAAGTCCCAACGCCGAACAGGTTATTTACCGCATTAAACGCAAGCAGCATCGGCGCCGCCAGCGTTACGGCCGCCGTCTGCACCGGATCGTTTAACATCCCGACAAAATAAGTATCCGCCAGGTTGTAGAGCACCATAACAAGAGAACTGATAATCGTTGGAATCGCCAGCTTTACCACCGCAGATGAAACCGCTTCCTGTTCAAACAGGCCCGCATTCGTATTTTGGCCCATATCCTAACCGCCTCCCCAAAATTGTCTGCCACAGGGCATTTTCCCTATTATAGCACTTTGGGCTAAAATAACAAGGACTTAAAAAACAGAATCCAAAGCGTTTTTCAAACACGCTCTAGCTGCTATAATTTTCCAAAAAACCAAACAGTGTTTCTTCATCCTTTACGCAGTACCCTTCCCGGATCTTTTGCTGCAGGCTTTCATCCAAATCCGAATACCGGATCGCCGTATATTCATAAACCGTCCTGCGATCCGCCAGATAAACAGTCAGATAATCCCCCTCTTCCAAAATGACAAATTTATACCCAAACGGCTGGCTTACAGGCAAAACGTCCTCTTCGCTTTCCAAAACCGCTTCCTCTGCAAATATCTGTTCCGTATCCGGCATATCCTGCGGCTGCTCTGCCTGTTTCAAATGCAGGATCTGATAGCATCCGATGCAAAACAATACGGTAAGAACAAAAAAAATACGAATACAATTGACTTTTTTCATAGAAATCACCAGTCATAGTATTCGCATTTTTTTGTAAATTAAACATTGCCGCTTCCAAAATCTGCCGAACGCAGAAGCCAGCCCGCATCACTCCAAAACCGACTCCCGCTCCAGCAAAAGCACCTGATCTACCGGAGCAATGCTTTTCCCTTTCCCATCTGTACCTTCAAAATATTTCTCCCCCGCCGATTCAAACAACACGTAAATCTGCCCGTCCGCCAGTTCAATTTCTTCCGAACAAGGCGGCATTTCGATCTTTACCATCGGCCGGTTCGGATGTTCGTCCATCTTACTGCATGATTCGTAAACCTTCAGATATGACGACTTCTTTCTCCCAAAAGAAGTACTGACATATACCCTGCCCTCTTCATCAAACACAATCCCCTGTACCTTATCCGGAATACGGCAGCTCTTAACCTGCTTTAACCCGCGTTCCGTCATCTGATAAGCAGCCATTCTGGAACAAAACAGTTTTGTATGCGTCGCCACCCAAATCATGCCGTCATAAAACGCTATGCAGCTTGGCGTGTTCGACACGTTATATTCTTCAAACGAAGCGGAACAGTCTACCACAGACTGCGGCATACGTGAAGCAACCTGCCGCACATATGAATATGGGATACACCCTAACGTGCCGCTGCCCGAGTGGCAGACCCAGATTCGTTTTCCGTCAAATGCCAGCCCTCCCATATGGCTGTTTTTCTTAGTCCCAATTGTCGCGCAATAGGTTCCGGTTTTCCGGTCAAATACATGAATGCAGCCCAGGCCCCCGCCTTTTTCGCCGCTGTATGCGCTTACCAGGAGATACTCGTCCGTTATGCAGATTCCCTGCGGGTACTGGCTGGTCTCAGTAATGCGGTTTTCTTTCGCATCCTCCTCCCGCGTACCCGGCATGCCCGGTATCCTCACCTGTTCTAAAAACCGATAATCGCAGTTTTTTAATTTCTTTTCGCTGCCCTCGGATACGGCAGCGTTCTGGTAGGGATACATCTGGACATTGTAATCCCCGTCTATCTTCCTGGTCCATTTCGCATATAATTTGTATTCGCCGGCGTGAACCGTTTCAAGCCTGCTTACTTTATGGGTAAAACTGCTTTCGGTATACCATCCTGCAAAATTATACCCCTCTCTTGCAGGAACCCCAAACTCAACCGGAAGTTCCTCCTGTCCGTATGTTTTGCCGCTGCTTCCTTCCAAAACCCCGCCATTCAGATAATAACAAACCGAAACCGTATTATCTGAACCCGTATCCTGTCCAGAAATCATCTCTTTTACTGCGCAGGCGTTTCCCCAGTTTAATTTTCCTGCCCGCAAAAGAGACGGTTCCTGCATGATCACAACTATTACCAACAGTGCAGCAAGACATTTCCTCTTTATCTTCTGCCACATCGAAAACGCCCCATTCTCCTAAAAAAGATTTGTCTTTCATCCTATGTAATAGTTTGCTGATTTTAGATTTTTTATTCTCCGCTGTCTAATTTATTTGCCCTTGCTGCAATTTCCTTTTCCTGGATTTCGCCCGGCGCCTGCTCATATCTTGCAAATTCATAAGAATAATCGTCGGCTCCTCCGGTCATGGAACGCAGATCCGTGTTGTAGCCGATTAATTCCATGCTCGGTACGTCCGCTACGATTTCCTGCTTGCCGCCTTCGATTGGGTTCATGCCAAGCACCCTGCCGCGCCGTTTGTTCAGATCTCCCATAACGTCGCCCGTATAAGAATCCGGCACAACGACCTTAAGCGCTACAATCGGCTCAAGCAGAACCGGGGAAGCCTCTAAAAAGCCTTTCTTAAACGCCTGGCGCGCAGCCGTTTTAAACGCCATTTCAGAAGAATCCACCGGATGGTAGGAACCGTCGTAAAGCACCGCTTTTACGCCAACAACCGGGTATGCAGCCAAAGGCCCGCGGAGAACGGCTTCCTGGACGCCTTTTTCCACTGCCGGAAAATAATTCTTCGGCACGGCGCCGCCGACTACGATTTGATCAAATTCATACGCTTCTTCCAGATTGCCGGACGGCTCAAACGTCATCTTGACATGCCCGTACTGTCCATGGCCGCCGGACTGCTTCTTATACTTGTATTCCACATCCGATTTCTTGCGGATGGTTTCGCGGAACGCAACTTTTGGTTTGGAAAGTTCCACTTCGATTTTGTATTTCGTCAGCAGTTTGCTGACAACAACCTCAAGATGCTGATCGCCCATGCCATACAAAAGAGTCTGCCCGTTTTCACTGTCGTTTACACCCTTTAACGTTAAGTCTTCCGCCATCAGCTTTTGCAGCGCCTGCGAAATCTTGTCCTCGTCCCCTTTATTCTTTGCCTGATAACGCATATATGTATAAGGAACCGGCATTTTTGCCGCAATATAATGGATCGGGTTGGCTTTCGTGGATAAAGAATCCGTTGTGGAAGTGTTGTTTAACTTCGCTAACGCGCCGATATCCCCGGCGTGCAGTTCTTTGACTTCTTCGGCTTTATTGCCCCTTAAAACGTAGAGCTTTCCGATTTTTTCTTCGGCGCCTTTCTGGTAATTGTACAGGATATCGTCGGTCTTTAATACGCCGGAATTGACTTTGATCAAAGAATATTTGCCGATAAACGGATCCACAATCGTCTTAAATACATAGGCCGACTTTGCTTTGGCAAAATCGTAATCCGCCTGGAATACTTCGTTTGTCTTGGCGCTGATGCCGGCGCACTTCTTCTTATCCGGGCCCGGAAGATATTTTACAATATCCACCAACAGAGTAAAGATACCCCTTGCGAGCAGGTTGGAACCCATCATAACGGGAACGATGCTGCCGTCCGCAACGTTTACGCGCAGAGCCTGGCGGATTTCATCCTCTGAAAATTCTTCCCCGCCAAAATAGCGTTCCATAAATTCCTCGCTGGTTTCCGCAACTGCTTCCATCAGTTCCTCGCGGTATGTTTCCAGATTTTCCCTGGAATAATCCGGAACGTCTGTCTTTTCTACCTCGCCGTTGTCCTTCCAGCGTTTCGCCCTCTGCTGCAGTACGTTGACATAGCCCACAAACTGCCCGTTTTCACGGATCGGCAGGTGGAACGGCGCAATTTTCTTGCCGTATAATTCCTGTAAATCTTCAATAACCTGACGGTAGCTGGCTTCGTCGATATCCATATCCGTTACGAATACAATCCTGGGCAGCTTGTATTTTTCACAGACTTCCCATGCCTTTTTGGTGCCGACTTCTATGCCCGCTTTGCCGGAAATTACGATAATCGCCGCATCGGCCACGGACGCCGCTTCTTCCACTTCACCCGCAAAATCAAAGTAGCCGGGCGCGTCTAAAATATTGATCTTTGTATCCTCCCATATAATCGGGACGACGGAAGCGTTGATGGAAAACAGGCGCTTCATCTCTTCCTTGTCATAATCGCTGATTGTATTGCCGTCGCCTACTTTTCCCATGCGGGTTGTAACGCCCGATAAATAAGCCATCGCTTCTACCAGGCTGGTCTTCCCGCAGCCGCCATGCCCAAGAAGTACCACGTTGCGAATCTTGTCCGTTGTGTAAACATTCATAATAAAAAATCCTCCAATCTGGTTCGTATCAAAACGGTGCTTTTCACGATACCCTTTACGTATGGTTATATTGTACTAAATTTTTTGGAATATTACAACTATTTTATTTCACTTTCACATAATGTATTTTCTTATACCGAATCCATTCTGTCATTTTACCCAAATAAGCCCGCCCAAAAACAGCTTCTTGCGCAAAGGGCTGTTTTCACATATAATACATACGGACAGGCGCAAAAAAATCCGCCTGCGAATAGGAGGACGCTATGGAAAAACAAAACCGTAAAACACATATGCCGGCATTTTTTCTTCTTCTGCTGGCAATCTTTTTATGTTCCTGCGGCAAATCAAAAGCACCTGCCCGGGATGCGGCCGAAACAACCGAACTTCTGAGCCAGGAGACGGAAACCGAACGGCCCTTTGCCGCGCAGCAAAACGATATTCCCACCGAAATACCAGAAACATACGAAACCGAAAACCTGATATCAACAGAATCCGCCGAACCGGACGGCTATACCGTCCAGACCGCAGAAGATCCCGAACATATTCCTGTTACGGAAATCGTTACCACCTCCTCGGTCAATATCCGCATTGCCCCGGCTTTGGACGCGGACGTTTATAAAACCGCTTTGCGCAGGGAAGTTTTAAACCGGGTTTCGGAAGAGAACGGATGGACTAAAATTTTAATCGAAGACGCGTTTTACTATGTGAAAAGCGATTATGTGAAAGAAAAACCCCTGCCGGGAGAATCCGCCGGGTATCTGGTTGCAATCGACGCAGGCCACCAGGCAAAAGGCAACAGCGAAACGGAACCGGTAGGCCCAGGCGCCGCGGAGCAGAAAGCAAAAGTGGCCGGCGGTACGCGGGGCGTTTCATCCGGGCTTGCGGAGTACGAACTGACGCTGCAGGTTTCTTTGAAGCTGCGGGATGAACTGACGGCAAGAGGCTACGAGGTTCTTATGATAAGGGAGAGCAACGACGTAAATATCAGCAATGCCGAGCGCGCAGAAATCGCAAACCAGGCGGGCGCAGACGCTTTTATCCGCGTCCATGCCAACGGTTCCGAAAACA
>CAJTLD010000072.1 GCA_910577065.1 uncultured Lachnospiraceae bacterium | reverse complement strand
TATCCGGCCCTGGAGTAACCGTTTTTTTGGTAAGAGCCTGCATCGCCGCCGTAAGATTTCCCACAAGCGTCTGATACTCCGCTTCAGTTATATCTTTTCCGGCATTCAAAAGAGCCTGGTATGCGGCTTCAAATTCCGCCCAGCCTGCCGCGTCGTACAAATCTTTTTGGGACAATATCTGTTCTGCTTCTGCAGCGCACGGACCTGCCGACGCATATGAAGCTTTCGCTGCGTTTAACGCGGCAAGCGCAGTATCCGTTTCCTGCTGTCCGGCTAATACGTCGCCACGGACTGCTTTCGCCAGTACAACGCTTTCAAAGAAACGCCCCTGTACACCCGAGGCTCCCCAGGTAACGCCGTCTTTCTTTAAAAGCGCATCCGCATCCTGGCACGCTTTATGCAGCGCCGCCTTATCTACCGTTTCATATACTTTGATTTCAAAAATGGCATACTGTGCCGCGCCGGCCTTTTTCTGGACGCCCTGCATTTTAACGTAACGGGCTTTTGTCGCGCCAAAAGAATCTTCCGTCATCGCATTTGTATTGCCTGTGACAGATTTCACCGTCTTAAAGTTTTGTCCGTCTTCGGATACCTGTATGTCGTACGCGGCTGCATAACGGCTTGCCTCCCAGTCGATCACGACTTTGGATATGTTTCTGGCCTGCCCGAGATCGACCATCAGAAAATCTTCTGCGCTGTCCGAGGAATACCATCTGGATTCATAAGAAACGGACACTTCCTCTGCGCCGGTTACATGGCCGTCTCCGTCGGTTGCTTTCCAGGCCGGATATAAGCGCATTTCATCCCCTAAATAATTAGAATTTTGATTATCCGCATAGGCAGGGCAATTCCTGGCCACATCCGCTTCCACTGCATGAACGCTGCCCTCTGCAAGCAGTTCTTCTGTGGACAAAGCCTTGTTGTAGGCTTTAATATTGCCCAGATACCCGGAGAAATTCTCCCCGATCGTACTCATCGGGAATACAAATGTGGTACGGAAATTGTTCTGCGCATCCGTAGTTGCGTCTGTTGCTGCGCCAATGGAGCCTCCGTGATCCGGATCGCTGGCCGCGGCATACAATATCTTTTTAAATTCACCGTCTACATACAGCTTAGTGGCCTGATAAGTTCCAACAATCGTAATCTTATGTTTTTCACCGTTCTCCGGCGTATAACCAAACGACTGCGTAAAGTAATCGCGGTCTAACCCGAGCGCGCCGTCAAAGCCAGACGCTTTAAGCCTGCCGTCATAGCCGCTGAACAGGGCTGCGCTTGTATCATTTGCTTCCGTTCCGTCCAGATACAGATCGAAGCTTACCGTATACGGATAGCCAAGCGTTTCAAGAGGCGTCTCTATCTTTGTCCCGCCGTTAAATTTTAACAGTGTTTCCCCGTCTACTCTCTTTGTGGAACCGCCGGTTACCAAACCGTGGTATCCGTTTCCGCTGGCGTCATACAAATGCTTCCCGTCTCTGGAAAGATTTTTCATATCGTAATCAATCACCACGTTCGACGCGGTTTTTATTTCGTTTGCAATCTTTGTGCCGGGGCCTTCCTTTAAGCGGTCAAACGTTTGCTCGTACGTAAGGAACGTGTCTCCCTCTTTTGCGCCGCCCCAGGTCTTTTCGCTTACCATAGCGCCTAGGCGCAGGTAGCGTTCATTGAGATCCGCTTCCGTAATCCCTTCCCGGTTTTCGTCCCCCCATAAAGCTCCCATGGCGCCGAGTAAAAGAGGCTCGCCTTTTTCCGCCCGCTGGCCGCCGTCAAACAATTCCGGCTCCCAGTTATAGTACACATAATCCTCGCGAATCATATCCTTATGGAACCGTCCCGGCGTCGTATAAAGATAAAGCTGCGGGATATTGATCACAGAAAATCCCTCGTTCATGCGGTTGACTGGGTTATCCTCCCCTCTGCTGTTCCAGATAAACAGGGTAATATCGTTATTGACCTTTGTCGAACCCGGAAGCTGCTCTAAGGATCCCCACATATATACTTCTTTGCCATACCCGTTGGCGGAATTTCCAAGCAAATCATACATATCGTTCATATAGCGGCGGAACGCTTCTTTGTTATTGCCCGACTTATCCCAGTATTCGTCCACGCCCGCATTGACAGTATCCGTGGTAAACAACGGCTCTATTCCGTCGATGCCTCCCATATATTCATCAAACAAAGCTTTCATAAAAATCTTCGCGTTCACGGCGCGCTGCCTTACGGTTTCATTTGTACTTTCGTCGTCAATGGCCAAAAGTTCAAAATTATTCGGGTTATGAGTATAAAAGGTAACGCCTTCCTTTACGCTGCCATCCGCATTCAGATATGAGCCGCGCTCCAGGTATCCGTAATTGACTAAAGACGTTATAACTTCTTCCTGGTTATAATATACATATTTGTTGTAAGCGGCGGAATGACCCGGCGTATCCAGTTCGGCCACAAGCTTTACGCTGTTTGTCCCTGCCAGGGCTTCTAAATTTCGGTATTCGTCCTTGGTGTAATAAAGCTCTTCCCCTTCCCGTCCGGTATGCGTGCCAAAGTAATAGTCAAATCGTCCGGGATTGTCCCCTTCTTTTGGAAATTTGGATATCTGCTTTGCAAGCGACGGAAACAGTTCCGATTCCACGCGGTGCGAAGCGTCCACTTCTTTCCAGAGTTCCGGATTCGGGGAATAAGCGGGATCCGACCACTGGTTGTCGTTGATATGAAGCTGCATGGTATTTAACTTATACCATTTTAAAATCTTTGTATAATCTTCTAAAAACGGAAGCCTGGTCGGGATTCTTGCAATATCAAACATGATTCCGCGCACGCCGTAGAGCGGGTAGTCACGAATCACGCCTTTGGGGATATTGGTATGCGCCTTATCCTGATAAAGAATTTGTTCCGCCGTAACGGTTCCATACAAAACGCCCGTTTTCGTCGGCGCGTAAATCCGAAGGCCAGCATTTCCGTTTACAAGCAGGTAGCCTTCGTCCCCAACGCCATAGCTGTCTTCTTTCTGCGACTCCAGATAAATATCCGATGCGCCCGCGTTTGTCCCCTGCCGGATTTGCGGCGCCGTCCCGCAGATACCCGCCAAGTCCTTTTTCATTTCTTCGGCCACTTCCATAAGGCCGGCGCCTGCCGCGTCATTTACAACAATCGCCGTATCGTCCGTCAATGTAAAATTTCCTTCATAGCCGTACCACTCCTGGATGGAAGGAAGTACTTTCGGCGCAGGGTTCGGATTTTTTATCTGCGGGAAAAGTTCCGGAAACTGCGCGGTATTTGCGGGAACAGTTACCGTAAAGCTCTTCTTTGCCGTGTCTGCGGGATTCCCTTTTGCGGTCGCCTTTAATATAACATTGATCTGCCGATCCGCAATACGGCATGCGGAAATTTGTCCTTTGCCGTCAATCAGCTGTTCTGCTTCGCTCCCATGGACTTCAATATCATAACCTTCTGCCTGCGGGATGGAAAGCGACGTATCGCCGGCCGCCACGTTAAGCCCCGTAATCTGGTTTAATGCATCCTGCGCGCTCGATATGCCCGTATCCACGCCGCTCTGGGTTCCCGTGATTTCAATTTCGCGTATAGAAATCGCGTTGCCGCTCGCAGCGGGATTTAATTCTTTAAAATAAAACCTTACATACCTATCAAGCGCAGGTACGTCGGAACCCGGAATCGTATCTACCAAATCCGTCGTACTCCCCGTTTCATGCAAAACGGAATGCAAGTCGCGCCATTCCGTTTCCCCTTCCGCCCTTGTCTGGATCACATAATCCGTGCTCCATACTTTTAAGTAAAAGGAAATCTTTATGGATTCCACCGTTGTCTGCTCTGCTTTTAAATCAATTGTAAGCCACTGCGGCGCAGCGTCCGCCGTCGCTTTCATATTTCCGCCGGACCATCTGCTGTCTGCGGACGTACTGTCTCCATCCACAGCCAGATCTCCTGTCCATTGCCCGTCGCGTTCTAACGCAGACACCTCCACAGGCTTGTTTAAAGCTACATTCTGCGCGGCCTTTGCCGCAAGCAGGCCTTCCATGCCCGGCGCAAACAGGCTTTCTAAAAGCATTGCCGCAGTTAAAAGACCTGCCGCCATATATTTTCTTACTTTCATGTCCACTCCTCCTCCGTTTTCATTATCCTTTGATTGTCATATCCTTTATCTCACGATACAGTTCCATATCGTCTTCTGTCACTTTGATATTGGCCGCTATCTCGTCCCCGTCCGGCTGGATGATCTTGATTTCGAGTATAGTTCCTTCCCCAATCGGCGATTGCACCGCCGCCTGCAGAAAACGAGGGAACTTGGGGTGATTTGCCGTAAACCTGTCCCAGATGCCTTTTATCCGGAAAAATTTCATCGGATCCATTTTTGCCCTCCTTTTTTATTTTGCGGTCACTTTTACGCCTCCTGCCCAGGTAAGGCCGGAGCCGAACTGATATACGTGCCCTTTTTCAATTTTAGCCTGCTGGTATATGCCGTTTGCGTATAAAAGCAGCTGGATATCAATCTGCCGGCTTCCTTTCTTGAGAACGGGCTTTGCTTTATAAAAACGGTTTGCAGTTTCATCGTAAACAGACATTATAAAATTGGCCTTTGTTTTACTTGCTATGCTGTTGTTTTCCTTCGGAAAAGCAAGCTGGGCCGCCAAAATCTGCTCTGTGCCTACTTTTTTTGCAAGCTTGGCCGTAAATTTGCCATTTTTGCTGTTCGCCGCACCGGAGGTAATGCGCATCGTCCGTTTGGAAGTTACGGAAAACGGATTATTCGTGAGTAAAAACTGCCGCAACAGCGCTTCCGCCGTCAGATACCGCCCCGCCTCCGGGACCGCTAACCGCGCGCTTCGTTTATAATCGGCCTGGTTGCGTGCGGGACGCTTATTTTCATAGAAAAATCCTTCGTACGAAAGTTCGGTTGCACAGGAATCCCCGTACGAAATCAGATAATCCGCCTTCTTTTTATTTAAGCCAAATCCCTTTGCGGCATTTAATTTCTTAGGCATCCCTTTTGCAAGCGTTTTTGCCGCGGCTTTTAACTCTTTGACTCCCCCGGTCTGCTCAAAGGTTCCTTTCTTTTCCACGGTCAGATGGCAGGTCAGCGTTTTTCCCTGACAATTCACGGTAATGTCCGTTGTACCGGCTTTTTTTGCGCTTAAATATCCTTTCCCATTTATGGAAGCCACTTTTTTATCCTGCGTCCGGTAAGACGCCTTTACTAATGACGCTGTGGCAGACACCGTATCCGAATAGATACGCACAAAATCACCCAGATAAAATTTTGATCCCGCTTCTACGGAAATTTCCGTTTCAGCCGAGCCATTATACCAGTTGACCTGGACAACAGCCGCTTTTGCATAGGAAGGGCGAAGCCCGGCAAACAGCATCATTACTGCAAGAAAAAAAGAAAACCTGGCAAGAAACCTGCTTTTTTTTATTTGCTGCATTTTATGTTCCTCCTCTATTCGATAATATATCTATTATACTACAATTTATCTTTTCTGGAAATCCCCAAAATACCGGGCGTTTCCAAAAATACAAAAAGCTTCCGGCCGCATCGCACGAACCGGAAGCTTGCTGATTTTTTTATAGCGTTTTCTTACATTGTGTAGCGCTTGAGCACGGGCAGCAGTTTTCTGTCCATAAGCAAAATTGCCGCTATCTGCACTGCGCTCATTGCGGCTGTCTGGTACAGTCTTGTCACAAACAACGGCCCATACGGGCTGCCGTACAGGAACGAAATCCAGTATGTATTCATAACCTGGCTGATGATCCCCTGTACCACAAGCACCGAAAGCGCCGTATTTAAAACAGTGACTTTATTTCGGAAAAACCAGCCGAATACCGCGCCTGTCAAAAATGCCGTCAGCGTAAAGCCCGGGAAATATGCTCCGACCGGAAATAAAATCGCTGAAACAACATCTCCGATCGCCCCGGTCAAACCGCCTGCAACCGGGCCATAAAAAATAGCTGCCACAACAACCGGAACAAAACTGAACCCAATCTTCAAATTCCATGTATGTATGGAAAAACGGGCCAGAATAATTTCCATGGCAACTAAAAACCCGACAACAGAAACTGATTTTACGCTTATCTTTGTCTGCATGGCTTACCTCCTTTCCTCCGTAGCACGGATCTATATTGTCGATCGTAAATGCTACCGCCAAAAGGCAAACCACCTCTTATTCATTTCACAGCGGGATGCGGACCTGGTACCGCAAGATCAGTCATCCATGACTGGCTTTTCGTTCGTATGGCAACTCCCCGTCCATATGACACTTAACGCACCAAATCCTACTCTGCTTTTATTTTCGACAGGGTTTATTGTAACACAACTGCCCTTGCTTGGCAAGATTAATCTTCTTTTACTTTATCGTATATAAACGCCTCCATTTCATTCTTGGGGATTCCCATTACAACTGAAAGTTCCCCATAGAGGCTTTCTTCGGCCAGATGCAAATATTTAGCGTCGCTGCTGGTTACTTTTTTCCCGGCTTTTAGCCGCGCTTTTTTGCGCAGATACAGCGTTTTTATAATTTTAATCAGATCCTCGCAGTCGCAGGTACGGATTGCGTCTTTATATATCTGCTCCCTGTTCTTTTCATCTTTTACCCACAAAATATCAATTTCCCGGATCCTCTTAATCAACTCGTCCGCTTCCTTTGCGGTCAGTACCGGACGCATCTTTACTTTCTGGTTGTCTACCGGCGTAAACAAGCGGCAGCCTTTATCATACACCGGTTCTAAGGTATAATATAACCGTTCCGTTTTCGTCCCCGGAACAGGCCGCGCCGCGACTTCTTCCACACGGCATACTCCCGTATTTCCATAAATAATATATTCCCCTATTTCAAACATCTTTTTTCCTCCCTTCTCTCCGGCCAAAACCCCGGGAATAAAAAAGTGCGCGTATTCCCGGAAGGATTTTATTTCATTGAAAAACCGGCTATCCCAGAGCGTGTTTCAAAAATAAATATTACACAAATTTTCAATTTACGATCGCAATGGCGCCAGGCAGACGGTTCAAACTTTAACTTTGAACCGGATGCAGTACGGTCTTTCTTATGAAATAATAAAAATCCGCTGTGCTCCTGTGAGCATAACGGATTTCTGATAGCCCCCTGTCATATATATTTTAACATTTCCTCAGGCTATTGTCAGTATTTTTTTGATATTTTTTTGGAATTTCGTGAACATTCATGAAATAACACGCCATTTTCATTGTGCAAATTGCACAAATCATTTCAGCCGTTTCACCCTTACAATCATTTCCTGCGCCAGAAGCCCAATTAAAAAACCGGTAACAAAACCTGCTGCCAGCAATACCGGCAAATAATAAAACAAGTTCCTGTTTTCTACTACGGCAGACGCTGCCAAAAGCTGCCCGAGATTATGGGAGAGCCCTCCTGCCACGCTGACGGAAACCACATGCAGCCTGTCCCCGCGCCAGAGCAGGTACATGACCAGAAAACTTAATATACCCCCGCTTAAGCCGTAAATAATACCAAACGGGTTTCCAAACAAAAAGCCTGCCAGTACAATCCGCAACACGGAAAGAAGAAAGGCTTCTTTTGCGCCGGTACAGTAGAGCATCATAACCGTAACCAGGTTTGCAAGCCCAAGCTTTACGCCAGGAATCCCGAACTGAAACGGAATCAACGCTTCCACATAGCTAAGAATCAGCGCCAACGCCAAAAACATCCCCATATACGCCGTTTTCTGTTTCAAGGCCAGTCCTCCTTAAGTAAAAGCATCCAGCGCAGGTTCCCTGCCTCCCTTGATTTCTACAACAACCTTGTTGGGCAGACAGATTATAGTCTCATTTGCATGGGAAATAGCTTTCTGGTGTACGCAGAGTTTGTCCGGGCAGCTGGCTTTTGTTATATCTGCCGTTTTGTTTTGGATCGCTAAGACATTCGCAACGGTTTCTTCAATGATAATATCTACCGTCTGATCCTGATCCAGCGGATACGTACCGTAAAGTTCCCCGTCTACGGTTACCTCCGCCACCGCTCCCTCTTTCTTTTCCGAAAGATAAAAAGAAATGCAGAAAAAAAACAGGACAGCAAAAAGAACTCCCAAAAATATGCCGTCCCTTTTCCCAAAACGCTTTGCCATATTTTCACCTGGCCTCCCCGATATAATAAAAGCCTTTGCACTCTTTTAAATACACGTCTGCGATTGTTCCGATCATGCCCGCATTTCCCGGCAGGTGGACAATAGAATTGTTATCTAAACGTCCGGTAACAAGGCTTTCGTCCCGCTCGTTGACATGCTCTATCAAAACCTTTTGTACAGTGCCTTCGTAGCGCATGGCTTTTTTTGCGGCAATTTCCTGGACTTTATACAGCAGGCGGTCAAACCGCGCTTTTACCGTCTCTTCGGGTACCTGGTTTTCCATTGCGGCCGCAGGCGTCCCAGTCCGTTTGGAATAAAGAAACGTAAACGCGCTGTCAAATCCCACCCGGCACACAACGTCCATGGTTTCATTAAAATCTTCTTCCGTTTCTCCCGGAAAACCCACGATAATATCAGTGGTTATCGCAATATCAGGAATGGCGGCGCGCATTTTTTCAACCAGGTGAAGGTATTGTTCTTTCGTATACCTGCGGTTCATAATCTTAAGGAGCCTTGTGCTGCCGGACTGTAACGGCAGGTGCAGGTGGCGGCATATTTTTTCGGACTGCGCCATTACCGCAATTAATTCGTCGGATAAATCTTTGGGATGGGACGTCATAAAGCGGATGCGTTCTATACCGTCAATATCCGCCACATCCCGCAAAAGCTGTGCAAACGTACACGGCTCTTCTAAGTTCTTACCATAGGAATTGACGTTTTGGCCCAATAGCATAACCTCTTTGACGCCGTCCGCCGCAAGGGTTTTTATTTCCTGTAAAATATCGCCCGGCTTTCGGCTGCGCTCCCTGCCGCGCACATACGGCACGATACAGTAACTGCAGAAATTATTACAGCCAAACATAATATTAACGCCGGACTTAAATGTATATTTGCGTTCTACAGGCAAATCCTCCACGATTTTGTCGGTATCCTGCCAAATATCAACCGTCATGGAAGAACCGTTTTTGTCCCCGTCCCTGCCGAACGTGTTTTCTAACGCCGTATACAGCAGTTCCGCAAATTTGTAGATATTATGCGTGCCGAAAATCAAATTGACAAAGCGGTAACTCTGCCTGATTTTATCCACAACGGCAGGCTCCTGCATCATGCAGCCGCACAGGCCAATCATCATAAAGGGATTTTTCTTTTGAAATCCATTTAAATAGCCCAATCTGCCGTACACTTTGTTATTGGCATTCTCACGCACGGTACAGGTGTTGTAAAGGACAAAATCTGCGTTTTCGGAATCACTTTTTTGATATCCGGCTTCTTCCAGTATCCCGGTCAGCTTTTCGGAATCCTTTGCGTTCATCTGGCAGCCAAACGTAGCAACATGAAATGTCAGCGGCTCCCCTTTTTGGGCCGATAACTGGCGGATATATTCGCGCGCAGCCCGGATATAGAAATACTGGCGCGCAGGTTCCTCGGTTGGAGCAGGAGCCGCGGGTAAATGGATTGGGGTTATGTGAATCATCTGATGCATTTTAAAATTTACTCCTTTGGTTGGATTTGTTCCATGAACCAATTGTAAATTTTCCGCATACATCTGTCAAGGACAGATTCACTTTGGCTGCCCGCCCATTTTTTCTGTCCTTAAATAATAATGCAGACCAGCCCGCCGTTGCTGTCATTTACGATTTTCTGCATCGTATCCTGCAGCTTCATCTGGCATTCGTCGTCCATCATGGATATTTTGCTGCGGATGCCGTCTTCCATCAGTTCTCCGACAGACTTTCCGAATATATTTGTATCCCAGACGCCGCTTGGGGTATTCTGCCCTTCTTTGATATAGGCAATCAGATCCTTAGCCTGTTCTTCGCTTCCGACAATCGGGGCGATTTCCGTTTCGATATTTGCCCGGATCAGATGTACGGAAGGCGACGTCGCCCGAAGTTTTACGCCGTATTTATTGCCGTGACGGATAAGTTCCGGCTCTTCTAAAGAAATATCTCCAAGCTGCGGGTGAATTACGCCGTACCCCTTCATCTGCACCGCAGTTACCGCGTCCGCCACTTTTTCAAAAGAACTTTTCTGTGCGGACAGTTCTTTGATCAGGGAAATCAACTGGTACTCGCCCTGGATTGGGACGCCGGTCAGTTCACTGATATTCTCATAGTAGTATTTGTCTTCCATTTCAATTTTAATTTTCAAAAGCCCCTGCGCCAGATCGATCTTATCCAGATGAATATCGGCAATGTACTCCGAATCCTCCTGTTTTTTGATAGCGGCCATATCTTTTGCTTTTGTAACGGTATTTAAAATCGCGCGCGCATTTTCAATAACGCTTTCTTTCATGCGGTTCGTACACGGCAGCATTTCCGCCCATTTGGGTATGTAAAATTCCATTTTCACAATTGGAAATTCATACAGGATACTTTCCAGAATCTTATTGATATCATCTTTTCTAAGCTGCTCGCAGCTTACCGGGATAACGGGCGTCTGGTACTTTTCCTTCATCTGTTCCGCCAGTTTCACCGTTTCGTCGCTGTAGGGGCGTTCGGAGTTTAAACAAATGACAAACGGCTTGCCGAGCGTTTTTAGCTCTCCGATGGTTTTTTCTTCCCCTGCAATATAATTTTCTCTTTTCAGTTCGCCAAACGAGCCGTCCGTTGTAATGACAATCCCGATGGTAGAATGATCCTTAATTACTTTTTGCGTACCGATGGATGCGGCATCCACAAATGGAATTTCATAGTCAAACCAGGGTGTTTTAACCATGCGCTTGTTATTTCCTTCCATATGGCCCGCAGCGCCCTCCACCATATATCCCACGCAGTCAATTAAGCGTACCTTTACCTCGGTATCTCCGTCCAAACGTATTGCTGCCGCGTCTTTCGGGATAAATTTCGGTTCGGTTGTCATAATCGTTTTGCCCTGCGCAGACTGCGGAAGCTCATCCACGGTCCTCGCCCTCGTATTTTCGTCTTCCATATTCGGAAGCACCATAATATCCATAAAACGTTTGATAAATGTGGATTTGCCGGTGCGGACCGGGCCTACAATTCCGATGTAAATTTCTCCGCCGGTTCTTTGCTGTATGTCTTTATAAAGATTAAATTCTTTGCTGCCCGATGCAAGTTCCATAAAAATAACCCCTTTCCTACCTTGTATTATTTGGAAAATACTTTATACATTGTATGAAAGAGGTTTTAAATTATGATATTTTTTTACCTGCAGGGATTGGAACCGAGTATCATCTGATACCCAATTCCTTTCGTTTCTGCAAAAATTCGTCTACCGTCAGATTTTTCTTTGCCGCTGCGTACTCCATTGTAATGGATTTCTTCCATAGCCTTTCTGTTTGCTTCTATGCTAATCTCCAAAACGGAATCCGCCAATTCCCTTCCAAGGATTAGACAGAGAACAGCCATGTGATTTAAAATACCGAAACAGTTCCCTTGGCTTTGCATCCCGGATAATCGACACCGTAATATCTTCTGCTTTCCTCTCATCCAGCGTCTTTCCATAAGATTTGTATAAGCTTGCATAAGCACAAGATTTATAAAATACATCTATATTTAAACTGTCCTGCGGAGACTTGTACTCAATGATATTATGGACTTTAAAGAAACGCCCTATTTCATTCTTTCTCCTTTGATCTGCATTCTGATCTATAACCCTTTATACCGTCTGTACCCGGATCATATTCGTTGTTCCGGACACTCCAATCGGCACGCCTGACGTAATTACCGTAATATCCCCAGTATTTAAATATCCCTTCTCCCGTGCCACTTCAAGCGCATGGTCAAACAATTCAAAGATATCTTTCTTTTTCTCTAATATCACTGGCGTCGCGCCCCAGACAAGGTTTAACTGCCTTGCCACTTTTTCTTCCATAGAACCGCAGATTACGCCGCATGCCGGGCAGTATTTGGCAATATTCCTCGCAGAATGACCGCTTTTGGTAACCGTTACAATTGCCCTGGCGTTCAGATCAAGCGCCGTCGTACAGGTTGCATGGCAGATTGCATCCGTAATATCCGGGTTGGCCTTACGTTCCCTTGCAAAGAAACGTTTTCTGTAATCTATATCCTGCTCCGTGCGTTCTGCAATCCGTACCATGGTCAAAAGCGCTTCCACCGGATACTGGCCGGCCGCCGTTTCACCAGAAAGCATAATTGCGCTGGTCCCGTCATAAATTGCGTTTGCAACGTCGGTTGTTTCCGCCCTGGTCGGCCTGGGGTTTTTGATCATGGACTCTAACATCTGAGTCGCGGTAATAACCTGTTTGCCGGCTGCAATGCATTTTTTGATAATCAGTTTCTGGAGTACCGGGACTTCTTCGTATGGGATTTCCACGCCCATATCTCCCCTTGCAACCATAACGCCTTCCGCCGCCTCTAAAATTTCATCGATATTTTCCATACCTTCCCTGTTTTCGATTTTGGCAATAATATGCACGTCGTATCCGCCGTGATCGTCTAAATATTTGCGCATTTTCCGGATATCGTCCGCCCTGCGTACAAAAGAAGCCGCAATAAAATCCACATCGTTTTTGATCCCAAATAAAATATCGTTTTTGTCTTTCTCACTTAAAAACGGCATGGATAATTTTACATTCGGGACATTGACCCCTTTGCGGTCGGAAACCTTGCCGCCGTTTTTCACCTGACAGACAATACACTCCTCGGAGCGCTCTAATACTTCCATTTCTACCAAACCGTCGTCAATCAAAATCGTAGCGCCGCTTTCAACGTCCTGACAAAGTTCCGGATACGTAATCGATACGCCGTCTTTATCCCCTTCATGCTCCCCTGTGCAGTAAAGTACAAATTTCTGCCCCGCCTCTAAAACAGCCTCATGATCCCGAAACAGTCCCAAGCGGATCTCCGGACCTTTCGTATCTAACATGATCGCCGTAGATTTGCCGTGTTTTTCACGCAATTCCTTTACTTTGTCTATCCTTACCCTGTGATCGTCATAACTGCCGTGGGAAAAATTGCACCTTGCAACGTTCATCCCGGCAGAGATTAACTGCTCCAATACATCATCCTTATCGGTTGCAGGACCTAATGTACATACAATCTTTGTCTTTCTCATTCTGAAAATTTCCTCCTTAAATGCTCTTTCATTAAAAACTACTCATTTTTTGCAGTTTTTATTTATTCTACCATGAAATTTCTAAAAAGTCACTATAACGCGTCTAATTTTTCCTGATATAGGAAACAGCTCAGCCTTCCGGCTTCACTGTTACAGAATCCGGCCCGTTTAAAGTTGTCTGCGTTCCACTCCGGTCGGCGCTAGAGCGTGTTTGAAAAATGCTTTTCGGCAGATGTATTCCCCACTTAGTGGG
>CAJTLD010000071.1:13256-13553 GCA_910577065.1 uncultured Lachnospiraceae bacterium | reverse complement strand
CCGTGGTCTCCTTGACCACCCAGGTGGTCGTAGACCGCCGGGACCCGGCGTTTCAAAATCCCACCAAGCCCATCGGCGCGTTTTACAGCGCGGAAGATCAGGCGTCCATTATTACGCACCGCGTGGTAGAGAACCGTGTGCTGATGGGGGAGTTTATCACAAAAGGGGACGCGAACCGTACGCAGGACATGAACCCGGCGCCGTATGCGAATTTTATTGGGATTGTACGGCTGACGGCGCCGCATGTAGGCCGGATCGCCCAGGTTTTGACCAGCACGGCGGGAAAGATTGCGGCGG
>CAJTLD010000071.1:0-13234 GCA_910577065.1 uncultured Lachnospiraceae bacterium | reverse complement strand
GGTGCTTTTTCATATCGCAGCGGCGGTACTGGACCGAAGGTAAAAATGGGATACCGGCTGTTGGAACGGATTTAATTTCTGCCCAGCAGTTCCTTTTCGTCTTCCCTAAGCGCCCGGTATTCTCCTGGTAATAGCGTTTCGTCCAGCCAAAGGCCGCCCATAGCAACGCGTTTTAAAAAAAGCACCTGTTTTCCGACAGCTGAAAACATCCTTTTGATTTGATGGTAACGCCCTTCTGTAATCACGACGCGCACGTTCGAAACGTCTCCTTCTGAAAGTACGGTAAGCTTTGCCGGTTTTGCCGGCAAGTCGTCTCCAATGTGAACCCCGTTTTTAAAAGCTTTTACATCTTCATCTGTCACTTGTCCCAAAATTTTGGCTTCATAAACCTTTTCTACATGTTTTGCCGGGCTCAGCAGGTTATGGGACAGCATTCCGTCGTCTGTAATCAAAAGCAGCCCTTCCGTATCCAAATCCAGCCGGCCCACCGGGGAGAGTCCCTTCCGTTTGTCTGTAATATAATCCATGACCGTTTTATGTAAGGCATCCTGGCGCGCCGTCACGCAGTTTCCCGGTTTGTTGAACATATAATATACAAATTTCTGATACTGTATTTCCTCGCCCAACAAGCATACCGATTGTATTTTGGGATCCACCTGTTGTTTTGGACTGGCGCATTTTACGCCGTCTACGGTAACAGTCCCCTGCTTTATGAGCCGTTTTATTTCACTTCTGGTAATACCCTGCATATCTGAAAGCAGCTTGTCCAGTCGCATAAAAATCCCTCCATATGCTTATTACTTTTCTTTCCGCAGCCGATATGTCCTTGCTTTATTTTTTCCTATTGCCTCGACATCATCCGTGGCAGCAAGTATTTCTCTTGTTCTTGCCATACTCAATCCCAGTAGTTCAGCAATATCTCTGGTTTTTGCTGTTTTATGTCCTTGTAAATACAATCTGATTTTTTCCTGATTTCTATTTGTTTTTATCGCTTGTTTTTTGATAAATTTTAATGTTAGGGATGTTCTGTCCGGGTCAAAACTTTCCTTTATATAAGGTTCTTCCCAACCTTCGTCTTCCCAAACATGAAAGATATTAGGTACTCCGCTTCCCGCATGCTCGCCAATATTTATCAGATTAAACATTTTCATCTAATTCTTATTTCTTGGGTCAGATTTTCCTCCTCTGCGCATTTGCTCCTTTCCTGGTCTGATATAACCGGGATTTTCCAAAATAATTTTTGTTTCTTCTTTAATTATGAGAATGCCATATTTTCCATAAAAATCTGCATTAATAATACAATTTGCCAACGCTTCCCGTAGCGCCCGGTGAACTGGCATATCATCAATCCGAAAACCTCCCTGAATTTTAAACGGCACCTTGATATCCTTAATTATCTTATTATATACTCGAAAATAGAAGTCAAATAAATTTCCTGGCCATTCGCCTGATGATGATTGAAGCCTGTCTGACCATCTTATTACCGTATCCGGATTTTCCCTGTAATCAAAAAAATATTCCGGAAAATATCGTACAATATCATATTCATTTCTAAACATAAGCATTCCGGCCGCAGTTGGGTGAAGCTTTTTATCATCTTTCGAAAAACCTGCTGCACCGATTACTCTAAGGTATTCCTTATCGTCCAGTCTTTCAAGCAGTTGACAAAAGCAGAGTAGGTATCCCATAAACTGTTAGGTAGTCCACCTTCTGCTTTCTTTACTTCTCTGCGGTTATCTTCTTTGTAGGAGTCAAAATTTGATAAATCAAATATTTTATTCATGTTTTCTCCTTATATAAAACTAACTATATACAGCAATGCTAATTGTATTACAAAGACTAGAGAATTTTTTATACACAGAACATATTCTTTTTTCTATTCAATATAACACGCCTTTTAATAATACACAAGTTTATTTCTCTTTTCCTTTTACATGAACTACATCTTGCCTCCAAAATTAAAAAGCAGGCGAACAAATCCCACAGACCTGTCATCCTGCTTATAAAACGGTTCATATATTTTACACAGGTACGTTTAAAATACCCCGAAATACATCCCAATCCAGTAAATTGCACCAAGTAACCAACTTGTAAATATACCATATAAAATAACCGGCCCTGCAATTGTAAATATCTTGCAGCCAATTCCAAAAACCTGTCCTTCTTTCTTAAACTCAATACATGGAGCCGCCACTGAATTTGCAAATCCGGTAATCGGTACCAGGGCGCCCGCGCCGCCAAAGTTCGCAAATTTTGGGTAAAGGTTAAATCCGGTCAAAACTACGCTAAGCAGTACCAAAAACAGGCTGCACCAGCTTCCCGCTGTATCTTTGTCAAGCCCCAGGCTGCCGCAGTACTGTAAAATTCCCTGCCCGATAATACAGATAAGCCCTCCGGCTACAAAAGCTTTCGCCATATTCTTTGGCAGTGAATGGGTAGGCGTCACCTCTTTGACGTATTCATTATATGCTCTTTGTTCTTCCGCTTTCTGCGGGCTGATTTTCTTTTCCTTTGCCAATTTTTTTACCTCGTTTCCTTGCTTAGTTTACCTGCCAGATCCGTTCTTCTCCAAGTCCCCAGCGCAAAAGTTCTTTCATCTGTTTTTCATATTCGTCGGTTGGTTCATACTTAAGCAGCATATGAACCAGATGCCGTTCCTTGGGATCGTCCGGCTCGGATGCCTGTAACGCAGGCAGGATTTTTTCTTTCAAGGCGCCGGGCAGGATATCCGCGTCTACTTCAATCCCGCGCAGACGGCAGAAAAGCCCCGCTGCATAATAAAACTCATAGTTCCCGAGCAGCGCTGACGTCTGCATATTACATTTGATAATGATACTTTGCCTTGCAACCAGTGTAACCATATCTATCCTCTCCTTTTCGTCATTTTAATCCGCTTTGCCCCGTACGTCAACCGCGAATTTGGTACAAATAATGCCTTTTATCCCATTTGGCGGAAGAAATAAAACAGTCCGCCTATCACTTTTCCTGCAGCAAGCGTCGTGATGACCAGTGACAGTCCTTTTTTTAACTTCAGCCTTCGAAAAACAATTGGGAATACATTCATAATTTCCGCAAGCGCCATTACAAGGCATCCTACCTGGATGCCGCTGCCAAGTCCAAACAGCGCCAGCATGGGACGGCCAAGCGGAATGGGCATTTGAGGAAACACTGTTACGATGTTTCCCAGAACGCCGCCCAGCATAACCATGGACTCATATAACAGCACATGGGCCGCTGTCCGGCTCATTCCGATAATCCGCGGGACAACACTGATGGCAACAATGAGGGCAAACGTCCCTCCGGCCGCTGCGAAGCCGCACATCAAACCCAGCGCCCCAAGCAGGATATGGTTAATCAACATCAATTTCTTTTCCCCCTCTTGCGGCATTCTGGATAAATGTGGTGTCTACGTCCTGTTCATATTTGCGCAGCTGTACCTGAATTGGAGTCGGGTCGGGCGTAATTTTATGTTTTCCGAAGTGGTTAAAAAATACCAGGATGCCGATTGCAAGCCCAATGCAGTACATGATTTCCAGTTCCGTTACGCCGCTTTGTTCTGCGCCCATTACCTGTTCGTAAAATTTCCCGAACAGTTCCGTGATGCCGATATCGTTATTGAATGACATAATCGTAAACGCCCCTCCGAAGAATACTACCAGGCAAAGCGCAGCTGTTTTCAGGTAATCTATCCAGTTAGACTGTGACGGATCTTTTCTGTATTCCAAAATAAAGTCCGATTCGCCTTCGTTTTGGATTTCGGCATTTGGGTAATCTTCATGAATTAGTTCTACAACTTTTAAAACCGAAAAGATTTCCCGCTGGATTTTTACGTTTTTTTTGGATGCCGGAGGCGGCGGAAACGCGTAAAATTTTTTCTGCTTGATTTGGCGTACCATTGTTTCATTGGAACTTGTGACGGCCGCGATATCGCCTATGGTTACATTACGGTCGAAGATCAGCACGTTTTGATCGATTTTAATATAAACCGTTTCGTCGTTTGCACTCATACGCATCCGCTCCCCGTAAGTTCTTCCCATACGAATATCCCTTCTTGTGGGGGAGACGCTTTCTTTTTCAGTACCCTGTAATACAAAACGCCGGAAACCACAGCGGCCGTAATTACCATAAACAGGCAAATGCGGTATAATTTTCGGTTCATACTGCTCACTTCCTTCTCATTTTCTTTTGAGTAGTATGTATCTTTTTTTAAAACTTATGCAAAATGGATAGCAAAAAACAGAAATGGTACTTATAATAGAATGGTGTTTTTGGGTGATGTGTATCGGATATAAATGATCGGAAAGGAGCCTGTAAAAATGTCCGACAGTAAAAAAATACTGGCGCTGGCCGTAGAAATCGGCGATGTGCTTTTAAGGAACGGCGGAGAAATTTACCGCGTGGAAGACACGATACTGCATGTTTTAGACGCGTATGGCGTTGCGGAATACGACGTCTATGTGCTTTCCAACGGTATTTTTGCCAGCGCGAATGAACAGAAAGAAGACGCCTGCAGTATCGTGCGCCATGTTCCGCTTGGCGACGTGCATTTGGGCAGAATTGCCGCTGTGAACCAGCTTTCGAGGGAAATCAGCGCGGGGGAATGCGACGTGGCTGAAGCCTGGAAACGTCTGGACAGCTGCAAGGCGATACCTGTGGAGCGTCCGGTGGTGCAGAACATATGCTGCGGGGTAGGCTGCGCGTGCTTTTGCACTATTTTTGGCGGCGGGCCGCTTGACGCTTTTTTTTCTTTTTTGCTGGGCTTTTTTTTGCAGTTTCTGCGTTTGCGTCAGCAGGAGCATGGTACGTCCAAATTTTTGACGAATATTGCAGGGAGCGCGTTTCTGACGGCGTCAAGCCTTGCGCTTCTGAAAATGGGGCTTCCTGTTTTACAGGATAAAATTGTAATCGGAAGCATTGTGCCTCTTTTGCCGGGAATTGCGCTTACGACTTCGATCCGGGACTTGTTCGGCGGCGACTATTTGTCAGGGGCCATACACCTTTTGGACGCGCTTTTAACGGCGATGTGCATTGCCCTTGGCGTGGGAATGGTTATGATTTTATACCGCGATTTGACGGGAGGTGTAATAATGCTATGATACTGCAGTTTGTGCTTGCAATGATTGCAACGGCGTCGTTTGCCGTTTTGTTTTGCGTACCGAAGGATCAGTTTTTGTTTAGTTCCCTGACGGGGGCGCTGGGGTGGATTGGCTATTTGATTTTTTGTGGGCTTGGCTGCGGGACGGTTACCGCCTCTCTGCTGGCTACATTTTTTCTTACGATTGTATCGCGCTTTTTTGCAGCGGTCCGGAAAAATCCGGTAACGCTGTACCTTATGACCAGTATTTTTACGCTTGTACCGGGAGCCGGGATTTATTATACGTCTTATTATTTTATTATAGACGATATGGCTTCGTTTGCTGCAAAAGGGATAGAGACTTTTAAAATTGCCGGAGCGATTGCGGTTGGGATTATATTTGGGTTTTCGATTCCGCAGAGTGTGTTCCGATGGAGGAGTAAAGGATAACTGCTTCTGCCGTAAATAAGAGACCTGATATTTTGAAAGGGAGACAGAAAAAACGGTATAGCTCAAATAGCTATACCGTTTTCCTGCCGTTTGTTATTTTTTCTTATAGACGGCGTTCTTAAGTCCCGCGCCCTTCATTTTACTCTTCAGGGATTTTAAATTCATCTTCTTAGGGTAATAAACTTTACACGATTTTATGCCCTTAAATGCGTTTTTGCCAATCCTGGGCGCTTTCTTGCTTTTAAATTGAATGCTCTTTAATTTGCTGCATTTGTTAAAGCTGTTTGCGCCGATTTTTGTGACATTGGCTCCAATAATTATATTTTCCAGTTTTTTGTTATTGTGGAAGGCTTTTTCTCCAATTGCCGTTACTTTATATGTAAAGCCGTCTTTTGCCACAGTTGCAGGTATGGTTATTTTCTTTTTGCCGGAAGCTGTTAATTTCTGGACGGATACGGTTCCGTTTTTGGCATCGGATTTCGTTACCTTGTACGAAAGATTGCCTTTGGTGATGACTGCGTTTACCGGCTGTGGTTTTGGAGCTTCTGGCTGCGGCTGCGGTTGTGGCTGCGGCTGCGGCTCCGGATTGATAATAGGACCTGGATCCGGATCTGCTTTTTTGGTCACCGTAATATGTACGACTGCCGTTTTGTCCGGGGAGGAAACGCTTGAAACCGTAATATCCGCGCTGCCGGCTCCGATTGCCGTAACTTTACCGGATGCATCTGCTTTTGCAACTGCTTCATTGGAAGAAACGTAGAGAAGTTCTTTATTGGTTGCATTTTTCGGTGAAACGGATGCCTGAATCTGGTATGTTTCTCCTGTGTTTAACGTTTTGTTCTGTTCTGTTACATGAATGCCGGCAACCGGGATAGAGCTTATTACGCCGAATGTAATGCCGCCGCTTACTTCCTGTGAATTGACAACCGCTTTAACCACAACGTTTTTCAATTGTCCTGTAGCTGTTGAAATCCAGGCGTAGGGCGTTTCTACCGTATCTGCCAGTTCGCCGTCTATATAAATATTATAACTTTCCGCATCTTTTGTTTCTTTCCAATGCGCCATTACACGTCCGTCTTCGACGGCAAGTATCTGGCTGTCACTTCCGGAAGGAAGGGAAGGCGCTTTTATTTCACTGAGGAAAATACGGAATGCATCCAGTTCAACTTTTGTGCCGGAACTGTCGGCTGTTTTTTCATTGGTTGCTTTTACGGTTACCGTATGGTTTCCGAAAGGCAGGTCTTTTTTACTGAATAGAACGCTTTGCCGTACAGTAGTGGGAGAGTAGGTGTCCACGGTATCATACGTTTCACCGTCAATGCTAATCTCCAAAAAGCCCCTGTCGTGGTTTAATACGCTGATTACTTCGACGCCGGTACCTTCAAAGGACAGCGTGGCCGTTTCTGTTCCAGTCGGGTTTTGCAGGTATTTGATGGTTCCGGCATAATTGCCGCTTTCTTCCCAGTCTCCCCAATTGCCGACGTATTCAATGCGTGGGTCTATATCGTCTATCATTTCGCCGGCTGCTTTTGTCTGTACGGATGTACTTAAATTAGACTCTAAGGCGCCCATTCCGGCTGATATCTGATAATTCAGAACGCCTAAAATCTCATAGGCGGCAGTATCCGTATAGCTTGTGCCCGAAATGCCGGATGCAATCTGTATTCTGCCGCCGCCTGCTGTCTGGCGATAAACATTATAAACGGCGCCTTTTGATGAAATTGCGTCCCAGGAAAGCGTTACCGCGTCACCTTCCTGCTTTGTAATCGCAAGGTTTGCCGGAATCTCTTCTTTTACCGGAAATTCTGTAATTTTGTAACGGTTGCCTGTTTCTGTGGCGAATGAAATTTCGTCGTCGGAAATTTTTTCTGTTTTCACAGTTTTTCCGTTTTGATCTACGACTTTTACAACGGCTATATTTTCATATTTAAGAACTGCGTCGTTCCCTTTGTTGGATGTGATTTCCACATTTTTTAGACTGCCGTTGGACCATTTGAGATCCACTTCAAAATTCCCTCTGGCTACAAGGCCTGCCGCTTCGCCTTCTGTCCATACATCCGGAAGAGCCGGAAGGAGATCCATACAGCCTACGTTGCTTTGCAGCAGCATTTCTGCTACGCCGGAAGTATAACCGAAATTACCGTCAATCTGGAATGGCGGATGCGTATCCCAGAGGTTTGCATAGATACCGTTTTTAAATAAATCGGTAATCAGTTTGTATGCCCGGTTTCCGTCCCTGAGTCTTGCCCAGGTGTTAATCCTCTGGCCCATGCCCCAGCCGGTGCTGGCGTCGGTTCGATTCTCCATGGAAACTCTTGCAGCTTCCAGCCATTCCGGTGTTTTGGTGGTAATCAAATCGCCCGGATACAGTCCAAGCATATGGGAAATATGCCTGTGGCCAAATCCTTCGCCCCCCATGCTGCCAAGCGTGGTTTCGTCGTACCATTCTTTGACTTGTCCGTCGTCCCCGATCTCAATCGGTCCTTTTAAATTTTGCTGGTTGGATATCCAGGTGTCTATTTTGGAAGTATCTGTTTCCCCGACAACTTCCGCCGCTGTAATTACGTCTTCATAAAGCTGCCAGATCAAAGACTGTTCGTATGTATTTCCGCTGGTATATGGCCCGTGCTCGGGAGAATAAGACGGGGAAGATACCAGCTTGCCGTCTGCGTCCGGAATCATCATCTGATCATAAAGCGTAGCTTCTTCCTTCATCATCGGATAAATATTTTCTTTCAGATAATCTTCGTCCCGGGTAAAATCATAATATTCCCAACAGTTTTGTATAATCCACGGCATTGCGGCCGGAGACCAGCCCCAGGAAAATGACCAGCCCGGGCAGGTCCATCCAAACGGATTGTTCTGCGTGTGCGCCATAAACCCGTTTTCCGGGTTTTCGTCCGTACTTTCGATTCCGGCATAAATCTTTGCCGTTACGCGCCCTGGTTCGCGCAGGGAATCGACGTAGCTAATCAAAGGCTTGCCGCATTCTGCCAGATTCGTAACATAAGTCGGCCAGTAATTCATTTGAAGATTGACGTTTGTGTGATAATCTGCATGCCATGCCGGCCGTGTGTCTTTGTTCCATACGCCCTGAAGGTTGGAGGGAAGTTGGGAATTTTCTCTGGAAGAGCCTAAGGTCAGATACCGGCCGTACTGAAACAGCATGGTTTCTAGCTGCCGCCGTTCGCCGTCGCTTGCGGAACCGTTGTTATAGGCGGTAAGCAGTTCGTCTGTCGTTTTGTCGGAAACAACGGCGTATAAATCCAAACTCATCCGGGAATAAAGGCTCTGATAATCTTTGATATGATCTTCCCTGACAGCCTCATATCCTTTTGCAGCTGCGTTGTCCACGGCGTCTTTTACCCTGCCGTGAAGCGCGTCTGCCGTTTCTCCGGTCCGGTATACGGGATAATCGTTCTTATAATCGGTTGCTGCCGATACAAATACGGTAATGGAATCTGCGTTGCGGACTTCTAGCTTATTTCCGTTTGCAGTCACGCTTCCGCCATTGTTTGTGACTTTTAAAAAAGAATCAAATTTCAGCTGGTTGTCCGTAAGCTGACCTGCTACGGTAAGCGTGTCGCTGACAGCCGTCGCCGTCGCACCATGATGGGACGTAAAACGGACGTCCAGATTCAGTTTATGGCTGCCGTCGGCAGAAAGTTTTGCGGCAAGCACATTATCCGGATTGCTGACAAAAAATTCTCTTTTGTAGGACGTGCCGCCTGCTTCAAAATTTACGGTTGACAATGCGGTATTCAAATCCAGATCTCTGGTATATCCGGTTGCATTATTTGCGTCAAGATCCTGGTAATCAAAATAAATATCGCCCCACGGCTGATATGCGCCGTAACCGACCGAACTGTTCCATTCACCCTGTCCGCCGTCTCCGATCAGGGTACCGCATTTTTGGGACGCGGCCTGGTCATTTCCCTGTGCGAACAAATCTTGGATTTCTTTTACCAGCGCGCCGTTTCTGCCGACATTTTCTAGGTTTCCGCCATTGTAATCCGGGCGCAGCGTGCTTGGGCCTCCTGTCCACAGCGTTTTCTCATTAAATGTCAGATGTTCGCTGGCAATGCTGCCGTAGATATTTGCCCCCATATCGCCGTTTCCAATGGGGATTGTGTGCTCCTGCCAGTCAGTTGCCGGTTCGTCATACCACAGCCGGAGCGGATTGCCGGCCGTTTCGTCCCCCACTGCGTCCACAGGTTCTGTAAACGCCGAAGCGGGAACGGAAGTGGCTAACAAAGTTGCTACAAGGCTGGCTGACAGAATCTTTTTTATCAATTTTGCCCTCATACTTATTTCTCCTTCCTTTTTAAGAACTATAATTTCAGTATAACATAAGATATCAGGCATTTCTACTTTAAAAACACTATTAGCGGATATTTTGTAGCAGTCAGCCTGCAACCGCGCAGTTTGCAGCCAATATAGCAGAATAGCAGGGAATCCGGCCCCCCCCTTTTTGAGATCCTGCGTTACAGCTTCATTGTAAGCGCAATCCTCTGCTTTTTCAAATCCACGCTAAGCACTTTCACTTCCACAATATCCCCCACGCTGACCGCCTCAAGCGGATGCTTGATATACCGTTCGCAAATCTGCGAAATATGCACCAGCCCGTCCTGGTGGACCCCGATATCCACAAACGCCCCGAAATCTATCACATTGCGCACCGTGCCTTTTAACACCATTCCCGGCGTAAGATCTTTCATCTCCAGCACATCGCTGCGCAAAATGGGCTTTGGCATGTCCTCCCTGGGATCCCGCGCGGGTTTTTCCAGTTCTTTTACTATATCCGCTAACGTCAGTTCTCCGATGCCGAGTTCTTCGGACAGCTTCTTTGTATCCGATACCTTTTTTGCAATTCCCTTCAACGTACCCTGTTTTAAATCAGCCGCCGTATACCCCAGCTTCTCCAGCAGCTTTTCCGTCGCCCCATAGCTTTCCGGATGGACGCTTGTAGCGTCTAACGGGTTTTTGCCGCCTGTAATTCGGAGAAACCCGGCGCACTGTTCGTATGCCTTCGGTCCTAATTTTGCGACCTTTAGCAGCTGCGGGCGGGCCGTAAACCTGCCGTTTTCCTCCCGGTATGCCACAATGTTTTTGGCTACCGCTTTGCTGATGCCCGAAATATATTCCAGCAGGGACGCCGACGCAGTATTTAAATCCACGCCTACTTTATTTACGCAGCCCTCTACCACGCCGCCTAATGTCTCGCCTAACTTCTTCTGGTTCATATCGTGCTGGTACTGTCCGACGCCGATGGACTTCGGATCGATTTTTACAAGTTCCGCCAGCGGATCCTGCAGGCGCCGGGCAATCGAAGCGGCGCTCCTTTGGCCGACGTCAAAATTCGGAAATTCTTCCGTCGCCAGCTTGCTTGCCGAATATACCGACGCTCCCGCTTCATTAACAATCACATACTGCACCTTTTGCGGAAGTTCCTTTAACAGTTCCACAATCACCGTTTCGGATTCCCTCGAAGCCGTGCCGTTCCCGACCGAAATCAGGGTAACGCCGTATTTTTGAATCAGCCTTTTTAAGATCTTTTTGGATTCTTCTACCTTATTTTGCGGAGCCGTAGGGTAAATAACCACAGTATCGAGCACCTTTCCGGTCGAATCCACAACTGCCAGCTTGCACCCGGTACGGAATGCCGGATCCCAGCCTAACACAGTCTGGCCTGCAATCGGCGGCTGCATCAAAAGCTGCTCCAGATTCTTGCCGAATACTTTGATTGCTCCGTCTTGTGCCCGTTCAGTCAGAATATTTCGGATTTCCCGTTCAATTGCGGGAGCAATCAGGCGCTTATAGCTGTCCGAAACCGCATCGGCAAGCAGCGGCGCCGTATACGGATTATCCCGGCGGATCACCTTGCGGGTTAAAAAACGGATAATATCCTCCTCCGGCGCTTCTACCTTTACCGTAAGCGCCTTTTCCGCCTCCCCGCGGTTTAAGGCAAGTATCCGGTGCCCCGCCAGCTTGGACAGCGCTTCGTCAAACTCATAATACATTTCATAGACGGATTCCGCCTCCTTATCCTTCGCCGCCGATACCATACGTCCTTTTTTCATTGTAAGTTCCCGGATTCGGATGCGGTAATCCGCTTCGTCAGAAATGCTCTCGGCGATAATATCCTTTGCGCCCTCAATTGCATCCTGTACGGTATGTACTTCCTTTTCTTCATTTAAAAATGCATTTGCATCTTCCTCAATCGGTTTTTGGGTTCTTTGCAGTAAAATCAGGGTGGCAAGTGGTTCTAAGCCCTTTTCTTTGGCGATAGTCGCGCGGGTTCTGCGTTTGGGGCGGTACGGGCGGTAGAGATCGTCTACAACGACCATCGTTTCTGCCGCTAAAATCTGCGCGCGCAGTTCTTCAGTCAGCTTGCCCTGTTCGTCAATGCCGGCTATCACCTGGTTCTTTTTTTCTTCGAGGCTGCGCAGGTAAGTGAGCCTTTCATATAAATTGCGCAGCACTTCATCGTCTAATGCGCCGGTAGCTTCCTTGCGGTAACGCGCAATAAACGGAATCGTGTTGCCTTCATCAATCAGTTTTACGGCTGCTTCGGCCTGGCGCTTTTTGACGCCAAGTTCTTGTGCAAGCGTTATAATGATATCCATGCTTTTATTCCTTTCCGGTATTTATTTTGGTTGTCCGTATACAGCTGAGGCGGACGTGGTATTATCTTGTGTGCCGGTAACTCTACTTATTTTATCATACAAAAGGATTCTGTGGATAGGATTGAAATCTAAAAAAAAATGTGATAGACTTAAAAATAGACGACGAGGTTTCCACGGCATACTTCGTCGTTTGCTCGTTTCAAAGTTATATAACTAAGCAGGAGGGATCTGAGTAATGGAATTTCGTCCATGTATTGATATACACAATGGAAAAGTAAAACAGATTGTCGGCGGCAGTTTAAGGGATATGGGGAACCGGGCGCAGGAGAATTTCGTGTCGGAAAAAGACGCGGCGTTTTATGCGCGGTTTTATCAACAGGACGGGATAAAAGGCGGCCATGTGATTTTGTTAAACCATGCAGGAAGTATTTATTATGAAGAGACCAAGCGGCAGGCGGTTTTTGCCCTGCGCGCCTATCCTGGGGGCTTACAGGCAGGCGGCGGCATTTGTGCGGAAAATGCAAAGGAGTTTCTTTCGGAAGGCGCGAGCCATGTTATCGTTACGTCTTATGTATTTTCCGGCGGAAAGGTCAATTTTGAAAATTTAAAAAAGCTGGTGCGGGTAACCGGAAAGGAGCGCCTGGTGTTGGATTTAAGCTGTAGAATGGGCGCGGACGGGGCATATTATATTGTAACGGATCGGTGGCAAAAGTTTACGTCGGAAAAAATTTCTTTAGAGTTGCTGGAACGCCTGAGCGCATATGCGGATGAATTTTTGATCCATGCGGTTGATGTGGAAGGCAGGGCAAAGGGGATCGAGGTTCCGCTTGTACGGCTTTTGGGAAGCTGGGGCAAAATTCCGGTTACCTATGCCGGGGGAATCGGAAGCTTTGAGGATTTAAAAGAACTCAGGCAGGAGGGCGCAGGACGTCTGAACGCCACGATTGGAAGCGGCTTAGATTTGTTTGGCGGGACGATGGAGTACAGGAAAGTGCTTGCGTTTTGCGGGAAGTAAAACACGCTCTAGTGTTACAGCGAACAGTGTTGGCAAAGTTCCGTCAGCCAGAGGACAGGGGATGCGGCG
>CAJTLD010000070.1 GCA_910577065.1 uncultured Lachnospiraceae bacterium | reverse complement strand
TTTTTCTGTCGTTTTCCGCGACAGCTATATTAGATTACCATAGTTTTTTTTCTTTGTCAACAGCTTTTTTAAATTTTTTTATTTTATTTTTTCATTTTCTCAAAACAGGCGGCTCGCCAGATTCCCGAAGCGCTTGCGCAATTCTTGCCGCGCCGCTTCCGTCCACCAGTTTCTGCATTTTTCTTGAACGCTTTGTCCGCAAATCAGAGTTATCCCGGTATCTGGCAAGCTGCCGATGCATATACCGGATAACAGCCCCCATATCATTCCTTATGTCGCCCGCGTAATCGATGATACCCTGCTTTTGAAAAACTTCTGCATTACCGACCTGATTATCCGCTATTGTATAAGATATTGCCGGCGTCCCAAAAGCGCATAACTCATATAAGGTTGTCCCTCCTGCGGAAACGGCCAAGTCCGCCCTATCTATATAATTTTGCATATCACTCACTGACTTTTGGATATGAATCTGTGAAAAAGCGGCATATTTTTGCCTCAATTCCTGATAGTTCGTATGGTAAACTCCGCAGATCACATCAATTCTGCGATAGGATCTTATATCCAATTTTTCAAGCATCTTTGCTAAAAATCCAAACGGATCCGATCCGCCGGACATAAGCAGGAGATTTTGAGCCTCCGGTTTTATGATTTTTTCACTACAGCCGGAAAATTCTTTACGAAGCGGCGTATATTGTGTGCCAAGATACAGTTTTGTATTCGGATAATTCTCATGATAGCGAAACGTATCCCCGTTTATTGCATAGCAGATAAGGCCATGTACCGGATAAATAAAACGGTTTAAATCGTCCATGTAATATGTTTTTACATGAAGCGAAAGCCGTTTTAAATAAGAATATGTCACCTGATAACTGTCAATTAACAGGCTTCTTATCTGATATTCCCTGATGATTTTTTCCAAAAGAGACAGCTCTTCCTCCATGCAGTCCCACTTTGTATGAAGAATAATGTACGGATATCCCCGGTTTGCAAGCAACTCAACCGCCTGTTCGTCCGCCAGAATAAACGTGGTTTGTTCTCCCTGAATTTTAGCTGCGTCTGCAATGGCAAGGCAGCGCATGACATGCCCGGTGGCAATGATGCTGTTCATATCAGTCCTGATGTAGAGCATATCTGGTTCACTCCATTTCTATCATACTAAAGCACACGCGTTTCACCTTCGTACAAAACCTTAGCCGTCCCGCTGATAACACAATCGCCATTTTCATTGAATACATTTGTATCCAATTTAAAAACTTTTCTGTCACATCCGGCAACTTTAACTTTAACTATAACTTTTTCTCCAATATATACCGGTTTTCTAAACTGTGCGTTCTGCTCCAAATAAATACTGCCGCATCCTGGTAATTGAGTTCCAATTATTTTTGAAATAAATCCAATTATAAGGACCCCATGCACAATCGGTTTTCCAAATCTGCCGTGTTTCGCATATTCTTCGTCTAAATGCAGCGGATTATTATCCCCGGTAATTTTTGCAAACTCAACAACATCTTTTTTATCAAATATTTTCTCTTCTGTTACCTCCTGGCCTATATAAATCTCACTCATACCTCCAACTCCTTCATAAACTTTTTTTCCAAGTTTAAGATCTCTTTCTTTCTCGTGCCAACACGATGTGCCGGAACCCCAACATACATTGACCATGCTTCTGTAGTTTTGTTACATAACGCCATACTTCCAACAGCTGTCCCCTCTTCTATGATAACTCCCGGCAGTACAACGGAGTTGCATCCTACAATGGCATGCTTTTTTATTTGTACCGGCGCGTTTACTACACAAGGTCTGTATTCCAATGGTACCATGGGATTTGTCATAGAGTTTCCGGAATAATCGTCTGAAACTGCATAAACAGAACATTTTGACGATAATCCTGAGAAATCTTCCATTACTACGCCTTTTTCTCCTCCATAAATCCCGCAAAACTGTGAAATATGAATATAATTTCCCAGTGTAACCTTTCCGCTTATCACTGTAAAATCATCAATTCTCACATGGCTTCCAATCGATAAAAATTCCGGATTATATAATACCGCATGTCTTCCAATTAAAACATTTTCTCCATATTCTTTCAAACCAAGGTCTTTTAATTCACTTTCAGACAAAAAATTTCCCATATCCTTTCCTTTCTACATTCTTCCAATCAACTCAAACTTCCGCGGCGTTTTCCGTTCACATCGCGCAGACCATCTTAGTACGTGTCTGAATCATGCTTTCCGTCAAATGTATTATACATTGAACGGAAGATTTGTACCAAATGGGGAGGAGGAACTCAACAGTTACGTGAACCAAATTCATACAGATTGGACTTCTAATATTCAATCTGATGACGCTAATATCACGCTACTACTGCCTCCGACCAGGAATTGAAGAGTTGGCTGCAGAATATGGGAATGAATTTTCAAGCACGCCCTGCCCTCTGGCTGGCAGGGTTTTGCCCGCCATGTCCGCTATGGTTCTGTTATAGAATATGCCTGTCCACCCCCCCCCACTTTTCTGCTGCTTTCCCTATTTGCCCCATATTTCTTTCAAAGACAGAATAGGCTGCTTTAAACCCTGCATTTACAAATGCATTTCCTGACGCCGGATTATTTGTTTTTACTTTTCCGACTAATTTGCACACAAACGGAAAGTCACATTTAACCTGTTCGCATATTAATTTTAATATCAGTTTACCATGCCCCTGACGCCGTCTTTCCTGACAAATACTATATCCAATCTCGGCCGTATCCTTATGAATTTCAACACGGACCTGCCCAACCGCTTTATTTTCATACATATAAATATATTGCTGAAAATTTTCGCGTTCTAACGCCTTCCAAAACCACCTCTGATGCTCTTCATAAGTGATTTTTTCTGTGGTAAATGAATTTTGCCGGACAAGCGGATCGTTTGCCCACTCAAACAAAAGATCCATATCCGCTATTGTAGCCTTTCGCAAATATCCTTCCAAAATAGTTCCTTTCTACGTTCTTCCTATCATCTCAAACGTCAGAGGCGTTCCCCGTTTTATATCGCAAAGAGCCGTCTGTCCCAATACCTGCGGGTAAAATTTGGGCGCCAATCCGTATCCCGGCCTTATAACCCGGACGTTGTCCTCTGTCAGCGTTTCTCCTTTTCCAATATCTTTGACACAGAAAACAGAACGCCGGAATACCGCGTTAGAAGCTTCCTGCTCTGTCGCGCCGTATGAAATGCGCCCAATCGCCTTTTCCGCCTGCCGGATATCGTTTACCATCTGTTTAAATTCTGCCGGGTTCATGGAAAACGACGCGTCCGGATTTTCAATCGCCCGATCCAGGCAGAAATGTTTTTCTATAATCTTAGCTCCCAATGCCACTGCCGTAACCGCGCCGACAGAACCCATGGAGTGATCCGAGAGCCCCACAGGCACGCCAAAAATTTCCGCCATATTTTGCATGGTTTTCAAATTCATTTCATCTGTAATCGCAGGATAAGCGCTTGCACAGCGCAAAAGACATAATTCCCGGCAGCCCTGTCCGCGGATTGCCCTGACGGCTTCGTCAATTTCAGCAAGCGAAGCCATACCCGTCGACATAATAACCGGCTTCCCCTTTGAGGCCACATACTCCAAAAGGGGTATGTCCACCAACTCAAAGGAAGCTATTTTATAAAACTCCACGCCTATTTCTTCCAGAAAATCTACGGCCGTTTTGTCAAACGGCGTGGAAAAAAAATCCAGCCCCGCCTTTTTTGCTTCCGCCTTTAATTCTGCATGCCAGTTCCACGGAGTATATGCTTTTTGATAAAGCCGGTACAGATTTTCTCCGCCCCATGTGCCGCCGGAGATTTGAAAATATTTATTATCACAGTCAATGGTAAGCGTATCCGGCGTATAGGTCTGAAGTTTCACGCAATCCGCCCCGGAGTCTTTTGCCGCATGAATGATTTCCTTGGCATATTCTATACTTCCGGCATGATTGGCTGACATCTCGGCAATGACATAGGTTCCTGTTTTTATTTTTTCATATAATTTCATGCAGGGACTCCTTTACTTTTGCAATCACATAATCCTGCTCCGGATCGGTCAGGCCTGGATACAGCGGAAGGCTTAGCATGTTGGAATAAATCTGTTCCGCCATCCTGCAATGCACGTTTTTATAACCGTGTTCCTGATAATATGGGTGCAGATATACCGGAATGTAGTGGACGTTTACGCCAATGCCTTCTGATCTTAATTGTTCAAAAACCTTACGCCTGTTATGGTTTTTGACCTGAATGATATAAAGGTGCCATCCGCTTTTGGTATCCGGCATCTGATATGGGGTTATGATATTGGCGCAACAGGAAAAAGCTTTATGATACCGCGCCGCCAGTTCCTGCCTGCGGCCGATAAAGCGGTCTAATTTGTCCATCTGGGTTATGCCCAGCGCACACTGGATATCGGTAATCCGGTAATTGTACCCCAGTTGTATCTGCTGGTAAAACCATGGCCCTTCCTCTTTTGTCATAAGCGTTTCATCGCGTGTGATCCCGTGGCTCCGAAACAGGCAGAGACGTTTATAAAATGCTTCGTTATCCGTAACAATCATACCGCCTTCTCCGGTCGTAACCGGCTTTACCGGATGAAAGCTGAATGTTGTCATATCCGAAACGGCTCCTATTTTTTTTCCTTTATAGGAAGAACCAAGCGCATGGGCCCCGTCTTCAATCACAATAAGATGATATTCTTTGGCGATTGCATGAATGGCGTCTAAATTACAAGGCTGGCCCGCCAGATGCACCGGGATAATTGCTTTTGTCCTATCTGTAATTTTTTGCCTGATATCATCCGGATCGATGTTATAGGTTTTTTCATCTACATCGGCAAATACCGGTGTTCCACCGCAGTAAAGCACGCAGTTCGCCGATGCCGCAAACGTAAGCGGCGTTGTAATCACTTCATCTCCCGGCCCGATTCCTGCCGCATAACAGGCGGCATGCAGCGCAGCTGTGCCGTTGGAGATCGCCACCGCATATTTTGCGCCTGTGTAGTCCGCTACTTTTTTTTCAAATTCGGCAATTTTAGGGCCGGTTGTCAGAAAATCGCTTTTTAAAACTTCTGTAACCGCCCGGATGTCTGCTTCGTCTATACTTTGCCGTCCATAGGGTATGTACATGGCTATTCCTTCTTTCTGTTCATAAGCTGATATTTCAGTTCCGCAATCTGCCAGTCTTCTTCGTTGTCAATATCCTGCACCTGCAGTTCCGATACAAAAATCGGCATAATCTGTTCCGATATATTTCCGCCCAGGCTTACATATTTTTCCGTATGGTAAATATAAAACTGGCCTGCGTCGTGATACCACGTTTCTAAATCCTGGGAACGCGAGCGCATATATTCCTTGTATTTATATTTGATACTGCCGTCTTTGTCTGCCACAAAACACCTTTGCGGCGGATAGGAGAACGCCACAACCGGCATGACTTGTACCGGATGTTCGGTTTCCATCAGACGCATGGCTTCTTTTAATTTTTCTGCGGTAATAAATGGGGCCGTAGGATAAATACAGCATATATAATCAAATGTCCTGCCCAGGCTTTGGTACCGCTCTATCACTTCTAAAATAACGTCGGATGTGGCCGCATAGTCGTCCGACGTTTTTTCACTGCGCATAAACGGCACTTTTGCCCCGTACTGCCTGGCTATTTCCGCAATTTCCTCACTGTCTGTGGATACCATTACTTCGGTAAAAAGGCCGCTTTCCAATGCTGCGCAAATGGAATAGGCTATGATTGGTTTGCCGCAGAAACTTTTCACATTTTTTCCAGGTATTCTTTTGCTGCCGCCGCGGGCGGTTATGATTGCCAGTCTCTTATTCTCCATTACAACTTCATCCTTTCTTTGCGCCGTATCTTTCAGGCATCGTAATTGCAGACCATTACCGGCTTAGCAGCCTGAACGAATTTGTGCATCAATACAGAAGGATCTCCGTAATAGGCATCGCAAAAATCCGCCAAAAGTTCCGGCTGCCGCAATTCCTGTACAATTTTAATATACGCTTTATATTTTTCTGCCAATTTATAAAACTCCATCGCCAATTTCGAATCATATGCATCTAAATACTGCCGAATTGCAGGATCCATTACCCAAACACATGATATATTCTCTCTGTGTTGACACAAACATTCCAGCGCCCTATCCATTTTTTCCAGAGCCGCCTGCCTCTTTTCACAGAGTGCCGAAATAGAAATATAATAGACAACCCATTTGCCTGGTTCCAAAACAATGCCTTGCTCACAAAGCTTTTTTGCAGCCGCTTCTTTCGTCGGCATTTGATACAGCGACGCCCCCATTGCAAGAATTTTTGACTCCCAGATTCCTTTTGTATCCTCGCCCGCAAAATCACACAGTTTTTGCACATATACCAATTTCAAAGCCTCAGACGCCAAAATAATTTTGTCTGCATTCACGACTCCGGGCATCGTACAATAATATCTCATATTATAATACTGCTTTTCATCTGATTTTACAAAATCATCTTCCCGAAAATATGGAATATAAACCAGCTTTTTACAATTTTGTTTCAAATTGGATGAGTAAAATTGAGGCGAAACATGTACAGCCATATTATAATTATCATACGGATTCTGAAAATAGATGATGTCTGCGCCTGCTTTTTCGAAATCAAATTCCGGATACGGCGTAATCGCGACTTCCTTTGGATACCCGCTTTGCTCAAAGCGGCTACACACCGGCGTGCCGTCGTATTTTATGTATTGATACGGAGACGGCACAACGTAAACGTCGCATTGGGGATCCTGCTTTGCGGCCTGCCAGATGGAATGAAATACCTGCCAGTGCTTTGCTTTATACGGAACAAACATAACGGTAGTCCGATCTAAAATATTACTCCGGATATATTCTGACAGTTCCACGGTCAGACGGCAGATATCTGAAACTATCTTCATAGCCGCTTCGTGTAATTTTAGCGAAAAATCATTTTTATCTGATGTAAAACCCGACTGCGGCAGTATCTCACTGAACCGGTATATTGCCTCGCAGTACTGTTCTAAAATCTTTACGGCCGCAGCTCCTTCGCCTTTTACTTCTTCCAAATACTGCCCATAGGTAATTGCCTGACTTTGGCAGTCCATAAGCTCCTCTATGGAAATTCCGCCAAACTCAAACTGCCTGCCCGAATGGATGCAGCTTCTGAACTGCGCGCTTATTTGTTTAAAATAGCTGTCATATTCCATGGAAATGCGTTTTATCCTTGGAATGCGTTCTTCTCCTCCATCCTTAAGTAATTCCCTGGAAAAATGAAACTGCGGTACAAAATCAACGTTTTCTCCCAGCGCTTTTCTTTGTTCTTCATAATACGGATAGCCATGCGCCGTATATCCGTTTTTGCAATCGTAAAAATAATTGTTATACTTCTCCGTTAAAAGTTTATTATAAAAAAGAGGGATGGATATCTCCATATTTTCAAACGGAACCCTGATTACATATTCATAATCTTCACGAAGATGATACCTATTATGAAAGATTCCCCATGGCAGCATCTGCGATACATATTTTGTTGTCTGGCCATTATATTTTGCGCATTCATTTCTTGCAAAAATATATAATTCCATCCGCATATCATACAGGTTGCTGCTCCGGTGAATCTTTCTTCCGGTGATCTGTTCTATCTCGCACAATTCCTTTTCAAGTTGTTTTCCGGTCAGCCGTTCTTCCCATAACAGATCTGCCGCAACTAAAATTCTCTTTATCGTATTCCGCCAGTGTTCTGCTTCATCTTCATTCGGACAGTAATGATCTAAAATAAAAATATCCAGGCCGGCCATATATGGAAATCCATGGTGACGTTCCATGTAATCCGGATCAAAACGCATACTGGAACTGTTCATTAGATTAATAATAAACTGCCAGCAGGTCTTTGATGTTTCAAACCTTACAAAATGGTATTCACTTGGCAGTTCCCCCTGAGCCACAGTAAAAAACCGCTCAAATTCATTCCGGGTCATAACCACATCCACATCGTCATCCCACGGCATCATCCCCCCATGACGAACGGCTGCCAACAGAGTTCCCCAATTGGCAAAATACATGATATTATATTTTTGGCAAATCCGGTCAAATTCATATAATACTTCAAGTTCCGCCGCCCAACAACGTTTGATCATAGAAGGTACATAAAAGCCTTCTAAAACCTCATCTTCAAAATATTCTTCCTGAAACTCCGGCATATACGGCACCTCCTTGTTCCCCCATACCCTGCAAAAAATAAAATATACTTTCTAATAAATTATTTTACTTTAAAATCAAAAACTTTTCATTTAGTTCACGTATTCCCAACGCTTTATGATATCGGTTAAAAAAAGGTTCCATGATTTTGCCATCCAGTAAATCCAGCCACCACAATACATCCATAAAGCCCAGCATATGCCGGAACCGTACGGTACCTGATATTCTGGGATTAATTTCAAAAATATAATAATATCCGTCCTTTTTGCGAAGCTGTATGTTGAAATATCCTTCCGCTTGCAACAAGCCCGCAACTTTTTTTGCCAATAAAACAATTTCATTATCATGAATTAGTTCTACCTGGCTGCTGTATCCATGCTCCAATTTTCTTAAAAAAGCAATCACATTAACCGTTTCCTTTTGACGGAATACTCCAATTGTATACTCTTCTTCGCTTTCAATGTATTCCTGTACGATACAAGTATCATCTATCCTTTCGTCTATCTTATCTTTTGGCCGAAAAATAAAAACATTTTTAGATCCATTTGATTTTCTGGGTTTGCAGATATATAACCCGTTTTTATCGTTAATGGATTCGATATTCGGATAAGTAGCCGGCGTTTTTATACCACATTCCATAAGAAATTCTGCCGTTTTTAACTTATCTAAACAAATATCCAGAATATGCTGTGATTGGATAACAACCTTTACATGAATATCTTCAAACCGCTTCCTCTGCTTCCCAATCACTTCTATTTCCCGCTCATTTACCGGGATCAAATGCGTAATTCCAAATTGGGTGCATTTCTCCAATAATTCATCTAAATATCCTTCTTCCAACGCATATCTGCATTGCCAAAATTCTTCCACCAAATCCATTCCTACGGCAATTTGATTTACATCACACCCATATAGCATTTGTTCTTCTGCCTTTAATATTTTCAAAATGCCATTCCCAATATTACCACTGATAGCCGTTACTAAAATTTTTCTCATTTTGGTACTCTTTCCAATACTTCTTTTAATTTTTTTAAACCAGGATCGTATTTATCAATCTGATGGTACAATAATGACGGATCTATTTTGACTGTCTGAAATTCCACCTTTTTTAAATCCGTATCCAATACAGCAAAACCATATCCCCAGCCATCTCTGGGCTGCCCAAGTGAACCAGAATTAATGACCAAAGTATCTTCCACATACCGCTCCATTCTGCAGTGCGTGTGACCTAATATCACATAATCATAGCAAGTGTAGTTTTCTATGCCCAAAACAGGCTTATCAGGATACAATCTGCCCTCCAGGCTATTTTCGGGCGTCCCATGGAACATCCCAATCTTACATGCTTTTGTATATAAAACGTATTTCGAATCATGGCTGGCCAGCAACTTTATTTCTTCTTTTTGAAACCGTGCTTTGATATTTTCATATGAATGCCCATAGCGTTCTATAAAATAATCCTCCCTGGCCTTTCCTCTATAGATATTTAACGCATAGTCATCATGATTTCCCTTCAGCCAGATTAATTTCTCCATACAGGCCAAGCCTCTGATAATTTCGTTTTGGGCATAATAATATCCGAAAATATCTCCGCAAAAAACCAGATAATCATAGGAAATACTTTTTATTTTGTCCAAAAACGCCTGAAAAGCCAAAAAATTTCCATGAATGTCTGAAAAAATAATAAGCTTCATACGCCGTGCGCTCCCATACTGCCCGTAATCCACCGTATGGTATCCTCCAACGCATATGCAGGCATATACCCCAACAATCGCCGCGCCTTTTCTGATGAAAGGCGCCATTGATCCTCTTCTTCCAAATCCTCTCTTTTGCCCCAGATAATCTCAGAAGAGGAACCCATAATTTTCCTGCACAAAAAAGCCAGTTTACGGTTTGTAACAGTATCTTTTCCCGCTATCAAAAAAATTCCGCTGGCAGCGGCAGACAAGCTGCACAAAACCGCTTCTGCAATATCCCGTACGTCAATATAATTCTGGCTTCTCTTCCCGGTACCATACAATTCTACTTGTTCATTTTTTTCACATTTCTCCAATAAATAGGACAGATAATTCCTGCTATTCATCCCAATTCCAACAGGAGACGCAATCCGAAGGATAACTACCCTCATTTCCTCAGATGACAGCTGTGTAACCATCTTTTCTCCTGCATCTTTTGTAATGTGATATAAAGTCTTTGGATCTGCCGGATGGTTTTCCGTTATAGGCAAAATCCTGGGCTTTCCAATCACCGGTACGCTGGACATATATACAAAACTCTTTACCGCCAAATCTTTTGCAAGATTTATCATATGGTATGTTCCCAGACAATTAACTAAAATGGTCCTATCGCTACCGCACATATCTATATCTGCCGCAAGATGGATAAGAATATCGCACCGTTTCATTAATTCCGCCACTTGCCGGATAAAACTCTCTTCACAGATATCTCCTGTCAGCGTCTGTATATGCCTGGATTCCTGCATCTGATTTTTATGAACCAGGGCAATCACTTCATACTCTTTTTTTAACAATGCATCCACAACATATCTTCCAATAAAGCCCGATGCCCCTGTAACCAAAACCTTTTCCTTCAAAATAAATATTCCCTGCCTTTTTATAAGAACTCTGTGCTTTTGCGCCCTTCTAAAACAACGCCTTTAGCAGGAACCATCACAGAATATGGTTCCATATCCTCATCTGCATATGCAGCCGCTCCAATCAGCGCGTAGTTATTTATTCTCACATGATCCCTTACTGTTGCTGCCGCTCCAATAAAACAATTGCGTCCTATCAGCGTACAGCCGGCCACAACTGCTTTCACCGAAAGCGTATTATAATCGCCAATCGTTGATTCATGTGCAACTAGACTTCCCCCAAAAAACAAATTTGCATTTCCGACAATTACGCTTTCTTCTAAAATAACGCCTTCTAAGACGTTGTTACCCTCACCTAAAGTAACATTTTTTTGCACAATTGCCGTTGGATGAACATAGTTTGAAAAACAATACCCAAGCCGTTTACACTCTTCAAATAAACGCTTCCGCACATTCCCCATCTGCGTATACCCAATTCCCATAATCAAAGATATCTCTTCCAATGGAAACTTTTCAGTTAATTCTTTTAAAGTAATAACAGGCAGGTTGTCCAATTCACGTTTCGTTCTATGTTCCTCATCCACTGCATACGCTACCGTTACGCCAAAATCTGTCAACTGAATATACCGTCTCATCATTTGAGCGTAAGAACCGTTACCTATAATAACCAGTTCTCTCATAACATCTTGTTTCCATGATCATAATTCTTCTGGATTGGATTGCCATCTGCATCAAAACGTTCTTCTCCAATAATAGCCCAGTCCATACAGGAATGGCAAATTTCCGGCAATTCCGAAAATTTATGCTCTATATGTTTGCACACCATATTTTTGTTGCGTTTCACCCAAATATCTTTTATGGATTCTACTGCCACATCGCCGCACACAAACTGTGCATCTACATCCATAACGCAATTTACCGCTTTTCCGTCCCAGGTAATCGGCAATATCCCCACTGCATTTCCACAAGCAACGCGTTCCGACTGAATTTCCGGTTTAATATCTTCACACATGCCCGCCCAGGAGATTAACCTCCGAGTTGTTGTCCACGCCCCACGCCCTCTCCAGTACTGAATAATTTTATCTACTTCATGCCGGTTTTCATCCATTTCCATTACCTTCACTTCAATGATAGGTTCTTTTAAGCCCAATTCTGCCCTTCGTTTCAATAAATATTCAATATTTCGATACGTAACATCCCGGTCTGCACCTACTCTGATTTTCTCATAAACTTCTTTTGAAAAACCATCGCAATCTATACTGATAAAGCTTATTTGAGAATCTAATAACATCTCCGCCATTTCAGCGTCCAGCAGCGTTCCGTTTGTATTGATATTAATATTAACTAAACCTTTCTTTCTGGCATAATCCACCATATAATATATCTTATATTTCTGCAATAAAGGTTCTCCATAAAAATCCAGCCATAATCTTGTATAAGGATTCTCCTGTGCAATCTCATCTATAATCTTTTTATACAACAGAATGCTCATTGTTCCCTTTGGCCTTGTCAATTTATTATTGGCGCATGTGGTACAATTCAAATTACAGTAATTACCTGGCTCTACAATTACATTTAATGGAAAATCCTTCATTTCAAGCTTCTTTTCTATTTCCCTGACATCTTCATACATAGTAAATACTCCTTCATAATTATACTACTATTTTAATTTTCACATCTCGCTACTGCGTCTATAAGTGTCCCGATTATTTTCTTTCTTTCATCCAAAGAGATACCATACCACATTGGCAGCCTCAGTAAACGATTACTTTCTTTTGTCGTATAACGGTCTTCACCGCAAAATTCTCCATATATCTCTCCTCCTGGCGAAGAGTGAAGAGGAACATAGTGAAAAACTGCGCCTACTCCCCGTTCTCTTAAATATTTGATTATACTTTGCCTCTGTTTCAAATTCTGAACCTTAACATAAAACATATGGGAATTATGTACGCACTCCGGCGGAATATACGGCAGTTCCACAGGCTGATTTTTCAAGCCATTGTAATATGCGTTCCATGTCTCAAATCTATTTTCGTTAATCTCATCTGCAACTTCTAATTGCGCATAAAGTACCGCAGCATTAATTTCACTCGGAAGATAAGATGATCCAATATCAACCCAGCTGTATTTATCTACCATTCCCCGAAAAAAACGCGCTCTGTTTGTTCCCTTTTCCCTTAAAATTTCAGCTCGTTCAATATACCTTTCATCATTAATTAACAGAGCCCCGCCTTCGCCCATTGTGTAATTCTTAGTTTCGTGAAAGCTATAACACCCAAATGTTCCTATTGTTCCGCACGCTTTGTTTTTATAGGTTGACATTACTGCCTGGGCAGCATCTTCCACAACAGGAATATCGTATTTTTTTGCTACTTCCATAATTTTTTCCATCTCGCAGGATACGCCTGCATAATGGACGACTACAATCGCTTTTGTTTTCTCTGTGATAGCCGATTCCAGTTTATTTTCATCCAAGTTCATTGTATCCGGCCGAATATCGGCAAAAATGGCCTTTGCCCCTCTTAATACAAATGCATTTGCTGTCGTTACAAAAGTATAAGATGGCATAATCACTTCATCTCCTGGCTGAATGTCCAGAAGAATTGCGCTCATTTCCAAAGCTGCAGTACAAGATGTTGTCAGTAATACCTTCCTTACGTCGAACCTCTGCTCCATCCATTCCGTGCAGAGGCGGGTATATTTCCCATCTCCTGCAATTTTACTGCTTTTTAGGGACTTCGTTACATATTCTAACGCTTTGGGCAAACAAATTGCCTTGTTAAAAGGTATCAATCTTATCTTCCTCCCATCTCACGGCATACTCTCTTACGGCTTCCCTTAACTTCCAAAAATTCTTTTCGCCATTTACACCCGTTCTTCTTTCAGCCTGCCTTTTACAATATTCTCTTTGCTGCTGCATAAAATGTTGATCTGTAAAATATTTATAAACCAACGACGGCATGTCTTCTATACTGGCGCACACAAACTCCTCTCCAACATTTGCAGCCACATCGCAATCATCCAATGTAATAACCGGCACCCCTTCCATAACTGCAAATAAACCTCCGCTGCCCCCTCCCTGGCGCGGAGGATTTAAAAACACATCGCCTATCGCAATCGTCTCCTTAAAGTAAACCTGCGCGCCCAAAAAATAAATTCTGTCAGCGCTAACAGCGCTTGCAACTTTTGATTGAAACTTTTTACATTCACCAATTACAGCAATAACAAAATGCTTATCCAATTCCAGAAGCCGGTATAATATTAAGAGAAAATCTTCCTTAATTTCAACATCCAACCTGTTCCCGGCAACTACGATTACAAATGCTTCCTCTGGTATCCCAAATGTTTCTTTTGTATATACAACTTCTTGTTCCTGCCTGTCTAACTCATGGATATTATGACTCACCTCAAGTACTCTTACCGAATCTTCCAGAACTGATTTCCAGTGCTTTTGTTCATCATCTGACAGGGCAGACGGCACAGCAATAATCGGAGCATTTGTAACAGGCACATCCCTGGTGCATCCCATTGTAACAACTGTCGTAAAAGGTCTACAGAGCCCTGCCAATATGGTTTCATCTCCAATTTCAAAAACAAATTCAGGCCTTTCTGCCCAGATTCTTAACAACGCGTCGTTTAATTGTTCCATATAATCAGATGCGTTCAAGCTAAAATTAAAAACTTTGATTTCTATTCCATCCAAATCAC
>CAJTLD010000069.1:1405-14619 GCA_910577065.1 uncultured Lachnospiraceae bacterium | reverse complement strand
GGAAAGCCGTTACGGCGGGCTCAAGCAGATGGATCCGATGGACGACGCAGGGCACGTGATTTTGGATTTTTCCGTTTATGATGCGATGCTGGCAGGTTTTGAGAAGGTTATTTTTATCATCAAGAAAGAAAACGAAGAAGTATTCAAAGAATGTGTCGGCGATCGCATCGCAAAACGTATGCAGGTGGAGTATGCTTATCAGGAACTTGACGCGCTGCCGGACGGATTTTGCGTGCCGGAAGGCCGCGTAAAGCCGTTTGGCACGGGCCATGCGGTATTAAGCTGCAAAGACAAGGTTGACGGCCCGTTTGCCGTAATCAATGCGGATGATTTTTACGGACGCCATGCGTTTTCGGTGATTTACGATTATTTGAGCCAGCCCAAGGATAGCCCGCTTTACCAGTATGTTATGGTAGGCTATATTGTGGAAAACACCCTCACGGAAAACGGGCATGTGGCAAGGGGCGTATGCAAGATTGACGAAGAAGGCCATCTGGTAGACATCCGCGAGCGTACCCGCATCGAAAAGAGGGACGGCGGCACCGCATATACCGAAGACGACGGGGCCACCTGGGTTACGATTCCAAAGGGCAGCACCGTTTCTATGAACATGTGGGGCTTTGAGCAGAATTTGATGGATGAACTAAAAGATCGTTTCCCGGTATTTTTAGAAAAGAATCTGGAAGCAAATCCGCTGAAATGCGAGTTTTTCCTTCCGTCTGCCGTACAGGAACTGATGGAAGAAAACAAAGTGGTCGTGACCGTATTAAAGTCCGAAGACCGCTGGTATGGGGTTACCTACAAAGAGGACAAGGAAGTTGTAAAACAGGCGATAGCAGATTTTAAGGAAAAAGGCGTTTATCCGGAAAAATTATGGGAAGCATAAGAAAGGGGTACTACAAATGGAGAAGAAAGAAATCTTAAGCAAATTTCAGGCAGAAGGCGGCGTTTCATCAATTGAACCGTATGGAAGCGGGCATATCAACCATACATATCTGGCAGAGATGGAAAGCGGCAAAAAATATATCCTGCAGGGAATCAATACGACGATATTCAAAGATACGGATCAGCTTATGGAGAATATTATCGGCGTAACTTCGTATCTGCGCGAAGAGATTATCCGAAACGGCGGCGACCCGAAGAGGGAAACGCTGACGGTCGTTATGACCAGGGACGATAAACCTTATTTTACGGACGATGCGGGCGAGAAATGGCGCGTTTATGAATTTATTGAAGACGCGGAAACATTCGACGCGGTAGAGAGCAGGGAGGATTTTTACCAGAGCGCGGTAGCTTTTGGCAAATTCCAGGCAATGCTTGCAAATTACCCGGCGGATACGCTGCATGAGACGATTCCGCAGTTCCATGATACGGCGAAGCGGTACCGCGATTTTGAAAAAGCAGTGGAAGCGGACGTAAAAGGCAGGGCTGCCGAGGTTGCCCCGGAAATCGCGTTTGTGCGGGAGAGGGCGAAAGAAACTTCCATGCTGCATGAAATGCTGGCAAAAGGCGAGCTTCCTTTGCGCGTTACGCATAACGATACAAAGTTAAACAATATTATGCTTGATCCCAAAACGCATCAGGCGGTCTGCGTTATCGATCTGGATACGGTAATGCCGGGGCTTTCCGCGCATGATTTCGGCGACGCCATCCGGTTTGGCGCAAATACGGCTGCGGAGGACGAACCGGACGTATCGAAAGTATCCCTGGATCTGGAACTGTTTGAGATTTATGTAAAAGGTTTCTTGGAAGGCTGCGGCGGCAGGCTGACCCAAAAAGAAGTGGAAGTCCTTCCGATGGGCGCAAAGATGATGACGTTAGAGTGCGGTATGCGCTTTTTGGCGGATTATCTGGAAGGCGACGTTTACTTTAAGATTTCCAGGGAAAAACACAACCTGGATCGCTGTCGTACACAGTTCGCCCTGGTGGCCGATATGGAAAAGAAATGGGATCAGATGTGCGCGTTATGCAAGTAATCCGCACAAACAGAAATTGACAGCCGTCCGTGGATAATGTAAAATATCTCACAGCAAAAAAGAAAAATGGAGGTATCCGAGTGCCAAAAAGAACAGATATACATAAAGTTTTAATTATTGGTTCCGGGCCAATTATCATCGGTCAGGCCTGCGAATTTGACTATTCCGGAACACAGGCGTGCAAAGCGCTGAAAAAGCTGGGGTATGAAATTGTACTTGTCAATTCCAACCCGGCAACCATTATGACCGATCCGGAAACGGCGGATGTCACTTATATTGAACCGTTGAATGTAGAGCGTTTGGAACAGATCATTGCAAAGGAACGCCCGGATGCGCTGCTGCCCAATCTGGGCGGGCAGTCCGGGCTGAACTTGTGCGCGGAACTGAACAAAGCAGGCGTTTTGGATAAATACGGCGTAAAAGTAATTGGCGTCCAGGTAGACGCAATTGAACGCGGTGAAGACCGGATCGAGTTTAAACGGACGATGGACAAACTTGGGATTGAGATGGCGCGCAGCGAGGTGGCGTATTCGGTAGACGAGGCGCTTGCCATAGCGGACAGGCTTGGGTATCCGGTTGTGCTGCGTCCGGCGTATACCATGGGCGGCGCCGGAGGCGGGCTGGTATATAACAGGGAAGAATTAAAAATCATCTGTGAGCGCGGCCTGCAGGCAAGCCTGGTCGGGCAGGTGCTGGTGGAAGAGTCTGTGCTCGGCTGGGAAGAACTGGAACTTGAGGTCGTGCGTGATGCGGACAACAATATTATTACGGTATGTTTTATTGAAAACATCGATCCGCTGGGCGTGCATACCGGAGATTCGTTTTGTTCGGCGCCGATGCTTACCATTTCCGAAGAATGCCAGAAGCGGCTGCAGGAACAGGCGTACAAGATTGTGGAGTCCGTACAGGTTATCGGCGGGACAAACGTCCAGTTTGCCCATGACCCGGTGTCGGACCGCATTATCGTTATTGAGATTAATCCGCGTACGTCCCGTTCCTCCGCGCTTGCGTCAAAAGCGACCGGTTTTCCGATTGCCCTGGTATCGGCTATGCTGGCGTCCGGCCTGACCTTAAAGGATATTCCCTGCGGCAAATATGGGACGTTAGACAAATACGTGCCGGACGGGGACTATGTGGTTATCAAATTTGCGCGCTGGGCGTTTGAAAAATTCAAAGGCGTAAAGGATCAGCTTGGCACCCAGATGCGCGCCGTAGGCGAGGTAATGAGTATCGGCAAGACCTACAAAGAAGCGTTCCAGAAGGCAATCCGTTCCCTGGAAACAGGGCGGTACGGCTTAGGGCACGCCGGGAATTTTGATTCGTTGAGCAAGGAAGAACTGCTTCACGCCCTAAAGACCGCTTCGAGCGAGCGTCATTTCCAGATGTACGAGGCGCTGCGCAAAGGGGCTACGGTAGAAGAGATTTGTGAAATTACGAAAGTTAAGGCGTATTTTGTCGAGCAGATGAAAGAACTTGTGGAAGAAGAAGAGGCGCTGCTTTCGTACAAAGGAGGCCTGCCGTCGGACGAACTGTTAGTTCAGGCCAAAAAGGACGGGTTTTCGGATAAATATTTAAGCGGGATTCTGCAGGTTCCGGAGGATGCCGTCCGCAGCCGCCGTATCGCGCTCGGCGCAGAGGAAGCATGGGAAGGCGTGCATGTAAGCAGTACAAAAGACAATGCGTATTACTACTCGACCTACAATGCCCCCGATAAAAATCCGGTGCGTACGGATAAACCCAAGATTATGATTTTAGGCGGCGGGCCGAACAGGATTGGCCAGGGCATTGAGTTTGATTACTGCTGTGTACACGCGTCGCTTGCGTTAAAGAAACTCGGTTTTGAAACGATTATCGTAAACTGCAACCCGGAAACGGTTTCCACCGATTACGATACTTCCGACAAGCTGTATTTTGAGCCGCTGACGCTGGAGGACGTATTAAGCATCTATAAGAAAGAAAAGCCGCTGGGCGTTATCGCGCAGTTCGGCGGGCAAACCCCGTTAAACTTAGCGTCGGAGCTTGAGAAGAACGGCGTAAAGATTCTGGGAACGTCCCCGTCGGTGATTGATCTGGCGGAAGACCGCGATTTGTTCCGTGAAATGATGGAAAAATTAGAGATTCCGATGCCGGAATCCGGAATGGCGGCTTCTGTGGAAGAGGCGGTTGCGATTGCCGGAAGAATAGGCTATCCGGTTATGGTGCGCCCGTCTTATGTGCTTGGCGGCCGCGGAATGGAAGTTGTTTATGATGACGAGGGCATGTCGGAATATATGGCTGCCGCCGTCGGCGTAACGCCGGACCGCCCGATTTTGATTGACCGTTTCTTAAATCATGCTTTAGAGTGTGAAGCGGACGCCATCAGCGACGGCGCGCATGCGTTTGTGCCTGCGGTAATGGAGCATATTGAACTGGCCGGAATCCACTCCGGGGACTCGGCCTGCATCATCCCAAGCGTGCATATTTCCGCCGAAAATGTGGAAACCATAAAGGAATATACCAGGAAGATTGCGGAAGAGATGCATGTAAAGGGCCTGATGAATATGCAGTATGCTATCGAAAACGGCAGGGTATATGTATTGGAGGCAAACCCAAGGGCTTCGCGTACGGTGCCTTTGGTGTCTAAGGTCTGCAATATCCGTATGGTGCCGCTGGCAACGGAAATCATTACTTCGGAACTGACGGGCCGTCCATCCCCCGTTCCCGGTTTAAAAGAACAGGTGATTCCGAATTACGGCGTGAAAGAAGCGGTGTTCCCGTTTAATATGTTCCAGGAGGTAGACCCCGTCTTAGGGCCTGAAATGCGTTCCACCGGAGAGGTGCTTGGATTATCCGCATCGTACGGGGAGGCGTTTTATAAAGCCCAGGAGGCGTGCCAGTCCAAACTTCCGTTAGAAGGGACGGTATTGATTTCCGTCAGCGACAAGGATAAGGGCGAAGTGGAGGAAGTGGCCAGAAGCCTTTATGCAGACGGTTTTCGGATTGTGGCGACAGGAGGGACGTATGATCTGATTACGTCTGCCGGCATTCCGGCGGATCGGGTCAATAAGATATACGAAGGACGTCCCAATATTGTGGATTTGCTTACAAACGGGGAGATTCAGCTGATGATTAATTCCCCCGCCGGCAAGGACGCGGCGTTTGACGACAGCTATCTGCGTAAGTCCGCAATCAAGAACCGGGTGCCGTACCTGACCACCTTAGCGGCCGCAAAGGCTACGGCGGAAGGAATCCACTATGTGAAGGCGCATAAAAACAGCGAACTAAAGTCTTTGCAGGAACTGCATCGGGAAATTTATGATAAATAAAGAACTTCTTACAGAGGCGCACAGCGGCGGACAGTCCGAGGAAAGCGAGGAATAACATGAAATTACTAATCATACGCCACGGGGAACCGGATTATGAACGTGATTCACTGACCGAAAAAGGCTGGCGGGAAGCCGGGTATCTGGCGGAAATGCTTTCCGGCGTAAAAATTGACAAATGCTATGTTTCGCCGCTTGGCAGGGCAAAGGATACGGCGTCCCTTACGCTTGAAAAGAAACGTATGCAGGCGGTTGAGGAATTTCCCGCAGAAGTTATACGGCCGGATAAAGGGTATCCGATCAATTGCTGGGATTTCCTGCCGCAAGACTGGATGAACGTAAAGGAATATTTTGATAAAGACGCCTGGGCTTCTACAGATTTGATGCGGGAAGGCAGGGTATGGCAGGAATATACCCATGTGACGGAGGAATTTGACGCGCTGTTAAAACGGCATGGCTATGCCAGGGAAGGGAATTTTTACCGGGCAGAGCGCCCAAACCGCGATACAATTGCGTTTTTCTGTCACTTTGCGTTGGAATGCGTACTGCTGGGGCATCTGATTGGCGTATCCCCGATGGTGCTCTGGCATGGATTTTGCGCCGCGCCGTCTTCTGTGACTACGGTAATGACGGAAGAACGCAGGGAAGGCATTGCTTCGTTTCGGATCAGCCGGTTTGGAGACGTGTCGCACCTCTATGCAAAAGGCGAGGAGCCGTCTTTTTATGCCAGGTATTGTGAAACGTTTGACAGCGATGAACTGCATGATTAGAATTTCGGATACGGTGTATTATGTAATGTCGGAAAGACGCCGCAAAAGCGTCCTTCCGGCATTTTTACTGTTCCATCTGCCTGCCCAAAAACCCTGCCGCCGTAATGGCCAGTTTATGTTCGGTATCACCCATCTGCCGCTTTTCATTTTTATCGGAAATGACCACCGCGCCGATGGCGTCTCCCTGGCAGATAATCGTGGCGACTGCCTGGGAACACTGTTCCCCGGAATCGTCCAGAGTGATTTTTACAAAAGATGAATCGTCTTTATTGGCTACAAAATCTTCCCGGTTTTCAATAATGCCTTCCATCTGTTTACTCAAAGGCTTGCCGTCAAAATCTTTTTTGCCGCTGCCAGCCACAGCCACGACATGATCCCGGTCGGTAATGCAGACCAAAGTCCCGGTTGTCTGAGAGAGGCTTTCCGCATATTGTCCGGCAAACTGGCTTAATTCGCCGATTGGAGAATATTTTTTTAATATGATTTCTCCCTGGCGGTCTGTAAATATTTCCAATGGGTCGCCTTCCCGGATCCGTAAAGTCCTTCTGATCTCTTTTGGTACAACGACCCTTCCCAAATCGTCTATTCTGCGCACAATTCCTGTTGCTTTCATATGAAAAATTCCTCCATTTACATTTTCAAGTGTATGGTAGTAGTATCTGTAAGCGAAGGAATTTTATACCTTGAAATGTGCCTGAAATTTTATGCAGTGGGTTCGTATGAAAATTATTTTGCCGTAATTATATAAAAAATATAAGTAAATAACAGGAATTTGCCGATATAAAATCGAATTATAAATATTTTTAAAAGCGGTTTCAAAAAATAAAACAGGAGACGCAAGGCAGCAAAAGGAGAAACATGAAACAGAAAAAGAAGAAAAAGAAAAAATACCGCCTGTTCTGGTTTTTTGCAAAACTGCAGTTTTTACTGATGATTCTGGTGGTTGCCGGAGTGGGGTATTACTATTACGGCGGTTATGCCACGCAGGTACAGAAGATGAAATCAGAAGCGGTAAACTATGTGCGCGGGTCAACGCCCGCGACTTTTTGTGCGGCGCAGACCAGCGTGGTATACGATAAGAACAGGAATACGATTTCCACGTTAAAAGGGGAAAAGGACGTATATTATCTGGATTACGACCAGATTCCCCCGGATGTGTGCGCCGCGATTGTCAGTATAGAAGATAAAAAATTTTACCAGCACAGCGGGATTGATTTGAAGGCGATACTGCGGGCGGCCAAGGCCATGATTGAGAACGGCAAGGTGACGCAGGGGGCGAGTACGATTACGCAGCAGCTGGCCAGAAATATTTTTCTGACGCAGGAAAAAACCTGGCAGCGTAAAGTAGAAGAAATGTTTATTGCGACAGAGCTTGAAAAGAAATACAATAAGACGCAGATTCTGGAGTTTTATCTGAACAATATTTATTTCGGGAACGGATATTACGGCATACAGGCTGCAAGCATCGGTTACTTTAACCGCAAGGCGGAGGATTTGGATTTGTCGCAGACCGCGTTTTTATGCGCGATTCCCAATAATCCGTCTATGTATGATCCGCTAAAAAATATGGACGATACGTTAGAGAGAAGAGATCGCATCCTGAAAAATATGTACGAGGACGGGAAAATTTCGGAAAGCGCTTATCGGATGGCCAAAGCCGAGGAGATTACATTAGACCGGCCGGAACACGCCAAGAATAATTATGTGGAAACATATACGTATTACTGTGCGATCCGGCTTCTGATGGAACAGGAAGGCTTTGTGTTCCGGACGGAGTTTGAAACGGAAGAGGATAAGGAAGCTTATTTTGAACGTTACAACGATATGTACGCACAGTTCCAGAAAAAGCTTTATACGGCAGGCTACCGTATTTATACGTCGATTGATCTCGATATGCAGCGTTTGCTCCAGCAGGCGATAGACGAACAGCTTTCTGATTTTACGGACGTCAATGAAGAAGGCGTATTTAAGCTGCAGGGCGCGGGGGTCTGTATTGAGAATGAAACCGGATATGTCCGGGCGGTAGTAGGGGGCAGGAGCCAGGATTTTGCAGGCTATACGTTAAACCGCGCGTACCAAAGCTACCGGCAGCCCGGCAGCGCCATTAAGCCGCTTATTGTGTTTGCTCCGGCCGCAGAGCGCAATTATACGCCGGATTCCATGGTCAATGATCAGTATATTGAAGACGGGCCTTCAAATGCCAACGGAAGCTACAGCGGGGAAATGACGCTGCGGGAGGCCTTGTCCAAGTCGAAGAATACGGTTGCGTGGCAGCTGTTTGAGGAACTTACGCCAAAAGTGGGACTATCTTATCTTAAGGCAATGAATTTTTCTAAGATATCAAAAGACGACGAGCGTTTGACGTCGGCGCTGGGAGGGCTGACAAACGGCGTGTCCCCGGTTGAAATGACGTCGGCGTACGCGGCGCTTGAAAACGACGGGGATTACCGCGCGCCCACCTGTATTGTGCGGATTACGGATGCGGAAGACCGTGAAATTTTGGCTACGGTGCAGGAAGAAAAAAAAGTTTACAAAACCACGGCGGCGCGTATGGTTACAGATATGCTGGTTACGGCGGTTACGGAAGGGACAGGCGCGGGTCTTGCGCTTTCCAATATGCCTTCCGCCGGAAAAACCGGGACGACAAACGACAATAAAGACGGCTGGTTTGCAGGATATACCCGGTATTATACGACGAGCATATGGGTTGGTTATGATATGCCGGCCGAAATTCCCGGGCTGTCCGGTTCTACGTATCCGGGCCAGATATGGCATGCGTTTATGGAGAACTGCCACCAGGGGCTGACGCCGGCCGAATTTCTGCCTTATGTGGAGATGGATCGCTATCAGAAAATCCGGGAGGATGCGCTTGGTCCGGAGGAGGGAAATCCACCTGATACAGATTGACAGGGGACGTCTTTTTTCCTATACTAAGAAAGTAATGGATGCGCGCGGGAAAATGCGCCGAGTCGTTTTCCCGGCGGAATACAAAGAAAAAAGAAGGAGAAGATCGGTATGAAAAAATATGGATTTGGCGTGGACATTGGGGGAACAACCTGTAAAATCGGCCTGTTTGAAACAACGGGGGCTTTAGTGGAAAAATGGGAAATACCGACCCGCAAGGAAAACAACGGCGAAAATATCCTGCCGGACGTAGCTGCAGCTATCGCCAAAAAAATGGTAGACAGGGAAATACCAAAAGGTGAAATTCAGGGAATCGGGATCGGCGTGCCTGGCCCGGTAACTTCCGAAGGCGTCGTACTGCGGTGCGTGAACCTGGGATGGGACGTCATCAATGTCGCTAAGGACATGACGGAGCGGACCGGATTTAACGTAAAAGTCGGAAACGACGCAAACGTAGCCGCATTAGGTGAAATGTGGCAGGGCGGCGCAAAGGGCAGGACAAACGTGGTTCTGGTGACGCTTGGGACCGGAGTCGGAGGCGGCGTAATTATCGACGGCAAAATCGTAACCGGAAACAAAGGCGCCGGAGGCGAAATCGGGCATATTATTGTAAACGAGCAGGAAACAGAAGCCTGCGGCTGCGGCAAGAAGGGCTGCCTTGAGCAGTATGCGTCCGCGACCGGGATTGTGCGCATGGCAAAACAAAAGCTTGCGGAAACAAAAGAAGAAACTTCGCTGCGCGGGATAGAAGGATTGACGGCAAAAGATGTCTTTGACGCGGCAAAAGCCGGGGACGCGCTGGCGGATGGGATTGTAGACGAAATGACTAAGATACTGGGCGGAGCACTTGCAAACGTTGCGCGTGTGATAAACCCTGAAATATTTGTCATCGGAGGCGGCGTATCAAAGGCGGGGAGCATTATTACGGATCGGGCAAAGAAGTATTTTGACGCAAAATCGTTTAATTCCTGCCTGGACGCGCATTTTGAACTGGCAACGCTCGGCAACGACGCCGGGATGTACGGTTGCGTGCAGATGGTTTTGGAATAAATAAGACGAAAGCAGCCTGTTTTCAGAGCGAAGACAGGCTGTTTTTATGACAACAAAGCGTATTCAAAAGAATATTTTTAATGGAAATGGGCATTCTTAATGAATACCCGAAGCGATTGATAAAGGAGAACGATCAAATGGATATACAAATTATCATATCCCAAATGCTCATGCTGTTTGCTATGATGCTGACCGGTTACATGGTCTGGCGGATTGGATGGTTTGACGAGCCGGCCTATCAAAAACTTTCCAAAATCGTAGTCAATATTTTAAACCCTATTTTGGTCTTAAACGGCGTTTTGGGGAAAGATTCCGCCGGGGATACGTCTTTGATCCTGCAAAATCTGGGTTTTGTCGTTTTCTTTTATCTGCTTTTGATTGCGGCCGGTTTTTTGTTCGTATGGATCCTGCGGCCTGTAAAAGCCGAAAAGCGGCTGTACCGCCTGATGACTATTTTCCCGAACGTGGGATTTATGGGGATTCCGGTTATTACGGGCATTTTCGGTATGGAGTGCATGATATATATCGTATTTTATATGCTGGGTTATAATCTGCTGTTATACACATACGGGCTTGCCCTGGCAGGAAAAGCCGCCAGGGACGCGGGCGGTAAAGCGGCGTCGGACTGCGCGGGGGGAACGTGGAAGCGCATGATAAATCCGGGCGTACTCTGCGGCGTTGCGGCAATTGTAATTTTTATGTTAAGGATTCGTGTGCCCGCTCCTGCGGCAAATTACTGCAGCTATATGGGGAACGCCACGATCCCGCTTTCCATGCTGCTGATTGGAATGTCGATTGCAAAAGCGGATTTGAAAACGATTTTTTCCAATGTACGGGTTTATCTGTACACGGCGATGAAAATGCTGCTGCTGCCGGCTGCAATGATTGCCCTTTTGAAACCTCTGCCGGCGGATCCGGTTATATTCGGCGTATTTGTGCTGCAGCTTGCAATGCCGGTGGGGAGTATCGTAACGTTAATCGCAAAGGAGAGCGGAGCGGATGAGATTTGCTGTACCAATGGCATTGTGCTTAGCACGCTCGCATCTCTTATCACCATTCCCCTTGTCTGTGTTTTTCTGTCGTGACGAAATAGGCTACGCACAATTGCGTCGTTAAAATTCATAGAGGTACAGATAATCGGCGCCGGTTTCCCCGCTTTGGATCATAACCCTGTCGTCGTCAAACCAGCTGACAGACCATTCGCCGGGATTTTCATAACCTTCCCGGTCAAAGGCTGTGAAGTTTCCCGTATTGAAATCCAGCACACCCAGCCGGGATATGTTCAGGGAATCCTCGGACGCGTCCTCAAAGACGGTGTACAGCATTTTTGCGCCGGACGGGTTTAAAAGGAAGCTGCCTCCTTCGTCGAGGGTAAATCCGTTTACCGGGGTTTTTTCTCCTGTCAGTAAGTCTACGGCAAAAACTGCCTGGGCCGGATCCACATACAAGCCGTATCGTCCGCCCAAAAGCATCAATCCGTCCGTCCGGACAGAAAGCGTACCATAATTTTCAAATAGTTTCATCTGGTTTATTATCCGGGTCAACTGGCCGGAAGCTAAGTCATACCGGAATGAAGAGCATTCTGTTTCTCCGGTTTGCATGAAAAGCAGCGTATTGCCGCCCGCAAAGAAAGCGTTCGTGATTTCCGTTTTAGCCAGATTGCTCAGGCTGGCCAGTTTTTTTTCGGCAATGTCGCAGTAATATACGTCCGGCCCGCTTTCGGGGTAACATGTTATAATGGCTTTGCTTAAATCGTCCGACCATTGGAAATGGGAGGCGGAAACCAGCTCCTCTATTCCGGTTCCCTGCAGAAAATCCTCGGTTTCCCCGGTGTCCAGGTGATAAAGCATATAATATTGCCTGTACGCCTCGTATCTGCCGTGCGACAAATGCAGCAACGCCGCGTCGGTGCGTCCGGGAATGGGTTCTAAATACCAGCTTTGTTCGGAGTCTTCGCCGGAAGGGGGATTGTAAAGGCTGAGTTTATTGTCGTAAACGCACCAGTAAATATCTCCTTCATACGTATGGTCCTCCCATGTTGCCATAAAAGAATTTTTGTTTGCATCTACCGACAGGACAGTTCCGTCTTTTATGGCTCCAAACCGGACGGAGCGAATAGCGCCGTTTTCTTTGCGGCCAATCTGGCAGAGCATTCCTGAACCTAAGACAGTATAATCGGAACCTTCCAGACGGACGTATTCCGCTTTTACCAGCCCGCCAATGCCGGACTGCGTGATTACGGGGCTTTTGCTGAGATCCGGAACGGATTCAGCCTGTTCTATGTGGAAAAAAGAAAGTACCATTTCGCGGAACTGGGCGCTGACTGCCATTGCGGTTCCAAAAACGCCTGCAAATATCAGTATGGCCGCCGCTGCCGTACGAAACCTGCGGGCATTTCTTTTCCGTTTGCCATACAGTTTGGGGGCGGCTTCTGCTATATATTCTTCATCCAAATATCCAAACGCCGTTAAAAGCCGTTTTGCTTTCATATGTCCACACCTTCTTCCTCCAAAAACTGTTTTAATGAACTGCGCAGACGCAGCAGCGTCATTTTTACCTTGCTTTGGCCAACGCCAAGCTCGGCTGCAATTTCTTTGACGGGACATAAATACCAGTACCTTTGTACGAACATAATACGCTGCTGCGGTTTTAGTCCGGCCAGAAAGCGGTTCAGCAGTTCGGCAAGAGCAAGCTCGCCCACGGCCTGTTCTGTATCGGAGGAAGCGGGAACGCAGTCTTTTAATTCATGAAGCGCCAGCGGGACTTGTCCGCCGCCCCGTTTTTGGGCCGTATAGCTGTCGTAGCGGTCAAGCGACAGATTCCGGACAATTTTGCCCAGAAAAACGGACAGACGGTTGGGCCGGTGCGGCGGGATGGTATTCCACGCCCTTAGATATGTATCGTTTACGCACTCTTCACAGTCCTGGCTGTTGTGCAGGATATGATATGCAATATGGCTGCAGTAGCGTCCATATTTGCGCGCTGTCTCTGAAATAGCCGTTTCAGAACGGTTCCAGTATAAATCTATGATTTTTTTGTCATCCATAAGTATGTCCTTTCTGTTGGAATAGACGCCTTCATAAATAATACACGGAAAAAAAGACAGCAGGTCACATGATAGAACAAATAAACGTCAGACTTTTGTGTTTACGCCGTTGATCGCGGCATGCTCGTCCTCTTCTAACGGAATGACCAGGCATTTTTGGCCGCCG
>CAJTLD010000069.1:1143-1378 GCA_910577065.1 uncultured Lachnospiraceae bacterium | reverse complement strand
TGCGACGCCTTTTCCGGCTTTACGCGTAATATAACGTCATATGTTTTTATGTCCCCTGTGGGCGCGTCTTCTGGTTTTGGATCCGGGATGAGCATACGGGTATCTTCAAGCTGCTGCTGCAAAGAAGCAACTTTTTGTACCAGTTCCTTATTTTGGCGCAGCTTGCCCGCGGCTTCGACTGCTTTTTCGTCAATCAGGTTTTCCAGGAAAGGAACTTCGTCTTCAAATTCTTTTT
>CAJTLD010000069.1:0-1117 GCA_910577065.1 uncultured Lachnospiraceae bacterium | reverse complement strand
TTTCCGGTACATCGGACTGCGCCATAATTTCCCCGATCTGCTTTGGCGTCAGGCGCGCCTGTTCTTCCGGTTCTTCTTCTCCCGTCTCCTGCGCCATGTCGGAAAGCCCTTCCTGTATATGATAGAACACCTCGCGGGATGCGTCCTCGTCCCCGCCCAAAGCTTTTTTTACAATGGATGCAAACGCCATTTTCTGTTCGGTTGCGGTACGCCTGGCCGTACAGCCTAAAATGTTTTCCATAAATTCGGCGTGCGGTTCCTTCGCGTTTTTGTGATAGGTCATTACGGCGTGGATATCTGCGCTTCTGTCCGTAAATGCAGGAAATATAAACCCGCTTTCCGGCATTCCCACAACCCAGTCGCGCACCCGCGGCCCGATGCGGTTTTGATCCGCCCGGTATCCAAGACCCGGCTTGCTTAAGCTGACCGGGCAGACTGCTCCGATTAAATATTCGTAGACTTCTTCCGATTCGTCGATCTTATTGTTGTCGCTGGTTTTGGTAATGACGTCATAGGCGTCGTGGAAAATCAGGATCAGGTAATTCCCGGCGTATTCGTAGTTGTCGATCACCAGATCGTAAAAACGTTCTAATAATTCTTCCTGTAAAAGGGAGCTGCTTCTTAGCGCCATAAGGAACTGCTGCCTGCCGCCGGGCGCTTCTTCTTCCATCGGGAATGGAAGTTCCAGCAGGTTGTTGCCAATGGTTCCGGAAAGCGTTTTTTTTGCGATTTCCAGGTATTTGAAAAATTCTTCTTCATCCAGGTTTAAAAATGTCTCGTCCAGTTTGACTACGCGGTTGCGCTCGCTGTCGACATAACAGCCGCACATACGGGTAATGGTGCAGGATTCTTTTTTTAGGCGGCGTTTTAATTCCGATACGTCTTTTTTATTCATGAGATTCTCCTTTTTTGTTTTTTTGCTTGATAATTTGGAACTATGGTGAACCATGTTGGCTAAGTTCCGTCAGCCGGAGGACAGGGGGTTTGGCAGGCTTGCACGATAAGTGGTTTCCGCTTCCCAAACTTCAATTTCTGTTCGGATGGAGTACTAGAGCGAACAGTGTTGGCAAAGTTCCGTCGGCCAGAGGACAGGGGATGCGGCGTTCGCGGTGTGACA
>CAJTLD010000068.1 GCA_910577065.1 uncultured Lachnospiraceae bacterium | reverse complement strand
CGTTTTATCCTGTCACACAGCGAACGCCGCATCCCCTGTCCTCTGGCTGACGGAATTTTGCCAACATTGTTCGTTAAAGACATACCAATTTAAAACGTTCGCTCTAGCGCAATTTTTATCTTTGTTTCTTATAGTAGGCAATTCTGCTTACATAAAATGAAATGATATTTACGGCTATGGTAATTCCTACAGCGGAAAAAAGTATAAAATTTATGTTTAACGCAACAGGGGATGCCATAATTTCCTGCCCTATCGAAGAAACTGCCAGCGCCGCTCCTACAACAAGGGCGATAAACAAAAGCCTTCCGCGTTCCACGCCAATCCAAAACATCAGGGGCATATTAAACGCCTGTACGGCAAGGGCAATGCAAACGACAATCAGCATTGTAACCATATCCTCCGCCCGAAAGGAACTGCCAAGCAGCTTGCCGGAAATGGCAAGTAACATTGCGATACCGACAGACACATACCCCATAATATATTTACTACCGATAATCTGCCCAACGGTAAGAGGAAGCGTTTCCGCCATTTTATCCCATTTCGCACGTTCATCATACGCCAGCGCCGCTATCGGAAGCGACGCGGCATATACGATGATATAGCTGAACAAAAAATCATTTTGAAAAAATGCCATAACAACGGCCAAGATAAAAAAATATTTGGTTTCTTTCATCATAGTATACGCGTCTTTGATCAATAAGCCTTTCATTTTCGTTCCCCTTTCTTTGCAATAAACAGCATGATGTCTTCCAGGCTGGCCGGCTGCACGTCAAATGTACCGGAAAGCCGCGCGCGCCGGACAAGCAGTTCGGTAGAGTATTTGCCGCGCCTTTTTGCTGCAACCGCATCCTCCGGTATATCTGGCAGCACGGCGTTTGTCGTATACAAAATGCCGTACTCCTCTAACAGACGGTCTTTTTCTTCACAGAACACCAGGCTGCCCTGATGAAGAAAGGCGATATAATCGCTGATTTTTTCCAAGTCGCTGACAATATGGGAAGAAAGCAGCACGGAATGATCCTCTTCTCTGGTAAAATCATTAAAAATTTCCAAAATTTCATCCCGAATCACAGGATCTAGCCCGCTGGTGGCTTCGTCTAATATCAAAAGCTTCGGCTGGTGGGACAGCGCAGCAGCAATGGCCAGCTTCATTTTCATACCCCGGGAGTATTCCTTTATCAGCTTTTTTTCGGAAAGCGCAAAGCGTTTCAGATAAGCATAAAAGATATCCTCCTTCCAGTTCCGGTAAATATGCTTCATCATAAGGTTGATATTTCGTGCATTTATAACTTCCGGGTAATAAGCTTCATCCAATACGACGCCTATTTCCTCTTTTGTCCGGCGAAATTCTTTTTTGCGGACATCCTTTCCCAATACGGTGATTTCTCCGGCGTCTCTTGCTGCGGCGTTTAACATCAGCCGGATAGTGGTGCTCTTACCTGCGCCGTTTTCGCCGACTAAACCAAGGATACAACCGCTTGGAAGGGACAGTGTGATATCTTTTAAGGAAAACGCGGAATAATTTTTTGTAACGTGCCTTAGTTCAATTGCATTCATTTTTCTACCTCCAATATCCGGAACATTTCGATAAGTTCCTCGTTTGTGATGCCGCAGCTTTTGGCAAGCTGGCTGATAGCCTGCAGGTGTATTTCTATTTTTTTTAAGTTTTCTTCCCGGATAAGTTCCCGGTCTGCCCCGGCTACAAAACAGCCCTTCCCGGCAACTGTATTCACGAATCCTTCCTGTTCTAACTCGTCGTATGCGCGCTTTGTAGTAATTACGCTGATACGCAAATCTTTTGCAAGGCCGCGGATGGAAGGGAGCGCATCGCCTTCCGCTAACACGCCGTTTAAAATAAGATCTTTTATCTGGGTATAAATTTGTTCGTAAATAGGTTGGCCGCTGGAGTTTTTGATAATAATCTCCATGTGTTTACCTCTCTTTCTGTATATAAACAGTATATACAGTTATATCATTTTTGTCAAGAAAATATTTTTACCAGCTGTTATGGGTTCCCACATGCCATCGGGAACAAGGAAAAACAAGAAATGAAAGCGCCCACAGATTTTCCCGTGGACGCTTTCAAGAGGACGTTAAGTCCAAAGCTTTTATTTTTTCTTCTTAGGAATTTTAAGAACCGCTTTCTTGTGTATGCCTTTAAAGGCATCTTTTCCGATTTTATTGACCTTTTTACTCTGTACATCGACCAACTTCAATTGCTTGCAGCCGGCAAACGCTTTTTTTCCGATTTGCGTCAGCTTTTTACTGTTCACCGTAACTTTTTTTAGCTTTGTACATTTTTCAAAGGCACTGTTGCCAATACTTGTCACATTCGAACCGATTTTCACTTCTGTAATGTTCTTATTCTTTTTAAACGCGGAAGCTTTGATGGATGTAATTTTAAAGCTTTTGTCCCCAAGCGTTACGCTGTTTGGGATCACAACTTTTTTGAGCTTTGCGTTTGCCGTTCCTGTGACCTGGGCAGTTCGTTTTGTAAGGCTTGTTACTTTATATTTATAGTTTCCTTTTTTATAAACCGCGCCTTCTTTTACCGTCTCTGTTTTAGGAGTCTCCGGTTTTTGGGAATTGTCCGCTGCCGGTACTAATTTCAAAATGGCATCCTTTAAAGCAGCCAAAGCCCTGTCAATCTCTTCCTGCCGGCTGTTGGGATTCTTCTGCACGCTTCCTGCCTCTTCGAGCGCTTTTTGCAGCGCTGCCCAGCTTTCCGCCGTATAATCTCCCTGCTTTAGTTTAGCGGCCTCCTCCATCTGCTGCAAGAGCAGTTTCTTTGCTTCCGGTAACGCAACGTTTATTTCAAGGCTCTGCCCTATATTAGCATTCTCAGCTGAATAAACCTTAATCGTTGCCTTCCCTTCTTTTTTCATAGTAACCAACCCGTTTTGATCCACAGACGCCACGGAACTGTCGCTGCTGCTAAAGCGAACTGTCCCTGATGCCGGCTGCACTGCAATCTGAAGCTGTAAGACTTCGCCTGGCTGAAATACTGTCTTATCCGGTTTCGTTAGTTCTATCTGCTCAACATAATTCGGATTGTTCCAAAGAATATATTCCTTTGTAAGATCGTAAATCCCCTGCTTTACCGCGTTCATGTCCGAAAGCATCCGGTTCTTTCCGCCCTCGGTAAGCCATTTTGCCTGGCGTCCCCAGCTGTCTGTCTTTTCCATTGTGCTGTATTCGTAATCGTTTATTCTGTCGCCGCTCACATGGCTTAAAACATCTGTCACCTTATCCGACATGTTCTGCGACGCTTCCCGCATGAGGTAGAGCTTGTTTATATCACGGACACCTTCGTCCAGTTTTGCCAGGCGCAGTGAATATTTGCTTTCTTTTACAGTATCTTCTTTTTGGGACGGATAAACCAAAAAGCAGTCTCCCGCCGGGAAGGAGGAATGTGTGGACTCCTCCAGAGGATCCTCTACCCATGCGTCATATGCCCACCTTAAAAATCCCGTGGTGTTTAAAGATCCGGCATACAGAATCGTCCAGTAGCTTTCCACCGGATTTGATTTGGTAAAGCTGTTCGGTACATGCTCGGTCGCCGTATACATCGTAAGATCCTGGTTCTGTTCCCTTCGCGCCGTTATCTGCTCTTTAAACGGAGCCAGATTGTCGCGAATCTGCTGAAGGCCCACCGAAGCATAATCAAGCCTGTTGAAAATAGCCGTATTGCTCCTGAAATCATTAAATGCAGCAGATTTTTTCAATGTATTGCCGTCTTTATTGGTAACGGAATCAATCAGATCAAACGCGGTCTTCATATTCGACCGTTCGTCAAAACCTATGTAGGTTGCGTCAAACCACCCTTTTTCATCCAGATGCGCTACAAAATCCTCCAGAAACGGCCGCCATACCTGCGCGTACTGGTCTGCATTTGCCGGATTTGCCGTCATAGATTGAATCGTATTTGTTTTCCGATCCTCATATTTCACAATGCCGTCCCACGGCATCATGCTGTAACAGATAATTTTGTCTGCAATTCCGATTTCCTGGTTCAAAACCACCCATTTATCAAAATTCGTATAGTCAAATTCCCAGGTGTCGTCCGCATGTTTTATCCACTTGATCATGGACGGGTAATGGATGTCATTTCCTCCCCCGTAAGTCTGTCCGCCCCACGCTTCTTCTACAATACTGGCCGTAATCGCATGGCCTCCAAGGCTTTTGTAGACTTCCATATGCTGTTTTAACAGTTCCAAATGTTCATCCGAAAACGGCTCCACTTCATAATAGTAAGCCACATTGTACGGATGGCTCCAGTACTCCACATCAAAAGCATAATCCTGCGGATCCGGCTGTACTGCGTCCAATATTTCAAGCGTATAATCCAGCGAAATTGTCTCATCCGTATTTTCGGCCGAAATGGTAATAGTCCCTCTGTAAACGCCTGCAAGCGCATCTTTCGGAACGGACGCTTCCACCCATACAAGCTGCAGCCTGCCGCTGTCCATTGAAACCGGATCTCCGGAATAGATCACTTCCGGGTAATATTCCCTTGTCCCGGACGGCATAATCCCTGCTTTGTTTTGTGCATACCATCCCGCGTGCCCGGTATATGCCTTTACTTCTTTTACAAAAGAAAGCTTCACCGAAGAGGCGGGAAGAACCGCGCCGAATCCTTTTAAATCCGTTATGCTGACGGAGACATTTTCTAACGGTTTCTGTTTGCTCAAAACGGCGATTTCCGCGACCGCCTTATCGTTTTTCCATGCCCAAACCTGTTCGCCAAACTTCTTATCCCCGGTTAAAAGGCCGTTATATGCTTTCTGCTGGTAATGGTTTCCGCTGTCTACATACGTTGCGTCAATGTCTTCTTTTTTGCCCAGTACCGTTACTTCTATGCTTTTTGAAAATCCGACGCTTTTTGATGACGCCGTAATACGCGCCGTGCCGGCTTTCTTTGCCGTAATCCTTCCGGTGCGGTTCACCTCTGCCACGGATTCATTGTCTGATACAAATACCAGATCTTCCGGCGCGGCCGCATTCTCCGGCGCAAAACGGCAGCCGGGGGTTCCTGTTTCCCCTGCCCGGATGGAGAAAGTCTCTGCCGTAAAGAAAAAATCCGTTGCCGCAACCTGCTCAACCGGAGCCGTCACGACTGCTTTCGTCACCTCTATATAGCTGTCCGACGCCGAAGCGTTTTTGTTTCCGGTCGCTTCGACTTTTAACGTATGTTCCCCATGTTCCAATCCCGTTATCTGCCAGAGTTTTACATCGCTTGTCGTCCTGCTTTCCGCGTAACCGTCGAAATTCTCTTTTTCTTCTCCGTCCACAAAAACTTTTACCGTCGCTCCGTGCGCCGGCGCTTTGTAACCATACAGTGCAATGCCTGTCCCCGCAAATGTCACCGTGTAATAAATGTCTGATGCGGCGGCGCCTTCGGATACTTGTGTCTGTACGGGTTTAAGCGTAAAATATTCGTCTATCTGCGCTCCTTTTTTCCAGCCCGTTGCAGGATAGTATGTAAATACATCCTGTTCTCCTGTTGTTTTGGTAGATAAAATCGTGTACTCCCTGGTGTCCGCTGCATTTGCCTTCTGTTCCGGAAACGGTATCGCACCAATACTCATAATGAACATTAAAAACAGACACAACATCTTTTTCATAATTTTTTTGCTGTCAGCCATATGTCTCCTCCCGTTCTCATACTGACGCAGCCAAAACAGACTGCCTGGTTCCTAAATTTCTCCTGCCGGATTCTTCCATATTGTTATTATAACAACTCCCGTATCTGTTTACAACATCAACTTCTCATGAACGGGTGGAGAGTGTCAGATTATATGTGTAAGTTCTCTGGACTGCCATAATAAATTTTATCAAAATGCCAAAAGCCCGTAAAGGCTGGAACCCTTGCCTTGACTGGCTTCTGGCATTTTGAGCAAGGTAATCAAGCAGTCCAAAGGAACTTTTCAGACAACTCAATTACACAGATTTTATGACACAGCCGCAATTTTACAATGTGTGCGCCCCGTTCCAGTTTTTACAATTTTCAATCCGTTTTCCATTATCTCCCTGTTTTTCATCATAAGCAAATCCATGTAACAGTTCGCAGGGGAATTTCTCACACTGCCCGCAGTGCCCGTGCGCTTTTGTTTCACAGCAGGATTTTACAGGGCAGCTTTCTCCCCAGAATGGCTTTTGTATTTGTACGCAGCCCGTACAGTTCATTTGCTCCCGGTAAGCGCATTCGCTGCACAATAACCCGCATCTGGATTCTATTCCGACGCCCCCTTCTTCTTTCAGCCCTACATAAATGTGGATTTCCGCATTCTCCATGCTCTCATCCTGGTATTCCTCAAAATCACATTGAAAAGATCTTGGCAGGTTCATTTGCCATATTTCCCGCCATGCGGCCGCAACTGCCTGTACCATATCCCCATGGATGACAAATTTAGCGTATCTCCCGGCGGGAATCCGGCAGACGGCATATTTTGTTTTTTCCGGCTCCTCCGCCGTCTCACAGGCAGCCAGTACCGTGTAATCCGCGTTTTCATCTCCGGCGTAATCAGTATATATCCCCAAGGCTTTTTCATTGACCTTGCCCGGAACAGATCCCCAGATACCTTCCTTATAAAAACGGTTCCAAAGCCCGCCGATTACGGCCCCCATGTCCGGAGAATTATTGTTTGTACGCGCCGACACGCCTGCGGCAATTTTTTCTTCCAGCGTTACAATTTCATATTCCATAAATAAGACCATCCTTTCTTTTGATAGCCTTATTTTACCAGATCAATCACGACAACAGTATGTCATGAATAAAAAACTTCCTGTCGCGGCACAAACGATATGGGAAAATATAAAAAATATGTAACCAGGACGTCTCAACCGTCCCGATTTTTTTGAATTACAGGATATCCGTTCCCCTGCGCGTCAGTTGTAATTTCATTCATATGCTCCTTTTTAGAACGCTTTTTCTTCTCGTTTATAACACCGCTTTCCCATGCGCCTTTGGGCGCTGTCCGGATACTCTTGTCTTTATCAGTTACTTTCATTTTGTCCTCCTGGATTATGATAAGATTAGTATAACCGAAAAACGGAAAAATATAAAAATGCCGGCAAACATAACCCATTTAAAAATAAACGGGGCTGTCACATTAAGAAATACCACTACAAGATAAAGTATCATTTGTACTTAAAAATATTGTATCTTGTATATTTACTCCTTAATGCGACAGCCCTAAGCAAAAAGTTCGCCATAAACGGCGCGTTACCATCAGCTGTGCCCGCTGGCTAAAACCTCACCTTAATATAAGCCTTAATCTCTTCCACACATTTCAAAAATCCCAGCTTACTGCTGTTTAAGCAAAGATCATAATTCCGCGCATCCGTCCAGTCCCGTCCCGTATAATGCTTATAAAACTCCGCCCGGTACTTATCCGTCTTTGCGATAAACTTCTCCATCTCCGCTTCCGTCATACTGTTCTGCTCCATCGCCCGCGCCAGGTTAAACTCTTTTGACCCATGCACAAACACGCTCACCACATTCGGGTAATCCTTTAACACAAAATCTGCCGCACGCCCGATAATCACGCAGCTTTCCGTCTCCGCCAGACGCTTAATCACCTTCGCCTGGTAATTAAACAGATTCTTCGCCGATACAAAATCGCTGCTTTCCGGCGGGATCAAATTCCCCGTATAAAGATCCGTGGACATCCGCAAAAACGGGCTGTTCTTTAGCTTTTCATCCAGCTGCGCAAACATCTGCTCGCTGATCCCGCTCTCTTCCGACGCCATCTTTAATAGATTACTGCTGTAATAAGAAATCCCCATATCCTTAGCCAGCATCTTGCCGACGGTACGCCCGCCGCTTCCGTACTGCCTCGCAATCGTAACCACTACATGCTCCATATCCTACCTCCTGCAAATATCTGTCTATTCTCCAAGATAAGCCTTCTTAATCGAATCGTCATCCATAAGAGCCTTCGCGTCCCCGTCCAAAACAATCGTTCCGGTCTCAAGCACATACGCCCGATCCGCAATCGAAAGCGCTTTCTTTGCATTCTGCTCCACCAAAAGCACCGTCGTGCCGCCCTTGCTGACTTCCTCTATAATGTCGAAAATCTGGTTGACCAGAATCGGGGAAAGTCCCATGGACGGTTCGTCCATCAGGATAATTTTCGGATGTGACATCAGCGCTCGTCCCATTGCAAGCATCTGCTGCTCGCCGCCGCTCAATGTCCCGGCAAGCTGGTTTTTGCGTTCCTCAAGGCGCGGGAACCGCTCGTACACCATTGCAAGCGTCGCGTCAATTTCCGCCTTGTCTTTTCTGGTGTACGCGCCCATTTTCAGGTTCTCATACACCGAAAGCTCCGCAAACACGCGCCGTCCTTCCGGTACGTGGGCCATCCCAAGCGACACGATTTTGTGCGCGGGGATTTTCGTAATGTCCTTCCCCTCAAACAGCACCGTCCCTCGCTTCGGCGACAAAAGCCCCGTCACCGTGTGCAGAATCGTCGTCTTGCCCGCGCCGTTTGCACCGATTAAGGCGATAACCTCCCCTTCGTTTACTTCAAAGGAAATCCCCTTAATCGCCTGGATCATGCCGTAATATACTTCCATATCCTTTACTTCAAGCATAGCCATATCCACTACCCCCTATTCGCCTAAATACGCTTTGATGACTTCCGGGTCGTTCAGTACGTCGGACGCGTTCCCGCAGGCTAACACCTGCCCGAAGTTTAATACGGTCAGCTTTTCGCAGATGCCGCTTACCAGCTTCATGTCATGCTCAATCAAAAGGATTGTCATGTCAAATTCATCCCGTACAAAGCGGATGGTTTCCATCAGCTCTTTCGTCTCATTCGGGTTCATCCCCGCCGCAGGCTCATCCAAAAGCAAAAGCTTCGGCCTTGTCGCCAGCGCCCTTGTAATTTCAAGCTTGCGCTGCTTGCCGTATGGCAGGTTCGCAGCAAGCGTCGCCGCCTCTTTGTCCAGATCAAACACGGACAGCAGTTCCATCGCGCGCTCGTCCATGGCTTTTTCCACCTTAAAATACCGCGGCAGGCGGAAAATGCCTTCCAATGTAGAATACGGATAATGGTTATGAAGCCCTGCTTTCACGTTATCGAGCACGGACAGTTCCTTAAACAGGCGGATATTCTGGAAGGTACGCGCCACGCCCGCTTTATTGATCTCAATCGTCTTTTTGCCGACCAGATTTTCGCCGTCCAGCAAAATAACGCCGTCGCTCGGCTGATAGACGCCCGTCAGCAGGTTAAATACCGTCGTCTTGCCCGCGCCGTTCGGACCGATTAAGCCATACAGACATCCTTTTTCAATTTCCAGAGAAAATTCATTTACCGCACGCAGGCCGCCAAAGGAAATCCCTAAGTTTTTTACATCCAACAATGCCATGTGATCAAACCTCCTTTTGCTTTTTGCGCCTGAATTTAGCGGCGTACTGTTCCCGCCAGGCAATTGCCTTCGGACTCCAGTTAAAGAGCATCATCGCAATCAGCACCACCGCGTAAATCAGCATACGGTAGTCGCTTAATCCCCGCAACAGTTCCGGCAGAAGCGTCAGCACAATTGCCGCAATCACGGAACCGCGGATATTCCCGATTCCGCCGAGCACGACGAATACCAGGATCATAATGGACATATTGTAGCCGAAGTTTTTCGGCTGCGCCGTTAAAGTCGCCAGGTTATGCGCATATATAACGCCCGCCACGCCTGCTAATGCAGCGGAAACGGAAAATGCCATCAGCTTGTATTTTGTAATATTGATCCCGATGGATTCGGCTGCGATACGGTTGTCGCGGATTGCCATAATCGCGCGGCCGCTCCTGGAATGGATCAGGTTTAACACAATAAACAGCGTAATCAGGATTAAAACCATGCCTATCGCAAACGTCGAATCCTTCGGCGTTCCGGTAATCCCCTGCGGGCCGTTTACAATCACTTCCCCGTCCATGGACAGCCCCAGGGAAAGGGTGTCTTTTGTGGAAAAATGAAAGCCGTTTTCATCCCTTCCGATAAACAGGATATTTACGATATTTTTAATGATTTCCCCAAACGCAAGCGTGACAATCGCCAGGTAATCCCCTTTGAGCCGCAGAACCGGGATCCCGATCAAAATCCCGCATATGCCCGCCGACGCCGCGCCAATCAAAAGCGCTATGACATACCGGACGCCCGCCGCAGGAATCGCTTCCGCCATGCATTTGGAAAAAAATGCGCTGGTAAACGCGCCGACGCACATAAATCCCGCATGGCCAAGGCTTAATTCCCCCAAAATCCCGACCGTCAGGTTTAACGATACCGCCAGGATAATGTAGGCGCACAAAGGCACCAAAAGCCCCTGCAGAAGACTTGAAATACGCCCCGCAGAAACAAGCGCCTGCATAATAACAAACATGGCAATGACCATGCCGTATGTAATCAGGTTGCTTCTTGTCGTTTTATTTATTTTCTTCATGCCGCCACCTACACTTTCTCCTGAATGTTTTTGCCGAGTATGCCCGCGGGCTTGACAAGCAGTATGACAATCAGCACGCCGAACACAATGGCGTCCGCCATCTGGGAGGAAATATAAGCTTTCCCGAAAATCTCAATGACGCCTAAAAGAATGCCGCCGATCAGCGCGCCGGGAATCGAGCCGATCCCGCCGAATACGGCCGCCACAAACGCCTTAATGCCGGGCATTGCCCCGGTATACGGCGTAAGCGTCGGGTACGCCGAGCATAAGAGCACGCCGGCTACCGCCGCCAACGCGGAACCGATCGCAAACGTCAGGGCGATTGTGCCGTTGACATTGATGCCCATTAACTGCGCCGCGCCCTTATCCTCCGAAACGGCAAGCATCGCCTGCCCGGCTTTGGATTTTCTGATAAATAACGTCAGCCCAATCATAATCACGATACAGCAGGCAATCGTCACAATCGCCTCGCCCGTAACCGTAAGGGCGCCCCCTGCAAGCGCAAACGCCGGGACCGGGACGATGGATGCAAATGAAATTGTGTTCGCCCCGAAAATAAGGAGCGCAATATTCTGTAACAGATAGCTTACGCCAATGGCGGTAATCAAAACAGCCAGTGAAGAAGCCGCGTTTAACAGCGGGCGGTACGCCACGCTTTCAATGACGATTCCAAGCACGGTACAAAAAACAACGGAAACCAGAAGCGCCGCAAACGGCGGCAGCCCCGCCCCGCTTACGGACGCCATTACGACATAGGCGCCGATCATGATAACATCCCCGTGCGCAAAGTTTAACATTTTGGCGATTCCGTATACCATCGTATAGCCCAGCGCAATAATCGCATAGACGCTTCCCAGGCTGATGCCGTTAATGAAATAAGATATAAAGCTCATACTATTCCCCCATCCGGTATATTTTTCATTCCCCTCCGCTGCGTACGTGCTGCCCGAAGGGTTTTTCATATGACAGGAACTTCCCGTTCACTTCCTGTCATATGAAAAGAGAAGGGTTATCTTAAAAGATAACCCCCCGCTCATCTTACTCTGCCGCTGCTTCCGTGCCGTTTACACTTTCCGCAGCATCGTCCGTATCGGTATCCGTGCTGCCTGCCGCATCATCCTCTACGACTGCATAATCGCCGTTGGCGATTTTTACAACCATAGGCTCTTTGCTCGGCTCTCCGCTTGCCTCCCAGGTGAGGTTCTTTGCTGTTACGCCGTCGATTGTAATATTTACCATGGATGCCTTCATTGCCTCGCAGATATCGGACGGGGACATATCCGATGTCACGTTTCCGTCTTCCATTGCCGCTTTGATGGCATACATGCCGTCGTACGCGTCCGCCGCAAACTGGTTCGGCGTTTCGCCGTACGCCGTCTGGTAATCCGTTACGAACTTCTGAATCGCCGGATCGTCCGAGGTCGGCGTAAACGGGCTTAAGAAAATCAGGTTGTCGGCAAGCGCCGCGTCAAAGCCCTGAACCGCCAGGATGCCGTCCATCCCGTCGCATCCGAAGAAGGTCGGTTTGTAATCCATGCCGGCCGCCTGTTTCAGTACCAAAGAAGCCTCGGAATAATAGAACGGTAAAAATACCAGTTCCGCACCGGCGTCTTTTGCCTTCTGCAGCTGTACCGAGAAATCGGATTTGCTCTCTGCAGTAAACGCTTCCGCCGCTACGATTTCAAAATTCTGGTTCTCCGCTTCCTGTGCAAATGCCTGGTAGATTCCGGTGGAATACACGTCCGAACTGTCATAAATCGCCGCAACCTTCGTTGCCAGGCCGTGATCGCCGATGTATTTGGCGGATTCCACGCCCTGCATCGGATCGGAGAAGCAGACACGGAACGCATTGTCGTATTTTACACAGTCAACTGCCGTCCCGGACGGGGTCAGCATAAAAATATTGTCTTCCTGCGCCACGCCGCCGACTGCCACGCACGGAGCCGAGGTAACCGCGCCAAGGATTGCCTGCGCGCCCCAGTCTTTTAACGTATTGTAAGCGTTGACCGCTTTCTCCGCGTCATGCTCGTCGTCCTGGTAATTGATTTCCACCTGCATGCCGCCGATTCCGCCGGCTTCGTTGATTTCTTTTACCGCCAGCTCCGCGCCGTTCTTTACGGCAATCCCGTAAACGGCTGCGCCGCCGGTCAAAGGCCCGATTCCGCCGATTTTAATGGTGCCGCCTGCCGTATCTGCTCCGGACGCTTCCGTCCCTGCCGCAGCGTCCGGCGAACTGCCGCCTGCGTTCTCCTGATCGGACGGCTTGGAGCCGCAGCCTGCAAAAGCGGTTACTGCCAATGCTGCCGTTAATGCAGCGCATAATGCTTTTTTCAACTTCATAAACACGTTCCTCCTCATTCAAAAAATAGGTTCTGTTTTTTCATCACGTATGCAAGCATACAAGAAAACACAGGATTTGTCAAGGCAAAGGGGCCCGATTCCCTGCTATTTTTGCTAGATTGGCTGCGAACGGTTGCCGCCCAAACGCAATATCTACGTTCCTGCCTTACGCATATTCTTCCATCTTTCTTCCATAAAATCGTCCGTGTAATGCCGATCCAAAAATTCCTCAAACTGATTTGCCGCTTTGGGCTGCACGCTTCTGGTTTTATACCGCGCCATAGCTGCCCCTGTCAAAACCGCATTGCTTAACATAAATACCAGCATCGCCCAAGTAAGCGCTTTCCCGGCCAAATGAGGCAGCGATTCAATCAGTCCCGACAGGCGGGGATAAGCCTCCTTGACCCAGATAACGGCAAGCGTCCCCCAGAAAAAACAAAACAGCACGTTCGTACGCCCTCCGATATTTAACGGCATTTTTGAATAATCCCAGAATACCGTCCCGAACAATACCTCCGTTATCACGCTGCAGCTATATTCATATACGCCCCCGATTACAAAACCCGCCGTAAAAATATAACGGTCGCTTCTGCCTGCCAGACGCTTTAACGCCACCGTTAAAAGCGCCGCCCCCGCGCCCCATACAAAACTGAACGGCCCGTAAAGGACGCTTGAACGGCTCATCCATTTTCCGTCAAATACGCCGCAGTACACCGTTTCAATCAAATCTCCAAGCAGCGCGGAGCACAAAAAAATCCAGACCATTTTGTCCAGGCAAAGCCCCTGGGCAAACCTGCATTTTTCCTGCTCTGTTCCGCTCATTTCCCGAAACCCGGGATATGCCCTCTGCAGCCTGTTCCAGATAAAATCCGAAATCCACCGTTCAACCTTTTGCCATTTACTGTGTTCCAACCGTTTATTGTAGCGGTCTGTTTTTCCGGTGCGTAAAACATAAAAAACAGCAGCAAAATCCATAGCGGAAAGAACTGCCATTACAAGAACGGCCCCGGTTTTTATAATTGCGGGAATAAGCAATGTAACCCCAATCAAAAGCGGATGCACCGTTAAATACGCCATCAGGTAAATACACGAAATGAGAATCCCCGTCAAAGCCGCCCGGCTGTTTCCCGAAAGAATCCCTTCATACCCTCTCTCCCATTTTGCGCTTCTGCTGACCTGGTTTGTAAATTCATCCGCCAGCCTTAATACTACGGACACTACGGCTAACGTAACCAGAAACTGCAGCGCATACTGCCCGCTAAGCTGCGGCAGCACCAAAATCAGCACGCCGAATGAAACGCCGTAAGAAGGGATCAATGGAACCGTCAAAAATCCCCGGTTCCGAAACTGCTTTTTCATAATGGCGCAGTATCCAACCTCGGTTACCCAGCCAAAAAAAGAATAAACCAATATGTACCACGCATAGTTGACATCCATGCTGTCTTCCTCCTTAGTACGGCATTTCAAAATGCTGGTAATCTTTTACGCTGTTAAAGTCCCCTCCCCAGGTAAACCCTGCCTCTGTAAACAGCCGGTATGCCAAATCCTGTTCGTCAATCTTGTATGCAAATTCAGCGGCGCGGTCCGCATACGCTTCGCTGCCCTGCGGCTGGCAGATCAGGCTTCCGTCTGAGGCTTCCTTTACATATGGATTGTATTTGGGATTTAGATCGACCGCCAGCCCATAGCTGTGATTGGAAAGCCTGCTGCTTCCCGCAATTGTCCGGTAGTTAAATGCAGACGTATTGTTCGCCTGCATCGACGCTTCGTCGTCAGCGTCATACTCGTCCACCAAAACCATCCGTTCAATCGGATACCTGTTCTCATAAAGCTTTTGGAAAATATCCAGAATATCCGCCTCAATCGCCTGGTTGACTATCATTTCCCCCAGATAAGTATTGCCGTCCGGCCCATAATAAAGCATCCGCAGGTAAGATAAATCCGAGGGCAAAACCGTTTCATTCTGCGTGTAGGATTTTCCGCTGATACGCGCTAAAACCGCTTCATTTATTCCCGCCGCATAAAACAGCCGCCCCAAAAGCCCTTCCCGCGCCATCCCGGCGCAAACAAACTCCCCTGCCGAAAGA
>CAJTLD010000067.1:10927-15220 GCA_910577065.1 uncultured Lachnospiraceae bacterium | reverse complement strand
AATTTATATGAGTTCTTTCTTTTTTGATTATTCTAACTTTTACTATAGATAACATAATTATAAATATTATTGTACAGCATTTGGTTAATAAATAATTTAAATCTCTCATATAATTATTCCCTATTAAAATCATCAGTTTTTCACAAGGATTTGTAAAAATGCCATTTACACACTCTAACAGCAATAACGTTAAAACTAACCGAATCCCTTTTTCTATATAACTACCTTCAATTGAGACAAGCATTACCAAAACAACACTTATAGAAACACAAAAAATTTTTCCTGAAATATCAACCGATAAAAATCCCAATATAATAGGCAGTGCAATTCCAACTATTAACCAAACTTTCGTTTTAACACGTACATCAAACAACATCTGAAGCAAAATCAGATAACACAACAACTCCACCAAATAAATCCCACATAATATCAAAATCTCCATACTTCACCTCAACGATATTTTAAATCAAACTCCATATACGCATGTTCAAAATCCTTCTTTCTCCGCCTTGAAACCGGCAGTTTCACATCTTTCATACGCAGAATCCCATTCTGGTAAGACTGAACCTGGGCCATGTTCACAATATACTTTCTGTGGATACGAAAAAACAGCCGTTTATCCAACTGTTTCTCTAATTTTCTCAACGAATCTTCACTTCGAAGCATTTTATTTTTGACACGGTATTCGCAATAGCTATCATAAGTCACAACATATTGGATTTCACTTTGATGGACTTCATACTCGATCCTGTTATAATACAAAGAAAGATGCGCGCTCCCCAGCACCCGTTTCATGCAGGCGTCCAATGCTTCCATAACTTCCGAGCAGTCAAACGGCTTCACTATAAACCGAAAAGCCTCAATAAAAAACGCATCCTTCATACGTTCCACCATAACAGTTGCCATAATAATACGGCATTTACAATTCATATACCTGATTTTTCTGCCGGTTTCAATCCCGTCCTGGCCTGGCATCTCAATATCCAAAAAAACTATATCCAACTGCCTGACATTTTGCAGCAACTCCTCTCCGGACGAAAAAATGCTTAACCTGTATTCAGCGTGATCCCGCTCAAAATACTCCCGTATAAACATCTGCAACATAAATGTTTGCTCTACCACATCATCACATATTGCTATTTGTAACATATTTCTTTCCTCTTCTGTCTCCTTCTTAACATACAATTTCACCAAAGCTCCAGTCAAATCTGTCGGAAAATCTGCAAATTAAACATCAAAAAAATGAGCAATTTGCGTATTTTCGCGTCAAATTGTGCACTTTAATTTCATTATACCATTTTTTTCCAAAAACAAAATGATAAATCGACAAATTATTACAGAAGTGTAACATTTTATTGCAACCCTACATATCAAAGAATGCAAAATATACGTAAATTTTGAGAAAACACCATCAAAAAGCGGGTGGAACAGGATCTACGCCTGTCTTACAGTGATTGATAATACGTTTTCAAAAGCTATTGTCTGACGTATAATAAAAATGGCAAACGAAGGTTGATTTTAGTAAAATATGGTTTACAATACTGTAAAAGAAATTAACGCTGAAAAAATCAACGCAAGAATCAAAGATGCCATCAAAGAATGGGGATCACAAGACGATTTTTTTAATGGCATTTCATACTCAAAACAATCATTTCATAAGTGTGTAAGGGAAAATTCAATACTACCATTATCAGTCTTGGTTGCTTTAATCGCTATCAGACTTTCATACTGCTGGCCAGCAATATATGTACGGCTCCCGGACGGAAACCAGAAATGCAGTGATTCCGTTTGCCCTTTTAAGGACAAAAAATAAGGGGACAAGTTAGTGCAACCCCTTGATTTTACTGGGTTCCTCTAACTTGTCCCTATTATAACACGGTCATCTATATACTCTGTTTTTTCCCATAAAGGAATATAATAAGCGATAACATTCAGAGCTCTATCACAGGGCAAATAACGCCCTGTTTACAACAGACGATTGAAAAGACAATGTATACGTCAAGGTACATTTTTTTTGCTACAAGTACCTAAAACTCAGGGGATAAACTCAAGTGTGTTATTCTGCATTACCTAAAGCATGAAAAACAGAACCATTCCAGAGTATCAGATTATGTGTGTAAATCCTTTGGACTGCCATAATGATTTTTGTCAAAATGCCAAAAACCCGTACTTATTTACACGGATTTTATGACACTGCTCCAAACACAAAACTATTAATTTGTATTCGCCAAAAGCTGGTACCCGCATTCCGTAAGATACCCAAAACTGTGCAATTCAAATGTACCCCGTTCCATACGGATATCCAACCATTCCTCAAGTGTTTTCTTCCACGGCATCCACCTGCACCGATGCTGGACCGATTCATAGCGGTACTCCGAAAATCCACTGCCCAGCCGATATGCTCCCAGCGAATAATTAAACATTGCCAGGCTCTCATGGTACAGCTTTTCAGGCCGTGGAGACGCCTGCTCGGCGGCAAAGGGTATAAACTCCTTATTTAAGCCCAGAACCCAGTTCAAAAAAGGATCGTACAAATAATAGACGGAAGGAATATACGGAAACTGCAGTTCCTGCCGTCCATTCTGCCCGTCAAACTGCAGCGTTATCCTTGCATTCAGCAGTTCCCTCATTGTCAAAACCTTTTTCACCTGCTGCCTCCGAAGCTGAACGGTCTGCCGCCCACATTCCCCGTACAAATTTTTTTCTCCCCGTTCAGGCTGTTCCCTAATATAAATTATCCTGTCATTCCCATACCCAAATAAATAATCAAATGATTCTGCATTTGTACTGCGTTTCGGCGCATATACAAAATCATACGAACCAAAATCCTCCCGGATCCATGCCCGGATCTGCGCCTCGTACTGCGGCGGCAGTTCCTCCATATTCCAAATCCGTACCGGCCACTCGCTTATGGTAGGGCGGTTGTCAGTCCTTCCAACATTTAACATAATATCCCCCTTTCTGCCCCCGTATAAGTTTTTGCTTTGATATCTGCCTGTAGCAGCCCTGCGCTTTTAACGGTATTTCAAATCAAATTCCATAAATGCCTGTTCAAATTCCTTTTTTCTGCGCCTTGAAACCGAAATTTCCATATCGCCCATTTGCAAAACGCCGTTTTTATAACGTTTCACCTGCGCCATATTCACGATACATTTCCTGTTAATACGAAAAAACAGACGCTTGTCCAGCGTCTGCTCCAGTTTCTTCAATGAATCCTCGCTCCGCAGCATCTTATCTTTTACCCGGTATTCGCAATAACTGTCATAGGTTACAACATAACGGATTTCACTTTGGTGAATCACATATTCAATCCGATCGCAAAACAGGGAAATACTGCTGCTTCCTAAAACTCTTTTTATACAGGCGCCGAGCGCTTCCTCTACCTCTGCCCGCTCAAACGGCTTTACAATAAACCGGAACGCCTCTATAAAAAACGCTTCTCTCATGCGTTCTACCATAACCGTAGCCATGATAATCCTGCATTTACAATTTTTGATTCGGATCTTTCTTCCTGTTTCAATCCCATCTAGACCTGGCATCTCAATGTCCAAAAAAATAATATCATATTTTTGCGCGTCCGAAACCAACTCTTTTCCTGAACCATAAATATGCAGCCTGTACTCTGCATGGTTTCTTTCACAATATTCACGAATATACGTCTGCAGCATAAGAGTTTGTTCCACCACATCATCGCATATTGCTATCTGTAACATTCTCCATTCCTCTTTTTTTCTCTTGTAAAGTATAACTTCATTATATCATGTATATTCCACAGCTGAAATATATCTGATACGAACCGTCCGATTATACTCAAATTGCATATTAAAACCGTCGGCTTCTTCAAAATACAAATCACCTTCCTTCAAATCTTCCGCAAGCCCCGCAAGGCAGCGTCAGGCCGCTCGACGAAACCATAACTCCAACTTCGTCCGCCGTAACCTTTCCTTTAAAATTTCTCATTTCCATTCCAAGCAAATAAGAAAGAACCGCCGGCTGAAGCCCTGTCGTATAGGAATTTACCACTACAAACAAAGGATGCTCTGACAAAAGCCCCGTACACAGTCGGATAAACCCGTGGATCTCGTCTTCCATTTTCCAGATTTCCCCTTTCGGCCCTCTTCCGTACGACGGCGGATCCATAATAATCGCATCATACCGGTTCCCGCGCCGAAGCTCGCGTTCCACAAATTTCACGCAGTCGTCCACAATCCAGCGGATTGGCGCGTCCTTTAATCCGGAAGAAACCGCATTCTCTTTTGCCCAGGCCACCATGCCTTTTGACGCGTCCACATG
>CAJTLD010000067.1:0-10916 GCA_910577065.1 uncultured Lachnospiraceae bacterium | reverse complement strand
CTGCCGCCGCCGCCGAAACCGTAGCGCCTCCGGTATAAGCAAACAGATTCAGCAATTTTATCTTTCTACCCGCCTCACGGATTTTTTCCGCGCACCAGTCCCAGTTTACCGCCTGCTCCGGAAACAAGCCGGTATGCTTAAAACGGAACGGTTTCAGCTGAAACGTCAGGTTCCCGTAACAGATGCTCCACTGCTTCGGCAAATCAAAAAATTCCCATTCCCCGCCGCCTTTGCTGCTGCGGTGATAATGCGCATTTTTTTTGTTCCAGCCCTTTGCCTCTTTTTTTGTATTCCAAATCACCTGCGGATCGGGCCGCACCAGCACATAATCGCCCCAACGCTCCAGTTTTTCCCCGCCGGAGCAATCCAGCACTTCATAATCTTTCCAGTTTCTTGCTAACCACATATCTGTTCCCGTCCTTTCTTTGCTGCTTGACAGTTTTATAAGCACAACTTATAATTAATACCAAATTATCGATTTTAAAGGAGTCTATTTTATGGATATAAATTTTGAATTATATAAAGTATTTTATTACGTAGCCACTACATTAAACTTTTCCGAAACAAGCCGGCAGCTTTTCATTTCCCAGTCTGCCGTCAGCCAATCCATCAAAACATTGGAACGAAGGCTCGGGCAGACGCTGTTTTCCCGCAGCACCAAAAAAGTACAGCTCACTCCCGCAGGCCAGATCCTGTTAAAACACATTGAACCTGCCGTCAACCTGATCCAGCGCGGGGAAAACCAGCTGTCCGATATCAAAAATTCGGGGCTGGGCCAGCTGCATATCGGCGCTACGGATACGATCTGCCGTTACCTTTTAGTTCCTTATTTAAAGCGTTTCCACATCCAATTTCCGGCTGTTCCCATTAAGGTCACCAATACGTCCTCCCTAAACTGCGCCGATCTGTTAGAGCAGGGGAAAGTGGATCTGATTGTAACAAATGGGCCAAACGCGCGCTTAAACCATTCGTATGTACGCAAAACCATTGCCGTTTTCCACGACGTATTTATCGCAAACCCCGCATTTTTTCAATTTGAAAGCGAAGAAATATCATTTCAGGAACTAAAACGGCATCCCATCTTGATGCTGGAACAAAAAAGCGCCACCAGCGCATTTTTACACAACCTTTTTTTAAAACACATGCTGGAACTCGTCCCCGAAATCGAGCTAAACAGCAACGACCTGTTAATCGATCTGGCACGCATCGGCCTTGGCATTGCCTTTATTCCGGACTATTGCCTGGCCGGGGAGGACCCGGATCTCGTTGTCCTGCGTACCAGGGAAGAAATTCCGGCCAGGCACGTCGTCGCTTCCGTCAATACCGGCCTTCCAACCGCCGTTTCCACGGAAGAATTTTTAAAGCTGCTCCCAGAAGCGTAGCGCCGCCTGCCCGGCGTCCTTCTGGCTGCATACGGTATAGGATTCCCACTCTTTGGGGAACAGGCGCAGGTAGCTTCTCTCTAAAAACCGTTCGTCCAGCAGCACAATTACTCCGCGGTCGCTTGCCGTGCGGATTACGCGCCCAGCCGCCTGCAAAACTTTATTCATACCCGGATAACGGTAGGCATAATCAAATCCATCCCCTGCCCGTTTATCGTAATACTCCTTTAAAATCTCCCGTTCATTCCCAATCTGGGGCAGCCCGGTTCCCACAATTACTACGCCAATCAGGCGTTCCTCCTTCAAATCAATCCCTTCCCCAAATATACCGCCCAACACGCAAAACGCCGCCAGCGTATCTTCCCGTTCCGTTTCAAACGCCTCCAAAAACAATTCCCGCTGCGCCTCGTTCATCCCGGCTTCCTGCAAAAGCGGCTGCATCCCTTCCGGCATTACCTGTAAAAACTGCTCGTATACCTGCCCCATCAGCTGATAGGACGGGAAAAATACCATGTAGTTTCCCTTTTTTGCAGACGCAACCTCCGCAATATAAGCCGCCATCTTCCGAAATTCAGCTTCGCTGCGCCTGGTGTATCGGCTGCTGACGTCCCTCCCGATTAACAGCAGCTTCTGATCCGCGTCAAACGAAGTCTTCGCATACACAGCATAATTGTCGTCCTTTGTACTGAGCATTTCCTTATAATATTGAACCGGCAAAAGCGTCGCAGAAAAAAATACCGTTGCGCGCCCTTTATCCAGGCACTTCTGCAGGTTGCATGAAGGATCGACGCAAAACAGGCGCATCAAAAACCTTCCGTCCTCCCCATGTTCCCCATATATTACATACCGCCCGTCCACGCGCTCATAGATATTTAAAAAATTCCGCAGATTCAGGTAAAACTCCGTCACTTCTTTTTTATCCGGCAGTTCCGGCCATTCCTGCAAAAAAGCGTCCATCCGTTCCGCCAGGCGAAGCAGCGCAAAGACAAGCGCGCTTATCCCTTCCTCATACACCCGGTACGTATCGCATTCCCGTTTATACGAAAGCAAAAGCCGGTTGCATCGCGCAAGTTCCTGCTCTAAGCGCTTATCCCGCCCCTTCAGGATTTTTTTCACATTCAAAAACTCTTCTTTGCAAATCCCGGCGCTGTACATTTCCCTGCCTCGCTCCACCAGATTATGCGCTTCGTCCACCAGAAAAATATACTCCCCCTTCTGCCCTTCCGCAAAAAAACGCTTCAGGTAAACATTCGGATCAAATACATAATTGTAATCGCAGATAATATTATCCGACCACGACGCCACATCCAGGCACAGTTCAAACGGGCAAACCCGATGCTTTTTTGCCTGTTTTTGCAGCACATTTCTGTCAAAAAAATCTTCCTGCAAAAGCAGTTCATACACGGCGTCGTTGACCCGGTCAAAATGCCCTTTCGCATATTCGCATCGCACCGGATTGCAGTCCATTTCTTCGCAAAGGCAAAGCTTTTCCTTTGCTGTAACCGCAACTACCTTTGCCCGGTAGCCCTGTTCCATAAACAACGAAAACGTTTCCTTCGCCACTGTCCCCGTAACCGTCTTAGCTGTCAGGTAAAAAATCTTGTCCGCCAGCCCCTCCCCTACAGCCTTTACGGCGGGATATACTGTCGAAAGCGTCTTTCCCGTCCCCGTAGGCGCCTGGATAAACAAGTTTTTCTTCCGCAGGATCGTCCGATACACATCCTGCGCCAGCTCCTTTTGACCCTCCCGGTACTCATATGGAAATAAAAGCCCTGCGGCAGACGACATCATTTCCTGTTTCCACATAAACTGGAAATCCGCCCACTTCCGGTACTGCGCCGTCAGCCCGCCAAACCATTCCTCCAGTTCCGAAAATAAAAACGCCTCATAAAACCGCCGGATTTCCTCCGTATCCAGATTGCAGTACGTCATCTGCACCCCAATCTGCCCAAGCCCCTCCTGCCGTGCATACATATAAGCATAACACATCGCCTGCGCCTTATGCACAAAAACCGGCCCGTCCAAATGTGCCAGGTTCCGGTACACGCACTTAATCTCATCCACTACTGCCGTTTCCCTGCGGCTGTCATCCGGATCCGCATTTCCTACATCCCAGGAATCTTCCCCGCCGTCCGCTGGCTGTCGGATGATCCCGTCTGCTCTTCCTTCAACCAAAAGCACATACCGATCCGTTTTTATTTCTGTTTTAAGCGGCACTTCCGCCTGGTAAGAAACTCCCATCCGTCTTTGAATTTTCCGGTGCATCTTACTGCCCTCCTGCATGGCCTCCGCCCGGGCCGAAGTACCAATCCGGTTGTCAATATCCCCGGAACGCAGGATAAATTCCACCAGGTTACGCACCGATATCTGAATTACCGGACGCCCTTCCATACCCACACCCTTTTCCTTTTTCTCATTTCTGTTTTCTATTATACCTAAAAACCACAAAAAAGAAAGCATTATCATCCGCATTTAAACCGGATCATAATGCTTCCAAAACAAAGGGAGGGGAGGGTAATATCATTTAAGCTACTGCATAGTTCTTCAGCATTTTTTCAAATTTTGCATTTTCGCCAAAGTATTGAACCGTCAAATCTTTCCGCAGGCCGAGTCCCAATACTCCTAAAAAGGATTTTGCATCAATATAAATATGGTCATACAGAATATCGATGTCAAAATCACACTGTCCCGCTGCTTTTACAAAATCTTCCACATCTTCTGAATTCTGAAATTTCACTCTCTTTTCTACCATAATTATCATTCCTTTCAAAACTAAATTTACGATTCTAGTTTACCTCGGTACCTGTAAGATTATGCCATCTGCTCTCTGTTTTGTCAAATTTAGCATTCCTTTATAATACCTCTTTTTTTCGTTATTTAGACTTTATTTCCACACTTTTCCTCTCCAAATTTTTACCAATCCCCGAGGATTTTATTGTAAAGTACGAACATTTCATACAATTTCTTTGACATATTTTTGCATGCAGGGAAGTTATTTCCTAGTAGAATTGTATAAAATCAATAAAAATAATTGATTTTACCAAAATCTCAAACAGAACGCAGGATATCTTTGCCAGTCAAATCATACAAACATTTCGCTTTTCGGCAGATGTTTTCCACACTTAGCGCCCAAAGGGAATGATTTTTCAAACACGCTCCGTACCGTATGCATTCCACATTGTTAACCATATACAAAAACAAGGTTGACATTTAGTGTGAAATAGCATAAAATCAAAACAAAATAATACAAAAAGGAGCGTTACGCAATGAATCCACAACAAAACAGCCCAGCATCTGCTGCAAAATCCAAACTGACTATCTACCAGATGGCCGCCGTATCCCTAATGACTGCGCTTTTGTGTATATTAGGCCCTATGTCTATCCCAATCGGCGCCATACCCATTTCGTTTACAAACTTTGTCATTTACCTGACTGTCTACCTGCTCGGCACAAAACTCGGCACATTAAGCTACCTGATTTACCTGCTGCTAGGCGCCGCAGGGCTTCCGGTCTTTTCCGCCTACTCCGGCGGTCTGGCCAAGCTTGCAGGCCCAACCGGAGGATATTTAATCGGATTTATTTTTATGTCCGTCATCTGCGGCATTTTTATAAAGAAAAGCCAGGGCAAAGCGCTTTTTTCCATTTTGGGCATGATGATCGGCACGGCTGTCGCCTACATATTCGGGACAGCCTGGTTTATGATAGAATCCGGCAGTACGCTTATGTATGCATTAACTGCCTGCGTATTCCCATTCCTGATTGGGGACGGAATCAAAATTCTGCTCGCTTCCAACATCGGGCCTCTTATCCGCAGCGCCCTGCAAAAAGCGCACCTGCTTGAACATTTATCTTAAATATTATAAGGAGACTGCCATGGACTTTGCCAGACAATTAGAAAAAAAGATATACCAGGGAATCCGCATCAAAAAAGAAGAAGCGCTTGCCCTAATTCCCGTTCCTCTGAAAGAGATATGCGCAGCGGCAAACCGGATCCGCATACACTTTTGCGGAAACATTTTTGACCTCTGTACAATTATCAACGGCAAAAGCGGACGCTGCCCGGAAAATTGCAAATACTGCGCACAATCCGCCTACTATGACACACAGATTGAAGAATATCCTCTTTTGGATACGGGTACGCTCGTAAACGAAGCCGTCCGGAATGCCAGCCGCGGCGTATTGCGTTATTCGATTGTCACTTCCGGGCGCGCATTAACAGATACGGAAATTGACGATCTATGCAGCGCAATCAAAACCATCAAAGAACGATGTACGATTCAAATCTGCGTTTCTTTGGGTCTGTTAAAAAAAGATCAATACAAAAAGCTTATGTTGGCAGGAGCGTCGCGCGTACATAATAATCTGGAAGCTTCTGAAAACTTCTTTCCAAATATCTGCACGACGCATACGGCCGCCGACAAAATTGCAGCGATACAGGCAGCCAAAGCAGCCGGAATGCAGGTATGCAGCGGCGGAATCATCGGCTTAGGCGAAACAATGGAAGATCGGATTGACTTAGCGCTCACCCTGCGCCAGCAAAAAATCCGATCCGTCCCGGTAAACGTATTAAACCCCATCCCCGGCACGCCCCTTCAAAACCAGCCGCCGCTTAAATACCCCGAAATCTGCCGCACGATCGCCCTGTTTCGATTTTTGCTTCCCGAAGCTACTATCCGGCTTGCAGGAGGCAGGCAACTGATGCCGGACAAAGGAAAGGCCTGTTTTCTTTCCGGAGCAAATGCCGCTATCTCCGGCGACATGCTTACCACATCCGGCATTACCGTCGAACAAGATCTGCGGATGATTGCAGACTGCGGATTTGTACCTGGCTTACTGGAATAACGCACAAAGCGCCTGGCCTGCGGTTTCATTTTGCATTCATTTTTATATCCCCTATTCGTATTCGTAACTCCAAAAAATATAACAAAAGCGCTCATCCTTCGATGAGCGCTTCATAATTATCGTCTTCCTGCCGGCTAAACGCCAGCATCATCAGGCGTGCCGTTACCAGGCATAAAACTGCAGTCAGAAAATAGATCCCTGTCGCGTCTATCTGCCAGCTAAACCAGGGCGTATGGAAACCGCTGTCCAGTAAATCCGTTTCCACACACAAGGACGAAACCGACAAAAAGAAAAAAACTGCATTGAACATAGCCGATATAATCAAAAATACTTTTATTATCTTTCTTTCTCTCAAATTCTGTCACCAACCTTTTAATATTAGTTTTCCCCGATAAAGAGATTATATCAGAGATTTTGAAATTGTCATGCAGTTTTAGCAAACTTTAAACAAATCTTAAGATGAAATGGATTTAAGGCCTATAAAACGGGCATTTTCATCGTATTGTTACTTATTGTTATCTTTCCAATATTTTGGCCCCGACATTGCTTCACCTTGTCTGCTCCCTGCTGAAATCAGCCACATTTCTTTTCTGATTTCCAGTCCCGGAAATGATAACACGGAAGTAGGTGTAATCTGTATAGGTTGAAACTACACATATTTTGATATTGCCGATATAATTTTATCAATCACTTTTTCTTCCTGTTCATTAAGTTCCAGCAACAATAATGTTCCTATGCTATCACTTCCTATGCATAAAATAGAATTTTGACTTGTCAATAGTATCAGATATGAAAGTTATTGTTTAGCTTTAGCTAATTCAATCGCTTCTTTCCCGGATAAATGTTCAATGGAGAATTCTATCATGCATAAAAGTTTCCATTCTTTTTCAATTTCTGCATTGCGCCCTGTTTCATTATCAGCAGGATAGTATTTTTTTGCTAAATCATCTATTGCCTTTTTGATTTCAATTTCATTTTCCATGATATGAATATTTCCAAAAGCAATAACACTTCTATAATAAGTGGTATATTCTTCGGGCATAATTTTATCTTGGTCAATTACGCAAAAAGAGGCTTTGGAGCATTTGTTGATTGCGTCTATTTTATGACCGCTTTTTGCACCGTGAAAGTATAGTTTAGAATTGCAGTATACGTAACTGATCGGAATAGCATATGGATAGTCATAATCGCCCAATAATGCCAGTACACCAGATGTACCTTTATTCAGAGTGTCAATACATTCATCAATGGATAACATTTGTTTTTTCCTTCGCATTTTTCTAAACATTTTTCTTACCTCTTTCTGATTTAATATATAACGCAATGCCCGTTAAAGTGACAAAACATTCAGTAATTGGAAAAGACAGCCATACTCCCGTCATTTTTAATAAAAAAGACAGGAAAAACGCCATAGGGATTATAATTAAAAAACCTCTCGACAGTGAAATGATTTGTGCAGGCAGGGCTTGTTCTGTTGATGTAAAATATGCGGATATAATGATGTTAAACCCGACAAATGGAATGGCCGTAAAATATAATTTTAATCCTGTTACTGCAATCTGCAGTAACTGTACATTCTGTTCACTGTTAAATACGCTGACGATTGGATTGGCAGATAATATAAAAATCAAATATATGACGCATGATATAACCAACATTGTTTTAAAGGCATATTTTAGAATTTGCTTCTGACTATCATGTTCTCCATATCCATATACCCTGCTTAAAATTGGCTGCATTCCCTGTGCTATCCCAGTAAAAATAGAAACAACTACAAGCGATAAGTTTGCAACTACACCATAAGCAGCTACGCCGATATTCCCTTGCAGGCGCAGAATAATAGCATTATAGACTATCATTACAATTCCGGAAGCCATTTCTGTGATGAAAGACGGTACGCCCAAAGAAATGATATTTCCTGTCATCCTAAAGGACGGATTTATTCGTATTAAATGAAACTGATTTTGTTTTGAAAACCAATGCTCGGACAAAACAATCAAACTAATAACAGGCGCTAACCCTGTGGCTAATACCGCTCCAAATATTCCCATATGAAGGGGAAAAATAAATATATAATCTAAAATAATGTTTGAAAAGCTTCCAACCAGCATAGCAATCATAGATAACTTAGGATTTCCGTCATTCCTTATGAAGCAGAGCAGTGTGTCATTCGCCATAAATGCCGGGGCAAAAAGTAAAATAACCTGTAAATACGTTTTCGTCATATGAAAAACATCTTTGTCAGCGCCTAATAATATTGTCAGTTTTTCAGAAAAGAAAATACCTGTCAGCATAAAAACGGCAGCTAATGCAGACATTATGAGTATTGTGCTTGAAAAAGATTTATTTGCATTATTATATTCTTTTTGCCCTCTGCAAATGGAATATTTTGTTGCACCTCCCATTCCGAACATCAGACCGCTTCCATGAATAAAGCTATAAATAGGAATGGCTAAATTAAGTGCGGTCAGACCATTTGCGCCTAAGCCATTTGAAACAAAAAAGGTATCAGCAAGTATGTAACATGATAAGCCAACCATGCCACATATATTTAATACAACATATTGAAAAAATTCTTTTAGTAGTATTTTTACCTTCATATGCATCTCCTTAAAATATAAAAAACGTCAGAACTTTCTATCTTCTATGACCTAACGATAGAAAGTCTGACGCATAATCTCTTTACCCGGTGGCAAAAGAGCAACGCTGGTTCCGAGATAATATTATATATTAAAACAGCCTAAAAAGCAATACCAAAAGTGAAAAAATCCTCTATATCCCAAATGGACAGAACTGGTTCACCTTGTCATTGACGGAATCCCGCACTTGGATGAAAAGCAGTATCTTGAACAGTTCAGGAGTATATCAAAAATAAATGGGCATTGATTTCAAATACGCTTGAGTAATAAATATTTGTATATTCCCATTAGAAATGGTAAAATATAACTATTATATAAGGAGGGCATTTCTTATGGATGAAAAAGTATACAAAACCATCTGTTTTTCCGGAACCTGTAATCTGGTTCTTGGAATTTCAGTTCTGGCAACCGGCATTGCTTCCGGTATTTTGCTTATTATAACGGGCGCCAAACTGCTTGCCAGCAAAAAAAAGATTCTCCTATAACAAAAAATGTGTGTGAACGCTTTCCATTCAGCGTTCACACACATTTTTATTTTTTATCGTCTTCCGAAATATAATTCATATCGTCCAGTTTTTGGTATACCTGTTCTCCGATTATCCTGTAAAACGCCTCATTTCCATGCACAATATCCACGCGAAGTGAAGAAGGTATTTCACCTGCTTTTAAATCTTTTTCGTCCTGGGCGGACGGCTTTATTTTCGCATCTTCCAGGCCATGCTCAAGCAAGTATGCGCGGACATCCAGAAAATGCTCTCCAAATTCTTCCGCCAATGCCTGATTCACCGGAACAATATCCGGCGCCATGGCAAGTGACGTCAATCCGACAATCAAATACCGCTCGCAGCCCAAAAATTCCAACATCTGCTTTTGAGCGCGGATTAATTCCCCTACGGTATCCCGATCCGGCGCAAGGTTTGTTCCTGCGAACAAAATAATAATATCCGACGTTTTTTTATCTTCTGCCGCAAAAGTCTCTACTGCCGTTCCCTCTTCTGCCAAAACTGCGCTTCCCGGAGCAGATCTGATAAAATAATATTTATTATCTTTGGCCTGATAAGAAAGCGTTCCCTCTATGCCGGAAATATGGCATGGATTTATGCCGCAATCGCCCAAACGCATCATAACCGGGTCTTCCCCGGAGTGCCAGAGCGTTACTTCCACTGCAGTCTGTTCCGCAGGAATCTCAAAAGCTCCCACAGTCATGGGAAACGCTCCCATGCGAATCCCTATCTGACGCGCCGTTTCTCCCTGTACGCCATAATTCACTATTTTTAACTTTAACTTCTCCTCCAATACGGAAGGAAATGTCACGCCGTTGCCTCCTTCTCCAAAAGTCAGGCTGTCGCCCCAGCAGATAATCCGTGCCGGATTTTCCGTCTCCGATTTTGTCTCCGTCATATTCAAATCTTCTCCGCCCTCTGTGCGCTGCTGCGTCTCTGTTTCCGTTTCCATTTTACTGTTTAATGGCAATTTTTGGCATCCTTCCAGGCAGATTATCAAACATAATATCACCGTTACAATCTTTCTCATGCTTTTCCCTTCTCAACAATATAAAAGAAACCTGATAAAATCATCTATCCGACTTTATCAGGTTTTTACAGGGGCAGAAGGACTTGAACCCTCGACATTTGGTTTTGGAGACCAACGTTCTGCCAACTGAACTATACCCCTATATTATACGCCTATTTGCATATTGTCAGTGTATACCCTCAAAACTTCATACAAGACATATTAGAGAAACGCTTGGTCAAGCCCTCGGCCGATTAGTAGCAGTCAGCTCCATGCATTGCTGCACTTCCACCTCTGCCCTACCTACCTTGTCGTCTTCAAGGGGCCTTACCCGCTTTCGCGGGGGATATCCCATCTTAAGGGGGGCTTCACGCTTAGATGCCTTCAGCGTTTATCCCTTCCGGGCTTGGCTACCCTGCTGTGCCTTTGGCAGGCAACAGGTGCACCAGCGGCCCGTCCAGCCCGGTCCTCTCGTACTAAGGCCAGCTCCCCTCAGATATCCTGCGCCCACGCCGGATAGGGACCGAACTGTCTCACGACG
>CAJTLD010000066.1:12236-15392 GCA_910577065.1 uncultured Lachnospiraceae bacterium | reverse complement strand
CAGGAGCAGTTCCTTGTAATCGCCGTAAGAAAGCGCCGCCGTATTTTTTCGTACTCTGCCCAAAGCGGCAATCAGGCGGGTAAAGGAATTTTTGCTGACGGCGTCCGCATAGTCCGCAAGCTTAAGAGCCGGGCGCAGGGAATCATCCGAAAACCGATCCTTCCTGCCTTCTATCCCAAACTCCGAACCATAATAAATAGAGGGAACGCCCGGCAGCGTATAGAGCAGGATATGCACCGGCATAAAGTGCGCTTTGTTGTTCAGCTTTGTATAGATACGTTCTACGTCATGGTTGTCCACAAAATTATACAGCTTTAACCCGTCCGGGCGGTTGCCGCCTTTTGCATAGAGGTTCTTTACCGTATGGGCGATTTCGAAATAATTATGATCGTTGTGTCCGGAATACAGCGCTTTATGCAGCATATAATTCGTAACGGAATGCAGCGTGCCTTCATTTACCCAGCGCGTATAATCGCCGTGGATAACTTCTCCCATCAGCCAGAACTCCGGCTTCACTTCATTTGCCACCGCGCGCAGAGCCTGCATATAATTAAAATCCAGCACATCCGCCGCGTCGAGACGGATTCCGTCGATATCAAACTCGCTTACCCAAAAACGGATCACATCGCAGATATAATCCCTGACGGCGGGATTGTGCTGGTTTAATTTTACAAGCAAATCGTATCCGCCCCAGTTTTCATACGAAAAACCGTCGTTATACTGGTTGTTGCCCCAGAAATTCACGTTGCAGTACCAATCTTTATAGGGGGAATGTTCCCGGTTCTTTTTGATATCCGCAAAAGCAAAAAAATCACGGCCTGTGTGGTTAAACACTCCGTCCAAAATAACCCTTATCCCCTGCCTGTGGCATTCGGCCACATAGTTTGCCAAATCTTCGTTTGTACCAAGACGGCTGTCCAGCTTTTTGTAATCCGTCGTTTCATATCCGTGCCCCACCGATTCAAAAAGCGGGCCAATGTAAATCGCGTCGCAGCCAAGTTCCTTTATATGGGCTATCCACGGCAGCAGTTCATTCAGCCGGTGTTCGGGTTCTCCATATGCGTTCTCCTTTGGCGCCCCGGCAAGCCCGAGCGGATAAATGTGATAAAAAACCGCCTCATCATACCATGCCATACTTATCATCCTCCTGTTTGTACTTTTTACTCCATTATAGTCAGAATTGCCAAAATAATCAACCACTTTGTAACAGAAGAAAGAGGACGACGCCGCAAAACAGGCTCCGCCCTCTTTCCGTTATCCGCTTTATTCCGTACTGACCTCTTCTGTCGCCTGCGTCTCGCTTTCGGTCTGCGCGCTGGTATCAATCGGCGTGATAATGATATTTTCCGCACTGATATTTGTCTTGCGTTTTACAATATCTTCTACCTGCGCCCGCTTTGCGTCCGTTACGTCGCCCATATTTAACACAACGTCGGCCGCATTGTCCGTAATGCTTACAACAACGTCCGTAAACCCTTTTGCCTCCAAAAGCATTTCAGCCGCCGCTTCCCGTTCCGCGACATCCGTCAGCGTAATCATCTGATCTACGGCCGCCTGCTTCTGTTCATCCGTCAGGGAAGTATTGTTTACGATATCGAGCAAGGTTTCTTTGTTTTTGGCACGTACCTGCTCTCTTGCCAGCTTCATTTCCGCTGCAAAATCCACATTGCTGACGGTTGAACTGGTCAAAACCGCTTCACCTGGATTGATATCGGTTCCGGTCTCCGCCGTATCGGTACCGATTGTCTGCGTGCTCTCTTCCATCGCTACGTCGGTCTGGCCTGCGTTCCCTTCCATTGCCACATCCGTACCGTCCGCCTCCGCACCGGAGCCCGCCGCCACGTCCGTGCCGCTGCCGTCCGTATTAGCGGAAACGTCTAAGCTGCCGTCGTCTGTGTCCGTAAAAATATCTCCTTCCAGAATCGGATCATTTGAAATCTCGTAAGAGTCCTCGGAGATGTCCGCCCCTGCTGCTGTCAAGCCGTCTAAGTTGCTCCTTGTATAGCTGACATATCCGGCAACAGCGATCATAAGCGCCAGTGCAGTAATAATAATCTGGTTTTTCTTTAATTTCTTTTTCAATATTCTTCCTCCTGAATATTCATCTTAACTACTTTAATTCTATTCACGTCGATCTGGAATAATGCCATCACTGCCTCAGAAATATTCTGCTTTACCGCAGTATTTTCCCCTCCCTGCGCAACAATAAGCACTCCGGCTATTTTAGGGGCCATTTCTTTTCCCACAAAAGGATTTTTTTCACCGGATGCCTCGCTGTACACGGACTGGTTTGTTGTCTGTGTATTTTTCTGCGTCCGGCTTCCCCCTTCCCGATCCGCCTCCTGCATATGTTCCGCTTCCACAACGGTATCCTTTTCCACAATGCTTTCTCCGGAATCCTCAAGCGTCACCATTACTTTTACCCGCCCCGCCCCGTCAATCCGGGACAGTACGTCTTCTAACCTGCGCTCTAAGCCGTCTGCATAATCCTCCCTGTTTGTTTCTATCCCGCTCTCCCCCGCAATGTCTTGCTTTGCCGTATCCTCCTCCTTTCTAAGCCCTTCCGCAGGCACTGCGATTACCATCAAAAGAACGCCGGCCAGAATCAGAATGGCCCACTGGCTTTTATCCCATTTTTTCCATTCCTTCTTTTGGATAAATTCTTTTAGCCTCATGCCTGCCTCCTAATCCGTAATCTTTATCTTATCCGGCCCAATCCGGTAATACGCCGCGATTTTATCCCGCAGCAACAAAAGCCCATCCTTTTCGTCTTTCCCGTCTTTTCCAATGACAACCGTTTCCACCTCCTGTTTTGCCACATGCAGTTCCATCTCTTCCACCTCGTACGCTTCATTCAGCAGAACCGTCGTCCGTACCGTTTCGTATCCGCTGTTTTGCGCCAGAAGCTTCACATCGGCTTCAATTGCCTTTTCATAATATTTGGTATAATAACCTTCATCCAAAAAATCCATTTTTTCCCGGTCGGACTGGATGCCCTTAAGCCCCTGCCAGAAACTGTCATATGATATTTTCTCAAACAGATCCCCGCTTTTTCCCGCCGCTTTTAAAATAGGGTTCACCAGAGTAATCACCCATATAATTTCCACAAACAGGCGGATATACTTGCGGTATTCTTTTTTCGCCGCCGCCGAAGTA
>CAJTLD010000066.1:11999-12226 GCA_910577065.1 uncultured Lachnospiraceae bacterium | reverse complement strand
CAAAAGGACAACCATACTGTAATGTTTGACCCATTCCAAAATACCCGCCATAATTAAAACCCTCCAAATCCGGTCGCCGCGCTGCTTAAAGCGATGGCCAGAAAAAACATCGCAAGACATGTGTTTAATATTTTTAAATACAGCATCCCGCTGTTGGCAATGCCGTTCATCCCGCCGGAAAGCCTTTTATCCGAGACCGGTTCCAAAGCCGCCGCCAGAAATTTATA
>CAJTLD010000066.1:10067-11957 GCA_910577065.1 uncultured Lachnospiraceae bacterium | reverse complement strand
CATCCTGCACAAAGGCGCCAGGCATAAAATGACCAGAATCACAAGCGCCGCCGCTCCCACGCAATTTTTAATCACAAGCGCGGAGCTTAAAAAAATCTGCCCCATATTGCTCATTACGTTTCCGATTCCGGGAACCATCTGCATCGTACGCGCCACGGTATTTTCCGTCAGCCGATCCATGGCCGGGGCAATCAGTCCCTGGATGATATTTATGCCCAAAACAAACGTAACCGCGCCTTTTAACAGCGTCCGTACCAGGCCTGCAATCAAATCCGAGAGCCTCCCAAACCGTTCTTCTTCCATCAAGTGATTTAAAAACTCCAGCATGGCGTATACCTGCACCAAAGGCACGAGCAAATAGCGGATCAGCCATTCCACAAGATAAATTGCGGTAAAAATCAGCGAATAAACTGCCGCCGAGGAGTTGACATGAAAAGAACAGGAAATTGCCATACAGTAGGTAGGCGCTAAAAGTTTCATAAACGTCGCCATGTTCTCCGTCGTTTCCAAAACCATAGACTGCATAACGGAGAACGATTTCAAAAGCAGGGCCATCATAAAACTGTAGCACATAAAAAAACTGATCTCCGATACATACGAACCTGCAAAATTTCTCGCATAATTTTTTAAAACGGAAAACGCTAAGGATACTGCAAACAGCATGGCCACCAGTTTTTTATTTTGGGCAAAGCCGGACCACAGCAGTCCCTTGATATAATCCCCCACTTTCTCATACGGAATTTCACCTCCTCCCAAAAGCGCCTCCACTACTTCTTCAAATGAAACGGGCACTTCGTCCGTTTCGTCCAGAAAATCACTGATTTCTGAAAAATCCAGTTCATCCAGCAATTCTTTCGTACTTTCCGCCCTTACCGTATCCGCCCAAAACAACATAAGTAAAAAAACGGCCGCTACCGTAAAGCGCTTCATAATAGTTCCCCTATCGTTTCCATAAAACCGGAAATCACGGGCATCCCAAGCGCTAAGATAGAAATCCTTGCAAAAAGCTCAATCTGCCCTGCAATTGTCTGGTAACCGCAGTCCTTACAGATATTAGCCGCAAATTCCGCAATATACGTCACGCCTATCATCTTTAAAATCATAGCCAGATATGCGTCGTCTAAATGAATCAGTTCCTGCATTTTTTCCATATAGCCAATCAGAAGTTCCAGCTTTGTTCCCACAAACAAAAAAATGCAGATACATACGGCAATGCTGATATAATAACTGTACTCCGGACGGTAGCTTTTCAGGATCAAAGCCAGCAGGACAGCCGAAATTCCAAAGCTGCTGATTTTTAAAATATCCATACAGCCCTCCTTACAATGCAAACAGGTTCTGCATCGTTTCAAATAATTCATAAATATACGGCACAATCCAAAACAGCACGATGATAAGCCCTGCAAGGCTTGTTAAAAACGCATGTTCTTCTCTTCCGCTGTGCTTTAATACCTGGCTTAATACGGTCACTAATATCCCCACCGCAGCAATTTTAAAAATTAAATTTACGCTCATTGGCCTCTCCTTTTTATTACAGCAGCAAGATTACTAAAAATAAACCGCCCAGTACGCTAACCGTCCTGTAAAGCTTCTGCCTGTCTTTTTTTTCTTCTTCCGCCTGCCGTATCCGATCTTCCAGTTGTAAAAAATACATCCGGGCAACCTGTGTGTGATCCCCTTCGAGCATCAGGCTCCTTGCCAGTGAAAGCATAAGAGAAACTTCTTCATCCGTAAGCAGTAGCTGTTTTTTTCTGTCTGACAACGCTTCTTCCCACAGCGCGCCCGCGTCGGCTTCCCTGTTTTTTTCCATTTCATCCGCTAACCCGTAAAGCATTTCTTCCAAATCCCCTCTTTTTTCTTTTGCCGCCCGTCTGAGAAGCTGCGCGTACG
>CAJTLD010000066.1:0-10057 GCA_910577065.1 uncultured Lachnospiraceae bacterium | reverse complement strand
CAGCCGTAAAAAATTACGGGCCGCGTCCATTTGTGCAAAAATTTCCCTGCACTCCGTCAGATATAACACGCGCTTCTTTAAGTAATCGCCAAGGTACCATCCAAAGCCCCACGCGCCCGTTAAAATCAATAAAATACCCATACACTTTAACATATCCTGCCGTGCTCCTGATCGTATACCTCAAAGAAACGATCCCCGTTTTTATTTTTTTTCAGAAATACAAATCTTCCAACCAACCGGTCTTTGCATATCTGCCGAATCCCTTCCAGACGTACGGTATGCCCTATCGTCTCCCCATGCACGGTGCCCAGTATTTTACAGCCGTACAAAAGCGCCTGTTTTACGGCGTTCGCATCCTCCTGCCCGCCCAGTTCATCTACCGCAATGACCTCCGGCGACATACTCCGCAGAGCCATAAACATCCCGGCATGTTTCGGGCAGCCGTCTATCACGTCGGTGCGCCTTCCTATGTCGTTTTGCGGAATCCCAAGGTGGCAGGCAGCCAGTTCCGACCGCTCGTCAATAACGCAGACTTTTTTTCCGTCCCTCCCGTTTCCCCCATCCGACACCAGACGGATACAGTCCCGCAGAAAGGTTGTCTTACCAATACCCGGTTCCGACACGAAAAGCGTATTCAAAATCCTGCCTTCCTTGTCATATATAAACGGAAGCAGCCCTTTTGCGCAGCCCTTTTGCTCTGAAGCTATCCGGATATTCAAAAAGCGGATATTTGTCATAGTATGGACCTGTCCCCCTTTCATCCGGACCTGACCCGCAAAACCAATCCTGTGCCCGCCTTCTATTGTCAAAAACCCCTGGCGGATTTCTTCCTCATACGCATAAATCGAATAACGGCTGATAAACGTAAGCATTTCCTCTATATCTTCGGAACGGATATATTCCGGAAGCCAAACGCTCTTGTCTTTCAGCCGTATCTCAGGCGGCTGCCCGATACGGATCCGGATTTCTTCAGCGTCTGCCTGTCCGCTCAGGCTCTTTTGCATGCCCTCACGCAGCCGTACCGGCAAAATATGTAAGATTTCCTGTTTCATTTCACCTCAACTCCTAGTCTAATATATGACTTGTCTTACGATTTATTCCAAAAAAAAACAGGCTAAACCAAAATCTGGTTTCGCCTGTTTTTAGGATCAGGGCGCAGGTTCTATGCTTCCGTCCTCTGCAATCCGCTCCCCTTCGCCCGGCGTCCGGGTATTATTTGCCGTCTGCCCCTGCTGTTTCTTCTTTTCAGCCTCTTCCTTTGCTTTTTCTTTTTCTTCGTCATAGTAAGAATAGGCATTGGAAATCCTGGTATTCTCCGCCGTCAGCTTAACTATTTCACGGTAATACGCTACCACCGGCGTATCCACCTTGACCATCTCATACATTTTCGTAACAACCGATTCCGGCGCATTGATACAGCCGTGCGAACCGGAAGTTTTATAAATCGTGCCGCCAAACTTTCCGTTTCTCCAGGAAGCGTCATGGATGCCTACGTTATACGCAAACGGCATAAAGTAATTTACATCCGACTCGTAGTCCTCTCCTTTTAATACGGCGGGGCTTTTTTTATAGACAATCTTAAACACACCGTCCGGGGAACCGTTTCCCCGGCTGATATTGCCGGATACGATATCCGTATCGATTTTCATCGTTCCGTTTTCATAATACCACATATGCTGGTTGGTGTAATCAATCTCAATATAGGTGTTCCCGATATCGTCTTTGTTCCGGCTGACTGCCGTCTGGGAATAAACCGGCTCCCTTGTCTTAACCTCGCCGGCTTTGACTTCCGCGATTAGCTGCTCGCGTTCGGCTTCCTTGTCAATCACCCAGCCGTAATCGCCCCCGCCGATGGTAACGGTATCCCCTTTGGACGTCAAAAACTCCCGTTCGTCCCCGTATGTATTATATTTGCTCGCAAGGCTCTGTACATACGCGGCAACCTTGTCCTCGTCAAATGAAATATTATACTCCCCGTCTATGGTAATCCAGGAAGAAATCACGCTTTTATCCACAACTTCCTTGTCTACGCCCATATCGTAAGTGATTTCCGCCTGGAAAAACGACTGTATCTTGGCCATACGTTCTTTTAAAAATTCATCGTCAGCCGTTACATCCGGTTTTTCATAGAGATCGTCCGTAAACGTAAATTCTGTTTCCCCGGCTTCTACAACCGCCTTGACGGCGGCAAATACCTTATCTGCAATCAGATAATTCCCCTGTTCCTCCGGAACAAGTTCGTAACCTTCTTCTGTCATCTGTATCGAAGCGTCTACGGGCTTTTGCATATAGGCTTCATCCATACAATCCAATGACATCACACGTTCCTTCAGCGCGCTTTCATCATAAGAAATGCTTTTATCCACGCTCAGCTTCTTTTTCTTCGTAATCTTGCCCGGCCAAAGAAACGATTTTTGTTCCTGAATCAGTTTTTCCTCTTCCCCCATGGGCTGATAATCATAGGAAATATCCGCGCCGAGAATTTGATATTTATTCCCATTTCTGTCATAGAGCGTCAGAAGATAATCCCGCACTTCAGAACGAAGTTCACTGACTGCATCCTCTGCCGTCCTGCCGCCGACATCCACATCCTCTATGCTGGTCTGATAGAAAAAATGCGATCGGAAATAAATTCCAAAAAACACATAAATCGCAGCAATCAGAAACAGCACAAGGCCAAGAGCCAACAGCAAAGACCTGCGCAGGATTCCCGCTCTTTTTTTTCTGCGAACCATAATTTCACTCCTTTTTCTTGCATTTCATTCTATTATACTCTATTTCGGAGAAAAAAGGACAAGAAGACAGCAAAATTAATATTTTTTTAAATTCCGTAAAATTTTTTTCCATTTTTGAATGTATGTTCTTTTACACGCATATAAAAAGCCGTATCGCATGATACGGCTTTTTATCAAAACTTATTTAATTACCACATTTTTGGAAATTGCGCTTTCTTTCTTCTTCAGGAGCTTCGAATACGCTGTTTTCTTACTCTTCGGAACGGTAATCTTCGCTTTGGCATGAATCTTTGCAAATGCTTTTGCACCTACGGATTTTAACCTTAAGGAGTTAATCTTAATTGTCTTTAACTTCTTTGCGTTGTAGAATGCGTTCTTGCGGATCTTCTGAACATTTGCTCCGATTGTGACTTTATTCAGTTTCTTTGCATCCCGGAATGCCCCGGCTGCAATTTCTGTTACCTTAAAGGTTACATCCTTAATCTTAACCGTACCTGCAACCGTAAGCTGTTTTGCACTGTCTTTTTCGCTTCCAATTGCCGCAGCCGTCTTTTTGGATGCATCCAATACGGAATAGATAACGCCCTGATAAACGACTTCATCCCCTGCTTTCAACCCTGCGCCCTGGTTCTGGCGCGCCTGCTCCAAGTCTTTTTGAAGCTGCGCAATCTGATCCTGCGCTTTTTTAATAGCGTCTTCCATCGCCTTCTTATCTTCTTCCAGTTTTGTATTGTCATCCAGAAGGTTGTTGTTATTATCCTCCAGCTTATCATTGTTGTTCTCAAGATCGCTGATTTGCTTCTTTAAAGCTTCCAGACTGTTCCTTGTTTCATTCAAAGCAGTTTCTGTCCGGGAAAGTTCTTCTGTTTTTGCCGTCAGCTGGCCTTCTAAGCTTCCTACCTCTCCCTGCAGTGCGGATACGTCTTCTCTTGCCGTCTCCAGAGCCTGTTTCGCTTCCTGCAGTTCGGCGCTTGTCGCAATCATGCTGCCTTCCAGTTTCGCATAGTTTTCAGCCGCCTCCGTAAGCCTTGTATTGGCTTCTTTCAAATCACTCTTTGCTTTGTCTAACGCACTCTGAAGGCTTTCTTTTTCAAGCTGTACATCGGATAATAATTTTAACGTCTGCCTTAAGGTTGACGCAATCGCTTCCACGCTTTGCTTATTCTCCATCAGCGTCTTCGCTGCTTTTAAATCGGCTTCGGCAGATGCAATCTGCGCTTCTGTCGCCGTTCCGGAAGCTTTCAGTGCATCCAGCTTTTTCTGTGCGTTTTGTACCACTTCTTCAGCCAGGACAAGATCCCGAATTGCATCCAGGTATTCCTGAGTAGCTTTTATATTGGCTTTTGCAGTGTCCAGTCTGGCTTTTGCCGCTGCTTTTTCTTCTTCTGTCGCATTTTCATCTGCTAACAGCGCGTCATAAGCTGCCTGCGCTTCTTCTTCCAGTTCTCCGTATGCTTCCAGCATGCTGATAGAAGCATCTTTAATAGCCTGGTTTGCCTCGGCTATCTGTGCGCTTGCCGCTGCTTTTTCTTCTTCTGTTGCAGACTCCGAATCAAGTACGGCCTGCGCGCTTTCTTTCCTTGCTTCTTCCGCATCGATACGGTTGCTCTTTAACGTCGCTTGCGCCTGCGGTGTATCGTAGGTTCCGTCCGTATTAATGTAAACTTCCGCGATCGCCGCAAAATTGCCGTATCCCTGCAGAACACGAATCTGCAGATAATGGCCGGACGCCCCCTCCGGAAGCCGCATCGTTTCAATCTGACCGTTACCGGCATTTACAGCACTTACAGCGCCGATTGATTTGCCGTCTGTAATTGTCATTGCTGCCCCGTCATATGTATCTCCGATAACGCACTCATATTTCTGGACCAAACCGTTTGGTCCAGTCGGCCTCTGCTGGAACGCAACATTTTTGAACGTTCCAATATCTTCTACTGTCCGTAAGGTCAGAACAGCCGGATTGCTCTCCGATACGGTAAATCCTGCTCCACTATAATTGGTATGCCAGATTGTACTCGGATTTTTGTCTATTGTATTATAAGCCTCACCTGATTCGCCGGCCGATTCCTGCGTATTTGCCGCAACGCTTATCCACGTAGCCGACGTTTCATAATCTTTAATCAGGTTTACCCCGCAGCTTAACGTTACCGGAGTTCCGTTAAAGTCAGCCGTTGCCGTAATCATAGTCGAACCAAAGCCGGTAAATTTAACAAGCCCGTCCTGGCTGACGCACGCCACGTCCTCATCCAAAGACGCCCAGGTCACTTTTTTGCCTTCATCCGCTTCATCTGCAAACGATACGCTAAGTTGTAAAGTATCGTTCACATCCGACGTTTCAAATGAAGTTTCGGAAAGGAACATGCCCGCTTTTTGGATTTTTAGGTTATCCAGAATGAAGTCTTTGTATCCGCAGAAATTAACAGGACCGTCGCCTGCGCCTGTAAATTCCTTCATATCCGCCGCCTGGTTCGTGGAATAAATCCCAATCCATCCCTGTCCGGATTCCGGCGCTCTAAAGCAGAACCCGTAATTCTTCGTTTTGCCGATTGCGGCAGGCATTGAAAAGCGTTCTACATTGATATTCGTACCGTCCCCTACGCGTACTTCATATGTCCCTTCGCTGCCAAGCTGATAATCGAACGATACATAATACATCTCTCCCGGCTCAAAATGGAAATTCTGCGGAATTGTCTGGTAAATCACAGAACTGTTTCCTGTCAGGCCGTTGATTTTTACGGACCAGTTTCCGTCGAGCACATCGTCTATCCTCTTATCCTTATATCCGGCATTGGTATACGGGGCGTGCGCTTCGGATAAATGGATACGGTTATCTTCCACGTAATAATGCGCTCCCCATGTTCCGCTTTCATCCTTCGGGCCTGTAATCACAAACGGCCAGATGCCCTGCGCGTGATTTTCAAAATCTTCCTGGAATAAAATAATGTTTCCATCTTCATCCACTTTTTTAACCGGATCCATCTTGGTCTCTACAACGCGCACATCATCAAAATAGGACGCCCCCGCCCCTGCCTGCCGGCTTAATTCCAACGTGGTCTTCCCGCTTGCCGGAGCCGTAAAGAATACATACATGTTCTGGAAACAGCTGGTGTTGCTTTCCTTTTCCGTCGCGCCATTTTTGGTATTATGCTGATCGGATGCCACCATGTTTTCTACAAAGGAACGGTTCGTATAGTTCGTTGCCAGGACTGTCTCGCCTGCTTTGACTGTCATACGCGCTTCCACATCGCTTCGGTTATCCACGCCGACATACAACGCATATCTTTGTCCTGGTTTCAGATTCGTCAATTCTGTAGTTACAGCCACTTCGCCTTCCAGCTTTAACATATTATTTTCAGACACATTGTCCACAACAGACGCTTTACCTGTTCCGGAAACAGTCCTCTTGTTTGTTAAATCCGCGTCATTAAAGCCCATATCATACACATATTTGGATGACTGCCAGTTTACGGTCTTCGGCGCTTTTTCTCCTCGGTAAACCACATACGGCATTTCGCCTTCCGCGGTCAGGGTAATTTTTCCATCCTGCACCGCAACTGTCGTTTTCTCCGTACGGCCCTCGTCCGTCAGTTTATAAACGATAACATTTTTAAGGTCTTTCCAATCGTCCAAAAGTTCCCATGTTGTCGTGCCGCCTGCCGTATTCCAGTGATACAGCTTCTGATCGTCCTCTGCCAAAGTACTGCCGTCCGCATCCCAGTACCAGGGAACCAGGTATGTCTCATTGCCGATATAAGGATTGCTCTCGGTACCATATCCGCTCGTACGCGCTCCTTTTGAAATAATCGTACCGTTTAACTTAATGGTTCTTCCCCTAAACCCGTCCAGATTTGTATAATCATTGGAATCACGGGTTACTTCAACTGTCTGTGATTTATCATCGCTTTGCAGGGTAATAGCCATTTCAGGTACCCACTGTTTGTCGCTTACAGTCACAGCGTTACCGTCAACCCACTTCATTACTTTATAATGCTGTAAAAATTTCGTTGTCAGATTGTGACGGAACATAACCGTAATATAATTCCTGTAATCCGTACGTTTCTGCCAGCCTTCGAAATCTGTCATTTCCAGGCCGCCGAGCAGAGGCGCCTGAGCCGCTCCGCCATATGAGCCGTAATCCGCAATCCAGGAATCCTTCTGATGGTTCCTTAAGAAACGCATTACCGCGCTGTTCTGGCCTTTGGCATTCTGTCCGCCATAATACAAGTCCGCCGCCCAGTGCTGCAGAGTCGAATCGTACTCCTGCGTAGCGCCCCACTCCGTTGTAAAACGCCATCCCAGGCTGTTAATCTGCCGCGCAATATTTCTGGATTCCCATGCGTCTTCCGCACCGGAAGTGTTATTGCCCCAGACATCAAGATAAATGAAATCCAGGTTGTCGCCTACCTGGCTCTTTAATTCACGAAGGCGTTTCATTCTTTCGCCGCTTCCAAGATCATAAAGGCCGTTAATTCCAATTCCCTGATCCAGCCAGTTCCAGCCGTAGTTTCCTCTGGAAAGTTCATCATTAAATGCCTTTGCCTCTGTGTACATTTCACTGGCGTTGATATGTACCCCAAATTTTGCGCCTAACCTGCCGCCTTCAACCAGAAGCTTATTCATATCTTCCGCGCCGCCGATCCTGGAGCCGATATCGCCGTAATCCGGATGGCCTGAGTCATGCCCCTCCGATCCGTATCCTTTTAAAATAATGCTTTGTCCCAGGCCGTCCGTATTCAGGTATACCCTCTTTACGCCGTCCAGCACAGTCAAAAAGGGATTCGCCGCCTGGCTTCCGAAATCCATTGCAATACGCTGGTTTACAAGTTCCGGAACCTCTTCGCATTTAAACGGGTTATGCATAATGCTGCGGAATGCGATTGCACCGTCCTGCCAGTCAATCTGTTTATCATCATTCATATCTCCTGCAATAGCCACTTTCGCAGAGGGCATTTCACCATGCTTAACTACATAAGTCTGTACTTTTCCATTTACGGACGGCGTAATCTTACGATCGTAGTACCACTCCGTGCTGGCAAGGCCAAGCGACATTTCTCCGCCCAGATCCGTTGCGGTAGCCATTACGCGCGTGTTGGCAGCTCCGCCTCCGCCAGTCGAAAGATTACAGTAAACAAATGTTCCCTGGTATTCGGAGTTGCTCCAAAGCCCTGCGCTCAGTTCATTGCTGGATACAAATCCATACATAAAATCCTCGGATTTAAACGTCATATCGTTCTTTACAGCAAAAGACTGGTCACCGCTGATCAATGTATGCCCGGAGGTTTTCGCGCCTTTTAAGTTTGCCCCCTGCTGGCTGCTTCTTACAGAAATCAGGCTGTGGTTGGGAATTTCGATTTTCTGTACCGGATAAACCTCCTGTTTCTTTTCATCCAACTCATATTTATTGTTCACGACTTTTGTAATATCAAAAGCCAGTGTATTCTTCTCTGCCTTTAACCGGGCCGTTATCACACAGTCAATATTAGCCGCATCATCCTTAAGCGCCATTTCATATACTGCCGTATCGGAAGTAAATTTCGTTTTCAGGTTTTCCGGCTTTACTTTAATTGCAGTACCATTTATTTTAATCGTATTAATTTCTTCTGTTTGTCCCCAGAATGTTTTGCCTTCTAAAGCGCCTTTCATATTATACTGTACGGCAAACGGGAAATTCTCCGCCACGATAACATCCATCTCATTGGTGGAAAGCGTCTTTGTTGCAATTGGCGGAATCTCTTTTAGTATAATTTCAACAGAGACCGGTTCGGCGTCCGCTTCGTCCGGCAAAACAACTTCTGCTTCTACAGGTTCGAATCCTTTCTTTTTGGCTTCCGCTTTGTATGTGCCTGCTGTTGTAGTCAGATGAAGCCGTGCCGTTCCATTTGCATCTGTACGCGCGCTTGTCCCAAGCAGTTCTACCGCTGCAGATTCAAGCGGCCTTCCGGATTCGTCTTTTACTGTTGCATTTACCGTAAAATCCCGGATTTCTTTTTGATCGACATAGTGGATATTACTCAGATATACCTCGGTGGTATTTCCGCCATATGCAGCGCATTTGAGTGCGATTTTATCGCTTAAAACATCTGAAATACCGCTAAAATCCTCATTTTCAAATACCGTAATCTCTTCCGCCCCACTTGCAGGAGTCCCCGTATAATCTGCGGCATTCTGCAGTTTCAGGGTAGCCTTATGATCCGCTGTCCATGTGATAGTTACATTTACATACTGTTGAAGCGCGGGGCTTTCTACCCTATCGCCTTCAAAATAGGCGCCATCCCCGCCTTTATATTTCTGCCAGAACCATCCGTCCGCATCATATCCCAAAAACATACCGTTTCCCGGGCCATTGTATCCGAGCATAATACCAAAACGGTTCATTGAAGGATCCACTCCTGTCCAGGTCGTAAAACTGAAAAATCCTTCTTTCGAAAAATCAAATGAGGATGGATTTACAAACATCGCCGGATACTGTGACGCGTCGCTGTGTGAATTTCCATTGCTGGCATCCGCCTTTAAATGAAGCCAAATATTATTGTATATTTCATTTGTCGCGGCCGTGCCTACAATTGTATTTTTATCCTGATCCCACGCATCATTGATACCGTCTGACATAACCCTTGCCGCGCGCATCTTGCGCGTTTCATTTTCCGGAAGCTTTGGAACAGGCGCCTCGTCCTGGTTTCCCATATCAGAATCCTGTATATCCGGCCGCTCTGTTTCGGATTCCTCTGTTCCCACTGCTTCTTCTGTTTCACTTACAATCTGTTCTGCCATACCGTCCGTCTCCGCAGCTGATACCACTGCCGGGGACAAAGATGACGCAAGCATACTGACTGTCAGCAAAAAACTCAGTTTCTTTGCAAAACTTTTTCTCGCCATAACCTTTGACCTCCTGTAATTTTAATAAAAATGCACATATAAATCATCGTTTTCTCATCCTGTTTCATAAAAATGTCATTTACAGTATAAAAAAGATCATATTATATGTGCATATTTGTTAAATTAATTGTATCAACTTTTCCAGTTTTTGTCTATTCAGAAAAAATACCAGTTTTTTGTTATTCTTTTTAGTAGCTTTTTACAAAGAATAGTTCATAACTAACCTTATACTATTTTATTTTCATAACCTACTTCTCTAATATAGATTCATTTTTGTCCCTAAATCCATCCTGGCCGGATGAAGTTCTGGTAAAATACATCTGGTACGCCCGGTATTCCCCCATCTTAGACGGAACCGGAACCCCCGCTTCCATCAGCGCGTCCGACGCATAAACCTTCCCGCTGTGCTGCTCTTTATAGTAACACCCAGGCAAAAGCCCCTTTAA
>CAJTLD010000065.1 GCA_910577065.1 uncultured Lachnospiraceae bacterium | reverse complement strand
ATTCCGACATGGGACAGGCAAAGGTGCTTGTCAGGAAGTATGGGGATGAGCTGAAATTCACGGATGCCACAGATTTCTGTACGAATTTCGGACGGAGGGGAATTATACCAGACCGTGGAGGAATTCGCCTATGTTACCTACAACCATGTGCGCCCACACAGCTATAACGGTTACCGCACACCATATCAGGTGAGGACGGCAGCATAAAGAGCGGCGGGAGCAGGCTTTCTGATTGGATTGCTTGACCACCTCCGATGCCCCCAGACAACAATCCAATAATTTTTTAGCCACAAATGTTACAAAAACGCTTGACCACTACAGGTGTGCTGCAGACAGGCAGCAGGCATCCATTGTATTTGAAGTTGCGGCGGACATGGCAAGAATGTATCCGGCATTAAATAAAAGAGTGAAGATTCTTGCTTCACAAAATTTTTTGATTACAACAGCGGGTACAGATACAAACAGTATCTGCTATGAAACGCACCAGAAAGCAAAGGATATTATTGAGGGAAGAAAGATAGACCCGACATTCTATCCTGTGATTTATGGTGCAGATGAGAATGATGACTGGACAGATCCGGAAGTTTGGAAAAAAGCAAATCCGTCTCTGGGGATTACAGTTAGCATTGATAAGGTTCAGGCCGCCTGTGATTCTGCAAAACAGAATCCGGGAGAGGAAAATGCATTCAAGCAGTTGCGATTGAACCAGTGGGTAAAACAGGCAGTCCGTTGGATGCCGATGGAGAAATGGGATGCATGTGCATTCCATGTAAATGAAGACGATTTGGAAGGCCGTGTATGTTACGGTGGTTTGGACTTATCCTCTACCACAGACATCACGGCTTTTGTATTGGTGTTTCCGCCGAGGGATGAGGATGACAAGTTTGCTATCTTGCCTTATTTCTGGATTCCGGAGGACACACTGGAACTGCGAGTCAAACGAGACCATGTTCCATATGATGTATGGGAAAAGCAAGGATACCTTATGACCACGGAAGGCAATGTTGTCCATTATGGATTTATTGAAAAATTCATAGAAAGATTGGGAGAGCGTTTCAACATTCGTGAAATTGCATTTGATAGATGGGGAGCTGTACAAATGGTGCAGAACCTTGAAGGGATGGGATTTACGGTTGTTCCATTTGGACAGGGGTTCAAAGATATAAGTCCGCCGACAAAAGAACGAATGAAACTGACTTTGGAACAGAAACTTGCCCACGGCGGTCATCCGGTTCTTCGTTGGATGATGGACAACATTTATATTCGTAATGATCCGGCGGGAAATATCAAAGCAGACAAAGAAAAATCCACAGAAAAAATTGATGGTGCCATTGCAACCGTTATGGGATTGGACAGGGCAATCCGTTGTGGAAATGATGTCACAGCATCTGTTTATGATGATCGTGGCATTTTATGGATTTAGTCAGGCATAGATTCAACTGTTGAAGTACAAAATATAATATAGTTATAAAGTGCTTGCGGATAGATTGCAATTCGCAAGAATTTGTGATAAGATACAGTTGAAGGAGGCGAGGATTATGGCAAGAACAGCAAATGTATTCGCACGTGTTGAGCCTGAAATCAAAGAACAGGCAGAAAGCGTATTAGACCAGTTAGGGATTCCGATGTCAAATGCAGTAGGCATGTTTTTAAGACAGATTGTATTGCAAAAAGGGATTCCATTTGAAATGAAATTACCAAGAACCGAGCCATTGGCATATGATTCTCTTACAAAAGAGCAGTTTGATAAAGAGATTGGAAAAGGTATGGCTGATGTAAAGGCTGGCAGAGTTTACTCAGCAGATGCCATTGAAGCTGAAATGAAAAGAGATTTCGGCTTATGATTTATGACGTGGTTTATACTGCTGAGGCCAGACAGGATTTAAGGGACATCTATGAATATATAGCTTATGAACTTTTGGTTCCGGAGATTACTTCCGGTCAGGTAGACAGGATCATGAAAGCAGCACGTTCCCTTGAACAGATGCCGATGCGCTACACTCGTTATGAAGAAGAACCTTGGTATAGCCAGGGATTACGTTTTCTGCCAGTAGATAATTATTTGATATTTTATCTGCCAGATGAAACAACAAGTGTTGTAAATATTATCCGCATCATGTATGGTGGCAGGGATGTAAAAAGACAGTTGAGCGAAACAATCGAATAATAAAAGTATGGGAGCACTTATCGGAAATGGTAGGTGCTTTTCTTATGCCCATTTTTAAGGAGGATTGGTGATTATGGGAATTTTATCAGGAATTTTTAAATCAAGGGATAAGCCACAGAATGCAACATCTGGCAGTGCGTGCCGATTCTTTATCGGCGGCAGTTCCAGCGGCAAGAACGTCAAGGAGCGTTCAGCCATGCAGATGACAGCGGTGTATTCCTGTGTGCGTATCTTATCGGAAGCAGTGGCGAGTCTTCCGCTTCATGTTTATAAATACAACGTAGATGGTGGTAAGGAAAAGGCGGTAAAGCATCCGCTTTATTTTTTGCTCCATGATGAGCCGAATCCGGAAATGACTTCCTTTGTATTCAGAGAGACACTGATGACGCATTTGCTCCTGTGGGGGAATGCATACGCCCAGATTATCCGTAATGGCAAAGGAGCAGCCAATATGACCGAAACAAAATAGAAAAGAAAACCTTGTAAATATACAGATGAATTTAAGAGGCAGCTGGTAGATTTATACCATTCCGGCAAACGAAGATGTGATATCTGCCGGGAATACGATATCGCCCATTCCTTGTTTGATAAATGGGTAAAACAGGCGGAAAATTCCGGCTCATTCCATGAAAAAGACAAACGCACGCCAGAACAGCAAGAACTCTTAAAGCTGCGTGAGGAAGTGCAGCAGCTGAAAATGGAGAATGATATTTTACACCAAAGGCGGGTTTTAGCCAAACACGCTTTAGGGAAGAAAATACAGGGATTGTTGTAATAAGCGATTTAACTTGTGTAAGGGTTTTAACAGACTGGAATTACATAGGTATCCTTGTAGATCTTTATAATAAGGAAATCACAGGTTATAGTGCCGGAGAGCATAAAACGGCGGAACTTGTAAAAAAAGTATTCCAACGTGTGGAAGGAACCCTTGCGGATATCCGCTTGTTCCATACAGACCGTGGAAACGAATTCAAAAACCAGACAATCGAAGAACTTCTGGAGGCGTTTGATACAGAATGCTCCTTGAGCCAGAAAGGATGTCCCTATGATAATGCCGCAGCAGAAGCGACATTTAAAATCATAAAAACAGAATTTGCATGGAATGAAACATTTGCAGATTTGAGGGAAAACAACCTTAAAAAAGTTGTCTAAAAAAGTGTTGACAATCCACATTTTTCTGCTTAGGATATTGCATAGATGAAGAAGCTGACTTTAAGGGCGGTTGTCAGTGGAGGGACAGTCATGAGATATAAGAAAACAATAACATTAAGTAATGGAATGGAATGTTGTTTGAGGAATGGAACAGAAAGCGATGGTCAGCTTGTATTGGATAATTTCAATCTGACACATAGTGAAACCGATTATTTGCTTATATATCCAGATGAAAACAGTTTTAATGCCGTACAGGAAAGCCAGTTCCTGAAAGAAAAGGCTGAGAGTGAAAGGGAGATTGAACTGCTTGCCATAGTTGACGGCGTCATTGCAGGAACAGCAGGAATCGAGGCAATCGGTACAAAGTATAAGGTACGACATCGGGCAGAATTTGGCATCAGTGTTGTGAAAAAGTATTGGGGGCTTGGAATTGGTAAAGTTTTGTTGGCTTCATGTATCGAATGTGCTAAAGCAGCGGGATATAGCCAGCTTGAACTTAAAGTAGTTGCTGAAAACGAAAGGGCAGTCTCTATGTATGAACAGGCTGGATTTGTCGAGTGTGGAAGAAATCCCAAAGGGTTTCGCTCCCGAATAGCCGGATTTCAGGAAGTCATTTCTATGAGATTGGAATTGTGATGATTGACAGATTTGTAATAAAATTGACAACCACACAATATACGCTATTATAACCTAAACGGACAAAAGGAGGTTTAAAACTATGGGTTTGGTATTCTAAGGATGCGCAACAAATCTAAGAAATTGTTCCATTTCTTTTCTATAAGGCAATGGGATTTTTTTGTACTTGCTTTTGGAAACTTACTCATGGATATAGATTACTTGTAGGCTGTCGTAAGAGTGGGAACGCAATGGAGTTACATATGTGTACTTGTTGACCTGTTTAACATACAGGCCGTGGAAACCAACACCGCCCTTATTGTCTGCTGTATATCCATCAAGGCTCATTGCAATAAATAAACTGATTTTTCTCATCGGCAGTTAATGGTTACGCATGATTCCCGGTCTGCCAGCACCACTTTGCAATTTGCTCAATCAATACGGCGTCAATCTTGCCATAAGGGATACGGATAGTCCCCTTTTCGGTTTGGTAACCCTGAAGTTCTTCCGAAAAATGAATTACGGCCTCAGGACCCGGATACAGTCCGATATGTTTTTTTGAAGCGGCAAAATGAAGGATATTATGCTTTTTCCAATAAGTTGGCATACTCCATGAGATACGTTCTTCCGCCTCCGGTAATGCCCGGTGCAGGATCTGGCGGATATACTGCAGATCTTTTTGTTTTTCCTCATCCTGGCCCAGGATATATTCATCAATCGTTTTGGGCTTTTCTCCACAGAAATGGCTCTGCCCGTTTTTCTTAAATTCCCTTCCGCATTTCGGGCATTTCCACATGGATGGCGTCCCGCTGTCTCTTTCTTGTAATATAACTTCAACAATATCGCCAAAATTTTTGCCAATCTGCCGGCGGATCTGTTTGGTAATGCCAATGATGTAACAGGGGGCGCCCATTTTTACTACCTGCCCTCTGTATGGGATGTCGTCAAAAGAGGCGTTTACCAGCAGGCGGCCTTTACCAAAAATTTTTTTGATGTCATAAGGGACTTCTACATAAGCGGCATCCATATCTTTATTTTGAAGTATCATTGCGCTGAATTTCAGTTCCATAATATCACTCCTTATGAATCGGTCGTTACAATGTCACTGTTGTCTCAATATTTGTTCCATTTTTTTACCCTTTGCCAGTTCATCCACTAACTTATCAAGATATCGGATCTCCTGCATCAAAGGATCTTCAATGTTTTCCACACGCACGCCGCATATAGTACCTCTGATAAGCTTGCGGTCGGGGTTTGGCGCGGGCGCCTGTCTGAATATTCCTGTTCTGTATATAACGCACAGACATTCGGCGCGAGGTCTTTTCTGTTGTGAAAATCATTTTCGATCACTCCAACACCGCCGGCAATTTTCTTCCCGTGCAGACAAAGATACCAGCTGTATTCTGTCTCAAGATTGAGGTAAGCGTTGATACGCTCAAGATAGGCTTCCTGCGGAACGTTCCATTTTGAGTGAAACCATGCGGCTGCCAGTTCTTTTAATTGGGGTCTTTGTCTTAAATTGATATAAGTATATTTTTCCATATTCCCTCTTAAAACCTAGAAATTGACATTCCTAGCCCGGCTGTTGTCCGTTATGGGCAGGCCATTTACATTCCGTTATTTCCATGTTGGTAAACGCAGCTTTAAAAGAGGATTCTTCGGGGCTACATGCATAAATTCCAAATTGTATTGTTCCGTTGCCGTTCCACATATGACATACGCGCATCTGCCGAAACGTAACGCCATCTTCAGAACACGCAATGCAATAGTCGTCTTCCCTACGGCTGAATCTATACCACATGGACTTTACAGAAGCGCTTATTTCTGTTGTTGACCAGTCGGAATAGCCGTTGTTTGTGACAACGCATCCAAGATGCTGAAATTTTTCATTTTCGTATTCTATCGAACCTTTCAGCCAATTTTCACTGTCAAGGTACATCACAATCCCACATTGGTCAAATCTATGCTTGCTTTCAAATTCTGTTTTCACTGTAAAGGAAAAGAATTTTTCATCTGTTTGCATCTGCAAAACAGGCGCATTGTCGTTTCTGAAATGATAGTATGTTCTCTGCCATAAATCTGTGTGAGGATTTGTTGCGATCTCAATTTTCTCATCCGATATCGTGTAATTTGCAGGTTTTCTTGTCCATTTTAGTTTGTTTATATCAAAATTCATATGACTGCCTCCGGAAACTGTAATTTCTATTATGAAGGTATAACGGTGAAAATGGGGCTATCGGGAAATAGATAGCCCCATTAAAACCGGTTATTTCTTAACGATCTTCATCGTTGTCTGGAATCCTTTTCCCTGAAAAAGTTTCTTATAAGTCTGAATTTTTTTCTTTGGCACGCGGATCGTGCATTTTTTGTCAATGCCTTTGATTGCCTTTTTTCCGACGCTTTTTAGATTCGTAGACTGGATGGTAATTTTTTTGATTTTTTTGCAGCCTTCAAACGCTGATTTTCCAATGGTCTGTACATTTGCCCCGATCGTTACCTGGGTCAGTTTCTGGCAGCCTTTCAGCGCATTTTTTTCAATTGCCGTTACTTTATAGGTCAGGCCGTTGATCTGGATGCTCGCCGGGATAGTGGCTGTTTTGGCGGATTTCTTTTTCGGTTTTACATAAGATACCGTACCTCCTGACGTTTTTGAGGAGATTACTTTATAAGTTGCGTTTTTGTCAGAACGCGTGCTTCCTGCGGCGGGAAGTTCCGGCGCTTGGGGCTGCGGAGCCGGCGGCATCGGATTGTTGTCGGCAGGTTTTGGCTCTAACTTCATGGCCTGTTCTAACTGGGAACGTGCGGCGTTGACAGAAGCGGCAGTCTGTGATTTCGGGGTGGCCAGGACATTTTTTGCATGGTTGTATGCTGCTTTAAATACGGAAACAGAAGCGTCTGTATACGGACTTAAATTTGCAAAAAGAAGGTCTGCGGCTGATATCGTTTGTTTTAATGCGGTAAGAGCCTGTTCCACATCTACAGGAATGGGATTCCCGACAGTGATGTGATAGGTAGTTCCGCTTACGATAATATCGTCTCTTCCCTCCAACAGTCCCGTAAACGTGTGGCTTCCTGCCTGCTGATAGAGGATCCAGGTATTGTTATCCTCAGAATATCCTGCGGCTTTTTGATTGCTGTTTCCATAATTGTTTAAATACTGGCCGTTATAGGAAACAGAAAATCCGCTGTTTTTTGGGGTGACTGACAGCGTTTGCGGGGAATCGGAAAGCTGTACGGCCGAGCCGTTAAAACTCAGATACTGGCCGTCTTTATTTTGGACGGTATAACCGTCGGTTTCTTCGAGGAAGGTCCACAAATGTTCTGTCAGATCTCCGGAATAAAAATCAGCGGCCTGCATGGCTCTTCCGACCGGATCGCCCGCTGCGCTTTCATTGTCTGTTACAATATGCGACGCTGTTCCAATCAGGTATTCTCCTTCATCTGCAATTTCGGTGATCGGTTCATACGGATAGGAATTTGGGGTAGTGGAAACAATGCGGCTGTCTTCACCCTGCATCAGGGCGGCTCCGGGAACCGTTACGCTTTCGCCGATTTCTAATTTCAAATCCACTTCATCATTTTTAACAACGAAGAAGTATTCTTTGCTTCCGAGCTTTACAGAGGTTTTGCCTTCTGACAAAGCTTCTATTTTAAGGCTTTCGGAGCCTTTTGTCACTTTGATAACAGATGTATCCACGCCTGAAAACGATTCTCCGTTATATCCGGCTATCGTGTAGGCGTCTCCCATACGCAGATCCACAATTTCATACTGCTGCGCGTCGGTGACGTTTATGTTCAGTTTCATGGTATTGTTGTTGTCGGTTAAAGTGACGGCAGCGCGTTCCATGCCGGATGTTATGGACGAACTGCGGATAGTAAGCTTGTTGCCGGAAAGGGCTGCAGTGATAAATTCACTGTCGCAAACAGCTTTTAAGCCGGCGCTTTGCCCGGCGGAATATGCCTGCAGCGTGACCGTAGACTGTGATTTCATGTCAACAGACGCGACAATGCTTCCGGATGTATCGGTACACCAGATGTTGCCGACAAAAGCGCCGGGAGCGGCTTTTTGAATCGGGATATTGGTATAAGTGATTGCCGTGCCCGCACTTTCATACAAAAGGCCTATTGAACCGTCGTTTAATTCGGTCAGGCAGGAATAGGCATAGTATGCGTCCCCGTTTACGCTGTAGCTGTAGTCCCAGGAAATCGAACCGTCGTTTTGCACCAGGCCGATAAAAAGCTTTCCTGCCGCGCGCGACGTAGCGGAAGGGGCGGAAAGGATGATGGCTGTTTTGCCGTCAATTTTTTTGGAATAGGTAATGGCGCTCAATTCGCAGCTTAAACAGTAGGAGATACCCGGATCTTTCCTGTCAGACCAGGTTTCGCCTTCGTCTTCGGAAACGTAATAGCCGCCGTGGCGCGTAAACATATATAATTTGTTGTCTGCTTCTACAACAGCGGCTTCCGAAGTGATATCTTTGACGGATTGGCCGCGCGTCCAGGTCTCGCCCTGGTCGTCGGAATAAAAGCAGCAGCTGTTTCGGTCTCCGCCTAAATGGCTGGAAAACTCATAGGCAGTAAAAACGATTCTGCCCGAAGAGGTTACAATGCCGCGTCCCGGGCCTACTAAAAACGACTGTTCCGCTTCTTTTTTCAGGTTTAAAAGAACCGGGACCGACCAGGTGGCGCCGTCTTTTGAGGTGGTCAGGTACAGGTAATCGGTCGGATAAACCAAATACGGGGAATCCGAATAAAACAGGTTGCTCTCTATGCCGTTGCCTGTAATGTTAAAGTAGGCGTCTATTGTGTAATCGTCTACGGTATTTCCGGTTTCGTTTTCGACAATTGTATAATAAGAGCCGCTGTCTTCGTCTGCTTTTTGCAGGTGGTATGCGTAGGTACTGCGGTTATCCGCCGAAAGACGTAAGTTTCCTTCTGCGTCCAGGCCGTTTTCTCCCGGAATGGGGCTGTCTGGAGCCGTATTGATGGCATAGCCGCCGGGCCAGACGTCTGCGATCATATAAATGGTTTCCCCGTCGGTTGTAATGGCCGGATCGATAAAGGCGGTGGAATTTGGAGCGTATTTATTGCCGTTGTCCCCAAGATAGTTGGCGAATGTGTAGTTCCATGTTTTTCCATTGTCTGTGGAACGGGATACGATCGTATCCAGGCCGCAGGCGTCCCCTCCATGATCCCATCTTGCGTCGCATGCGGCGATTAGCGTGCCGTCGTTTAACGTCACAATGCCCGGAATACGGAAGTTCTGGCTGCCGCCTGTTCCGGATGGGAACGGCTGTCCAATGGTTGTGCCGTCTTCGGGTTTTACCCCGGTTTCTGCTTTAACTGCCGCGGGCAGGCCGGTCAGCGTCATTGTAGCGGCAAGCAGAAATGCAAACATTCGTTTTGTTGCTTTCATGTTTCATTCTCTCCTTTTTATAGTTTGGCTTGTATAAGAGTATTGTATCATGTGTATATTGCATAAGCAAGCGTGTCTATGGGCAAAGAAAGTATTTTTATAACAGTTCAGCTCCCAACTGCGCACATGCCGCCTCATACTTGTCAAATATCAAAGGATCTATTACAATGAAAAGAAAAAACAGGCGAAAACAGAGGGGAACATATGACAGACAGGCTTTGGGAGCAGATAAAACGGCAGGAAGACGTACGCGCCGCGCTTAGCGCGCTGCGTGAAGAAATCAAAGAGGAATCAAAACGCAGGCATGTAAAAGAACTGGCCGGGGAAGGAGCGGATCTTATCCCGTTTCTTTCTTGGGGCGATGCAAAAGCGCGTAAAAACGCAGCGGCCCTAATCGGCGGCTTATCGATAGAGCATGCGGCGGAAGCGATATACAGCGCCTACCAAAACGAACAGACGCTTTTTGTGCGGCCGGTTCTCCTTAAGGCGTTAGGGCAGACCGATCCGTATCCTTATTTGCAGGAACTAAGAGAACAGTATGATTTGCTTTGCAGCAGGGAAATAAGAGAAGAAGAAAAGAAACATATCCGAGAGGAGATCCGCGTATTAGGCCAGATTTTGCGCAAAGAAGGGGAAGCGGCGCGCCATACGTTTACCGGATGGAATCAAAAAGCGGCCGTTCTGCTTACGGCGCGGCCGGCCTTTGCGGAACTGCTGAGCGGACAGATTGCGGCGGGGCGCAAACAGATTCATCCCCTGGGCGTGCAGGCGGTGACGGAGGATTTCAGGGAAATCATAAAAATACGCACGTTCCGCGATCTGCTGTTTCCTATTCGGCTGGCAGAAAAAGTCCGCTACTGCGACGGGCCCGAGGCTCTGGGAAATGCGCTGGCGGACGCAAAGCTTGTTTCTTTGCTGGAACGGTTCCACAAAGAACCCGCTCCGTTTTATTTCCGGTTCGATTTAAAAGGGGGCGTTTCGCTGGAAGAAAGGAGCCGTTATCTAAAGCGCGCGGCATATGTGCTGGAAGAAAAGAGCGCAAGGAAACTTATCAATGCGCCGGAAGATTATGAATATGAACTTCGGCTGATTCTGGATAAAACAGAAAATATTCACGTGTTCTTAAAAATGTTTACGATCCCGATGGAACGCTTTTCTTACCGTAAGGAAACCGTAGCCGCGTCTATCCATCCGTCGCTGGCCGCGTCTCTTTTTGCGCTTTGCAGGCCGTATTTGAAAAAGAACGCGCAGATTTTGGATCCCTGCTGCGGCGCAGGGACGATGCTGGTGGAACGGCATAAAATTTTGCCCGCCCGGGAAATTTACGGGATTGATATTTTTGGGGAAGCCGTTGCGAAGGCAAAGGAAAATGTCAAAGCGGCGGGTATGCATGTGAATTTTATTAATAGGGATTACCTGGACTTTAAACATAGCTGCCCGTTTGATGAAATTATTGCAAACCTGCCGATCCGTGGTAAACGCACAAAAGAAGAACAAGATGCGTTTTACAGGGGATTTTTTGATAAATCGCAGGAACTTTTGGCTCTGGGTGGCATAATGCTTTTGTATTCCAACGAAAATGGATTTGTAAAAAAACAACTCAGGCTCCATCCGGCGTTTGGGCTGCGAATGGAGTATCCCGTATCGAAACAGGATTCGTTTTATGTATATGTTATAGAGAAATATAAATAGAACTTATAAGTGATATGAAATATATTAATTGTACTTATCAATAAAAACATGTTATGATAAAGCCACAACAAAGCGAAAGGATGGAGGAATCAATTATGGCAAATGTAAAAAGAGTCTATGTTGAAAAAAAACCTGACTATGCCGTACAGGCAAAAGAACTGAAATCGGAAATTACAAGCTATCTGGGCATTACCGGCGTAACAGACGTGCGCGTTTTGATCCGGTATGACATGGAGCATATCTCCGACGCAACGTATCAGAACGCAATCCGAACCGTATTTTCCGAGCCGCCGGTAGACGAGGTATACGAAGAAACGTTTGATGCGAACGGCGCGCGCGTATTTTGCGTGGAGTATCTGCCGGGGCAGTTCGACCAGAGGGCGGATTCCGCGGAACAGTGCGTTAAGCTGCTCGACGAAAACGAAGAGCCCGTGATCCGTTCTGCAACCGCCTATGTAATTGCCGGGGATATTACGGACGAGCAGTTTGCAGCCGTCAAAGCGCACTGCATCAACCCGGTGGATTCCCGCGAAGCGGATTCCGGGAAACCGGAAACGCTGTTATCCGTTTTTGACGAGCCGAAAGACGTTCCTGTTTTGAACGGCTTTTGCGATATGGAGGAGACTGCGTTCCGGGAACTGTACGAATCGTTTCACCTTGCCATGACCTTTGAAGATTTTCTCCATATCCGGAACTATTTCAGGGAAGAAGAAAAACGCGACCCCTCTATGACGGAAATCCGCGTGCTTGACACCTACTGGTCGGATCACTGCCGCCATACGACGTTTTCTACGGAATTAAAAGACGTGGCGTTCGGGGAAGGCGATTATAAGGAACCGATCCAAAAAACCTATGAAGATTACCTGGCGGCGCACAAAGAGCTGTATGCGGGCAGGGACGATAAATTCGTCTGTCTGATGGACATTGCGCTTCTGGCAATGAAGCGCCTGAAAAAAGAAGGGAAATTAAACGATCAGGAGGAATCCGACGAAATCAACGCCTGCTCTATTGTCGTCCCGGTAGAAATAGACGGCAAAACCGAGGAGTGGCTTGTAAATTTTAAAAACGAAACGCATAACCATCCGACTGAAATCGAACCGTTCGGCGGCGCGGCGACCTGCCTTGGCGGAGCAATCCGCGATCCGCTTTCCGGCCGCACCTATGTTTATCAGGCAATGCGCGTAACGGGCGCGGCGGACCCGCGCGTTCCGGTCAAAGACACCCTGGCGGGCAAGCTTCCGCAGAAAAAGATCGTCCGCGAGGCGGCGCACGGCTACAGCTCCTACGGGAACCAGATCGGGCTTGCAACCGGATACGTAAAAGAAATTTACCATCCGAATTATGTGGCAAAGCGTATGGAAATCGGCGCGGTTCTGGGGGCGGCCCCACGGCGTGCGGTAAGAAGGCTTACGTCGGATCCGGGCGATATCATTATTTTGCTGGGCGGGCGGACCGGGCGCGACGGCTGCGGCGGCGCAACCGGATCGTCAAAAGCGCACAATACGGCTTCGATTGATACCTGCGGCGCGGAGGTACAGAAAGGGAACCCTCCGACGGAGCGCAAGATCCAGAGGCTGTTCCGCCGCGAAGAGGTCAGCTATCTGATCAAAAAATGCAACGATTTCGGCGCGGGCGGCGTGTCGGTTGCAATCGGCGAGCTTGCGGCGGGGTTAAGGGTGGATTTGGATCTTGTCCCCAAAAAGTATGCGGGCTTAGACGGTACGGAAATTGCCATTTCCGAATCCCAGGAACGCATGGCGGTTGTGATTGCGCCGGAGGATAAAGAGCAGTTTTTAGCCTATGCCAGAGAAGAAAACTTAGAGGCGGTTGCAGTCGCCGTCGTTACGGAGGAGCCGCGCCTCATTTTAAGCTGGAGGGGAAAAGAAATTGTCAATATTTCCCGCGCATTCCTGGATACCAACGGGGCGCACCAGGAGACGTCCGTCGCGGTGGAAATCCCGTCCAAAGCAGACTGCTGCTTAGACGGTGTTCTGCTTGCGCCCGTAGAGGAAGCGCTTTTAAAAGGCGACCTGAAAACAGCCTGGAGGGCGATGCTTTCTGATTTGAATGTCTGCTCCCAGAAGGGTCTGGTGGAGATGTTTGACGGCTCCATCGGAGCGGGCAGCGTTTATATGCCTTACGGCGGGCGTTACCAGATGACCGAAACACAGAGTATGGTAGCGAAGCTTCCGGTGGCGCAAAAGGATACGGACGTTGTCACTATGATGAGTTACGGATTTGATCCGTACGTATCTTCCTGGAGCCCGTATCACGGGGCGGTTTACGCCGTGCTGGAATCCGTGGCGCGTATCGTAGCCGCAGGGGGCGACTTCCGTAAAATCCGGTTTTCCTTCCAGGAATACTTCCGCAGGATGTCGGACGATCCGGCGCGCTGGAGCCAGCCGTTTGCCGCGCTTTTGGGGGCGTATTATGCGCAGATGGGATTTTCCCTGCCTTCCATTGGCGGCAAGGACAGCATGTCCGGCAGTTTCAACGAAACGGACGTGCCGCCGACTCTGGTTTCTTTTGCCGTGGACGTGGCGAAAGAACGCGATATTATCACGCCGGAATTAAAAGCGGCGGGCGATAAGCTGTTCTTATTTGCCGTTCAGAAGGACGCGAGCGATCTTCCGGTATTTTCACAGGTGATGAAGCTGTACGATACGGTGCATGCGCTTACGGCATCCGGCGCGGTAACGGCGGCTTACGCGTTAGACGGGAAAGGGCTTGCGGCAGCGGCAAGCAAAATGGCATTCGGCAACCGGCTCGGCGTCTCCATAAATGACGCGTTTGACGAAAAGCGGCTGTTTACGCCCGGCTTTGGCGATATTCTGGCGGAGGTCTGCGCCGGGAGGGAACCGGAAGTACGCGCGGCGTTTGAAGCGGCGGGTCTTTTGGAATATGTAACAGAAGCCGGTGAAGTAAACGATAAGCAGGCGTTTTTATATAAAACGATGGAGCTTTCCATGGACGAAGCGCTTGCGGCGTGGACTGGTACGCTTGAGGACGTATTCCCGACGCGCGCTTCGGTGCGGAAGGATACGGTAAATACGGAAATTTACCGCGGAGGAACGATCTCGGTCTGCAAACACAAAGTGGCAAAGCCGACCGTATTTATTCCGGTATTTCCGGGAACAAACTGCGAATATGACAGTGCAAGGGCGTTTGAAGCGGCAGGGGCAAACGTTGTAACGAAGGTTTTTCGGAATTTAAGCGCGCAGGATATCCGCGATTCGGTGGATTCGTTTCAAAAAGCGGTGGATCAGGCGCAGATTATTATGTTCCCGGGCGGCTTTTCGGCAGGAGACGAACCGGAGGGCTCCGCAAAGTTTTTTGCAACGGCGTTCCGCAACGCGAAACTGGCCGAAGCGGTAACCAGGCTTTTGCAGGAGCGGGACGGACTGATGCTTGGCATCTGCAACGGCTTCCAGGCGTTAATTAAGCTTGGGCTTGTACCGCACGGGGAAATTACGGAGCAGAAGGAGGATTCCCCGACCCTGACTTATAATACGATTGGACGCCATATCAGCAAGATGGTCTATACGAAGGTCGTAACGGACAAGTCGCCATGGCTTTCGGGCGCGCAGACAGGGCAGGTTTACTGCAGCCCGGCTTCCCACGGAGAAGGGCGTTTTGTTGCGCCGAAGGAATGGATCGACCGGCTGTTTGCCAACGGGCAGGTAGCGACGCAGTATGTTAACGAAGCAGGACAGCCGACGATGGACGAAGAGTGGAACGTAAACGGATCGTATGCGGCAATCGAAGGGATTACCAGCCCGGACGGGCGCGTGCTCGGGAAAATGGCGCATGTGGAACGGCGCGGCAGATCCGTTGCGGTGAATATTTACGGGGAACAGGATATGAAGCTGTTTGAATCCGGCGTGAAGTATTTTCAGTAGGATATAGAAAACGGTTTGAATATACAGGGGGAATGGGTTTCGAGTATCCATTCCCCCTGCTTTTTTTGAATGAAACGGACTTTCGATCCGTTCGTATGCGATACGATAAAGAACAATTATTATGCTTTGCAGCGTTCCAGATAAACAGACAACGCGTCTGCGTCCGCAACAACCGTAACATCCGGATGCATCTGTAAGATAGAAGCCGGAACTTCCGGCGTAACAGGCCCTAAGAACGCGTCCGCTACGATTTGCGCTTTATTGGCGCCGCTGACGATGACAAGGATTTTCTTTGCCAGCATAATCGACTGGATGCCCATGGTATAAGCCTGTGTCGGAACGTCGTCGATGGAAGCAAAGAACCTGGAGTTTGCTTCAATCGTGCTCTGGGTCAGATCTACGCAGTGGGTTCCTTTCGGAAACTCCGCCGCGGGCTCGTTAAATCCGATGTGCCCGTTTAAGCCCATTCCAAGCAGCTGTAAATCAATTCCGCCAAGCTCTTCGATGATTTCGTCATGCCTGCTGCATGCCTTGGCGCTGTCCGGCTCCGTTCCGTCAGGAACGTAGGTTTTGGATTTGTCGATGTTGATGTGGTCAAACAGGTTGGTGTTCATAAAATACCGGTAACTCTGGTCGTTGTCCGCCGTAAGGCCGCGGTATTCGTCCAGGTTTACGGAAGAAACGTTACTGAAATCCAAATCGCCTTTTTTGTACCATTCAATCAGGTTTGCATAAGTGGATAACGGGGTTGATCCTGTCGCAAGCCCCAGTACGCAGTCCGGTTTTAAAATCACC
>CAJTLD010000064.1:8406-15945 GCA_910577065.1 uncultured Lachnospiraceae bacterium | reverse complement strand
CCTCCTGCGGCTGTACCTCGGGCTCTTTTTCTTCCGGTTCTTTTACATGGTTTATAATTCCCTCTAATTCATCAAAAAAGCTGTCGCCCGGGCCGTTTTCCATTTCCGGATTATCTACTTCGGTTTCGATCGCCTGCATAAAATCATCCATGCCTGCGCCGCTCAATTCATTTTCAAAGTCTTCCTCAAAGTCCGCTTTTCTTTTCCGCCGCCTTCTCTTTGAGCCGCCTTTTCTCTCCGGAGTTACATTGTTCAACAATGAATCCAGATAATCCTCTGATTTGTTCACAGCAATAACCTCCCGTATTAACCTATCAAGGGATGTGATAACGTATCACATCCCTTTATTATTATCTTTCTTCTATCTGTGCCCTGCTGACATGAATCAACTCGTCAATTGTCCTGACCAAATCGCCGATTTCCGGTTTAGTCAGCTGTGCGTCCGCGCCAAGCTGCTCGCCTTTGCGCCGCATTTCCTCATTTACAAGGGATGAAAAGATAATCAGCGGTATGTGCTTTAACCCATCGTCTGTCTTTAACAGCTTCGTAAGACGGTGCCCGTCCATCAGCGGCATTTCGATATCTGTAATGACACAATGAACCATATCGTCTAATGTGCCGTTGTTTTTGTATTCACATATCTCATCCCATGCTTCCTGCCCATTCGCTGTTACAATCAGTTTTGTATATCCCGCCTTTTTCAGGCAGTCCGTAATCAGTTTGCTTAAGAACGGGGAATCTTCCGCAATCAAGATTGGAGAATCCCTGCGATCCCTTCCCTGGTATTCTTCCACATCTGAAATCTTAAGTCCCGTTTCCGGGCTGATGTCGGTTACAATTCTCTCAAAATCCAAAATAACAATCAAATTGTCCTGTAGTTTTACTACCCCGGTGGAAACGCCGTCATCGTTGTTAATCGTAGAATCCGGTTTGATAATATTCTGCCAGGATACCCGGTGGATGCCAAGCACTTCGTCTACATGAAACGCAACGTTTAGTTTGTTGAAGTTGGTAATGATAAACAGGCCTTTTTTCTCGTCCTCCGATTCCGGTATCCCGATACAGCGTTTTAAGCTGATGACCGTAATCATAATGTCCCTGGGCATAAAAATACCTTCTACGCTTGGATTCGCATGTGGTATCGGAGTCACCGGCTGATAAGATAAAATCTCGCGTATTTTCGCTACGTTTATCCCGTAGCGGTTCCCTCCCAATGTAAATTCCAAAATTTCCAGTTCGTTTGTTCCGCTTTCCAATAAGATGTTTGAATCCATAGCTTCTCCCTCCCGGCATACATTTCTTCTGTCTGCCCTCTTTGCCGCAGACAGGTGTTCTCAATCATAACCATTATAACATAAATACTGCCATTGTATATTCTTTTTTTATTTTTCTTTTACTGCCCTGACAGGGAGCAGATGTGCTCGTTTCCGTTCATGGTAATCTTAAGCTGCAAACCTTCCGCCGACTGTATTTCCTGCGGCACTTCAAACAAAAGTACGGTCTCGTTTGCCGCCCCTGGCAAAATATCGCCCTGGTAGGTGGACAGGTCGTTCGGAAGAATGGTAGTCTGCGCCATTGCAGACTGGCCGTCGTTTAAAATCACCTGGAATGTCGGCGTCATCGCCAGTATGTCGATGTGCAGATTTTTATCCGACGTATTGGTGAGCATGATATTCAGCACCAAAAGCTGCTTGCCGGGTTGTGCGTCTACCGCAAAAGAATCGGACTTTTCATATGTAGTACACAAACTGCTTCCTTTGTAATCGGCCGAAATCACGCCCAGATCCAACGCTTCGGTGACCGTAGACGTTCCCTGTCCCGCAGGCTGCGCGGGCTGGCCGGAAGCTTCCAAATCCGTTCCATCCCCAAGGTCCACAGAATCCTGTCCTTCCTGCGGCGCGCCGTTTCCCGCTTCCTGGTCGTCCGGCTGTCCGGCGTCCGGCTCCTGTGCGTCCGGCTTCTTCGTATCCTGCTCCAAAGAACCGGCTTCTAAATCCCTCTGCATGACAAATACCTGGCCGTCTGTCTGATAGTTATTAAACTTTGCCACTACGTGTGCGGCATAGCCTACAACCGCCGCTTCCTCTTCCGGCGCCATCTCATAAAGGGCATCCCCGCAACCGCCCAGCGCTAAAGCCGCCGCAAGCAAAACTGCGGCTATTTTCATCTTTGAACCTTTCATCCTCTGCCTCCGCTGCATATACGTTCTCTAAGTTATACACAATTCTAACATCTTTTTGGGAATTGGGCAACCGTTAATTGTTTTTTGTATCTAATTCAAACCAAAATTCCACGCCGTCCGCATGATTTATGACGCCGCAGTCTCTGTGGAACGAATCCATAATCGCTTTTACTATGGAAAGGCCAATCCCATTGCCCCCGTATTCCCTTGTCCTCGCTTTATCTACTTTATAAAATTTAATCCAGATATTGCCGATATCTTCCGCCGGAATTTGTTTTCCGGTATTAAATACGCTGACGCGTACATAATCCTCCATCTGCGTATATTTGATATCGATACGTTTTTCAAACTCCGTATGATGAATGGCGTTGCTTAAATAATTGGTCATTACTTCTTCGACTTTAAATTCGTCCGCCCAGACATACACCGGTATATCGGTATTAAATGTCAGGCTGATGCCGTTTTGTTTTAACAAAATAGAAGACGACGCGATTACGCCCTGGATCAGTTCCGTCAAATCAAACCGTTCCATTGTCACTGTTTCATTTCCAAATTCAAGCTGGTTTAACGTCAGAAGCTTTTTAACCATCCGGTTCATCTTATCCGCTTCGTCCATAATTACTTCGCAGTAAAAGTCCCGGCTTTCCTCGTCCTCATTGATACATTCCCGCAGCCCTTCCGCATACCCCTGGATCAGGGCGAGCGGCGTCTTTAACTCATGGGACACATTTGACAGAAAATCCCTGCGCATTTCATCAATCCGGTTTTTCTTCTCAATATCAATCTGAAGTTCGTTATTTGCGCTTTTCAGTTCGGAAATTGTCCGTTCAAGCGTTTGGGACATCTGGTTGATGTGCTCCCCAAGCTGATCGATTTCATTTTCCCCTTTGCTGATGTATTTTGCATTGAAATCCAGATTTGTCATGCGCCTGGAAATTTCGGTAAGTTCCAGAATCGGCTCCGCGATTTTGCGGGAAGCAAAAATACTGATCGCGGCGCTTAAAATCACTGCCAGAATCCCAATGTAAGAAAGCAGTCGGTTTGACAAATCCGCGCTTTCCCGGATGCTTTCAAGCGCCGTGCGCATCATGACAAAATTCCCGTCCGCAAGCGTCCCCCAAAGCACCAGATATTCGGACTTGTGCCTGGAACCCACCTGCTTTTCCAGGACATAATTATTTGCCTTATCCAAAACTTCGTTGGAATCGGCAAACAGCACGTCCATAAACTGCACTTTTAACGATTCCGTATCATTGACAGACGCGCGGATCACGGAACCGTCCGAACTCATAATTAAAATAGAGATATTTCCGTTTTCGCAGATTTTTTCAAAACCTTCGTCAAATCCCATACTGTCCAGCGTGCCTTTTTCGCTTTCTGCGTTTATTGTGGCAAATCCTTCAAGCATGGCGTCTTGTTTGTTATAAATATAGTATCCTTCCAGGAAGGTATTATTTAAAAACCAGCACAGCAAAACCGTGCCCGCCACCAGCCCCAAAATTGTCCCTGTATACTGAAGCGTCAGGGAATGCTTTATTTTTTTACCGTTCATACAATTCAAATCACCCATTCCGTTCTACTGCCTGTAAAATATATTAACGCTTTCCGGAATAAAAGTCCATGCCTTTTGGGCAAATCCATATTTTTATTGTAAATCCCCCTCAAAAATGCTATAATAACATGTCCGTTTGGGCAATTACACAAAAGGAGGATTTTGTATGACTGGATCTACACTGGGAATTTTTATAGTTATCGTCGTCTACATTCTGGCAATGGTAGGCGTCGGCATCTGGTTTTCCAGGAAAAACAACGATGTAAATGATTTTTACCTGGGAGGAAGGAAGTTAGGGCCGCTTGTAACCGCTATGAGCGCGGAAGCTTCCGACATGAGCAGCTGGCTTTTGATGGGGCTTCCGGGACTCGCTTACCTGACCGGGCTTGCAGACCCGGGATGGACGGCAATCGGGCTTGCGGTCGGTACATATTTCAACTGGCTGATTGTTGCAAAACGCCTGCGCCGCTATTCGGCCGCGGCGGGAAACGCTATTACCATTCCGGATTTTTTCTCGAACCGGTACCGGGACAAAAGCCATACTCTGCTTGCAATTTCCGCGCTGATTATCGTAATTTTCTTTATTCCATATACAGCGTCAGGCTTTGCAGCCTGCGGTAAGCTGTTTTCCAGTTTATTCGGCATCCCTTATATCCCCGCTATGTTAATCAGCTCAGTCGTTATTGTAGGCTACACGGCTCTGGGCGGATTTCTGGCGGCCAGTACGACGGATTTTATCCAGAGCATCGTTATGACCCTGGCTTTGATCATTGTCGTATGCTTCGGCATCCAGACCGTCGGCGGTATTGACGTCGTAATTGACAACGCTTCGCAGCTGGCGGGCTATCTTTCTATGACGAATGTCCACGACGCCGTTTCGGGCGCTTCCGGCAGCTACGGGATTATCAGCATTGTTTCCACGTTTGCATGGGGGCTTGGGTACTTTGGCATGCCGCATGTGCTGCTGCGCTTTATGGCGATTGAAGACGAAAACAAGCTTTCTCTTTCAAGGCGCGTGGCTACGGTCTGGGTTACCATTTCTATGGCCGTCGCTATTTTTATCGGAGTAATCGGGTACAGTATGTCAAAGACCGGCGCGATTGACGTATTAAGCGGAGCGGATTCGGAAACCCTTCTGATTCAGATTTCGCAGATTTTGAGCAAACACGGTATGCTGGCCATAATCCCTGCCGGAATTATTTTAGCCGGAATATTGGCATGTACAATGTCTACGGCGGACTCACAGCTTTTGGCTGCGTCTTCCAGTATTTCACAGAATATTATAAAGGATGTGCTGCACTTTAAGCTGTCCGAAAAAGGCACGATGATCGCCGCAAGGCTTACCGTAATCGGCATCGCCATTATCGCCGTATTCCTTGCAAGAGATCCGAACAGTTCCGTATTCGGTATCGTATCTTTCGCCTGGGCGGGCTTTGGCGCTTCGTTTGGCCCCGTTATGCTCTGTTCGCTGTTCTGGAGAAGAACCAACCGTTTCGGCGCCCTTGCGGGCATGATTTCCGGCGGCGCAATGGTCTTTCTCTGGAAATACCTGGTGCGCCCGATCGGCGGGGCATGGAATGTGTATGAACTGCTCCCGGCATTTTTAGTTGCATGCCTGTTTATTGTAACAGTCAGCCTTTTGACAAAAGCGCCGGAACAGGAAATTTTAGACGAATTTGATTCCATCTGATAAAAAGAAAAAGGGGCTGTCCGGAAACGCATTTTCCGACAGCCTCTTTTTTCATGTCATTCTATTTACATCGCCTTCACGTCAATCCGCGTCAGCGCCTTGCGCAGCGCAAATTCCGCCCGCGCAAGATCCACATCCGCAGCCTTCGCCTGCAGGCGTTCTTCCGCCCGCTTCTTTGCAGCCTCCGCCCGCGCAGTATCGATCTCGTCGGGCCATTCTGCAATCTCCGCAAGCAGCGTTACCGCGTCCGGCAGCACCTCGGCAAACCCGGCATGTACGGCTGCGATTTTTTCGCCGCCCGCTTCATGCACGATAACCGCTCCCGGCGCAAGCACGGTCGTCAGCGGAATGTGGTTTTTGTATACGCCAAGCTGGCCGGAGGTGGAATTAAATTCTACCATCTCCGCTTCCCCGGTATAAAAAATACGGTCCGGCGTAATGATTTTTACAGGAAACATTTTTTCATTCTCTGCCATACCATCACCCCTTACTTCACACGGGCGCGTACTTCATCAATGGTTCCTGCATTTAAGAAATGGCCTTCCGGCACATCGTCTAACTTACCTTCGAGAATCTCTTTAAATCCCCGCACGGTTTCCGCAATCGGAACGTATTTTCCTTCCAGGCCGGTAAACTGCGTCGCAACGGAGAACGGCTGGGACAAAAATCTCTGTACCTTCCTGGCGCGGTTTACAACCAGCTTGTCGTCCTCGGATAATTCGTCCATACCGAGGATGGCGATAATATCCTGCAGTTCTTTGTACTTCTGCAAAATCTCCTGTACGCCGCGGGCTACGTCAAAATGCTCCTGCCCTACGATACGCGGGTCTAAGATACGGGAAGTCGAGCCGAGCGGGTCTACCGCCGGATAAATACCAAGTTCCACGATGGAACGTTCCAGTACGGTCGTCGCGTCGAGATGCGCGAACGTCGTCGCCGGAGCCGGGTCGGTCAAGTCGTCGGCCGGCACGTAAACCGCCTGGACGGATGTGATGGAACCGCTCTTTGTGGAGGTAATACGCTCCTGCAAAGCGCCCATTTCCGTCTGCAGCGTCGGCTGATAGCCTACGGCGGAAGGCATACGCCCTAAGAGAGCCGAAACCTCCGAGCCTGCCTGGGTAAAACGGAAAATGTTGTCAATAAACAAAAGCACGTCTTTTCCGCCCTTGTCACGGAAATACTCCGCCATCGTAAGACCCGTTAAGCCCACGCGCATCCTTGCTCCGGGCGGCTCGTTCATCTGGCCGAATACCATCGTCGTCTTGTCGATAACGCCGGATTCCTTCATTTCGTAATAAAGGTCGTTTCCTTCACGGGTACGCTCGCCTACGCCGGTGAATACGGAATATCCGCCGTGCTCGGTGGCAATGTTGTGGATTAACTCCTGGATCAATACGGTTTTGCCAACGCCCGCGCCGCCGAACAGCCCGATTTTACCGCCCTTCTGGTAAGGGCAGAGCAAATCCACGACTTTGATTCCGGTTTCGAGCATTTCCTGGGAAGTCGCCTGTTCTTCAAAGGAAGGCGCTTTTCTGTGGATTGGCCAGTATTCTACCTTTTTGGGGGCGGCAACCTCGTCAATCGGCTCGCCTAAGACGTTAAACATACGCCCGAGCGTATTTTCGCCGACCGGGACGCTTATGGGCGCGCCCGTCGCCTCGGCGTCCATCCCGCGGACAAGCCCGTCGGTAGGCCCCATGGCAATACATCTGACCGTATCGTCACCCAGATGCTGAGATACTTCCACAACCAGCTTTTTCCCGTCTTTCATGGTAATGTTGATTGCGTCGTTGATCTCCGGCAGGCTGCCTTCCGTGAACTTGACATCCAGGACGGCGCCGATAATCTGAGTGATTTTACCTATATTCTTTTTTGCCATCTTTTTCTATCACTCCTTAATGTTTTATGCATACGGCGCCGCCTAAGAAATTGCCGATGCGCCTGCAATAATTTCTGTTAATTCCTGTGTAATCGAACCCTGACGGGCGCGATTGTATTTCAGTGACAAATCACTAATCATTTCTTCTGCGTTGCTTGTCGCGGAATCCATGGCCTGCATCCTGGCGCCGTTTTCACTGGCGACCGCTTCCACTAACGCGCCGTAGAATAAGCTTG
>CAJTLD010000064.1:3843-8354 GCA_910577065.1 uncultured Lachnospiraceae bacterium | reverse complement strand
TCGGCTCGTAGTTCATCAGGATATTGGAATCCTCTTCGCTTCCGGTGTCGCCAAGCTCTACCGGAAGCAGCTTCATAAGCGTCGGTTCATGGCTTACCGTATTTTTAAAATGCGTATATGCCAGGTAGATTTCCCCGATTTCTTCGTTTTTGTATGCTTCAAGCACCTTGCCGCAGACTGCAGCCGCGTCTTCGTAAACCGGGGCCTCGATTACGCCCGAATCATCCGCGGCAATCTGATAGCCCCGCCGCTCTAAGGCCTCCCGGCCTTTGCTGCCGATGGCGTAAACGGCCACATCCTCTTTTTTAAAGCGGCTTTCGGTTACCAGCTTTACGACGTTGGAATTGTAGCCGCCCGCAAGGCCGCGGTTGGAAGTAATTACCACAACCGCTTTTTTGTCGGATCCGCTCTGCTTTAAAAACGGATGCGCAATCGTACCGGAACGCTTTAACATAGACGATACGGTTTTGTACATCGCGTTAAAATACGGGTTCGTCTCTTCCGCGCGGTTTTTGGCCTTCTGCAGTTTAACGGTGGAAACAAGCTTCATGGCTTTTGTGATTTGCTGCGTACTTTGTATGCTGCTTCTTCTTCGCTTAATGTCCCTCATGGACGCCATATCATTTCACCGCCTTTACTTGAAGGATGCCTTACACTCCTCAATCGCTTTGACGAGCGCTTTCTCATTATCCCCCGTCAGTTCTTTGGTGGAACGGATGGATTCTAAGATTTCCGGATACTTTGTGTCAATATAGTCAAACAATTCCGCCTGGAAACGTAAAATATCCTCTACCGGAATGTCAATCAGGTATTTCTTGGTCGCCGCGTAAATGATCACAACCTGGTTTTCAACCGGCATCGGCTGATACTGCGGCTGTTTTAAAATTTCGCGGATACGCTCGCCCTGCGCCAGCTTCTCTTTGGTATCGTCATCCAATTCCGAACCGAACTGGGAGAACGCCGCAAGCTCGCGGAACTGCGCCAGTTCCACACGGATCGGGGCGGCAATCTTTTTGATCGCCTTGATCTGCGCCGCGCCGCCTACGCGGGATACGGAAAGCCCTGCATTGATAGCGGGACGGAACCCGGCGTTAAACATATCCGTTTCCAGATAAATCTGGCCGTCGGTAATGGAAATAACGTTGGTCGGAATATACGCGGAAACGTCGCCCGCCTGCGTTTCGATAATCGGAAGCGCGGTCAGCGATCCGCCGCCTAAGCTGTCGTTTAATTTTGCGGCGCGCTCCAACAGCCTGGAATGTAAGTAAAATACGTCGCCCGGGTAAGCCTCGCGGCCTGGCGGACGCCGAAGCAGTAAGGAGAGGGTACGGTATGCGGTTGCGTGCTTGCTTAAGTCGTCGTAAACGACCAGCACGTCCTGCCCGTTCTCCATCCATTCCTCACCGATTGCGCAGCCGGAATACGGCGCGATATACTGCAGAGGCGCCAGTTCGCTTGCCGTGGAAGCTACGACGGTCGTATAGGACATCGCCCCAAATTCTTCCAGCGTCTTTACAATGGAAGCAACGGTCGAAGCCTTCTGGCCGATTGCCACGTAAATACATTTTACGTTTTTGCCCTTCTGGTTAATAATCGTATCAATTGCGATTGCGGTCTTACCGGTCTGTTTGTCGCCGATAATTAACTCACGCTGCCCGCGCCCGATCGGGATCATGGCGTCGATCGCCTTAATACCCGTCTGCAGCGGGGTGTCTACTGATTTTCTGGAAATAACGCCGCTTGCCACACGTTCGATCTGACGGAACTTATCGGTTTCAATCGGCCCTTTCCCGTCGATTGGCTGGCCCAATGCATTGACTACACGTCCGCTCATTGCATCGCCAACCGGAACCTCTACCACACGCCCGGTTGTTTTTACGGTATCGCCCTCGTTGATACTCTTGCTGTCGCCGAGTAAAACGGCGCCAACGTTATCTTCCTCCAGGTTCAACACCATTCCGTATACTTCACCAGGGAATTCAAGAAGTTCACCCTGCATTGCATTCTCTAAGCCGTGGATACGCGCAATACCGTCTGCCACCTGGATGACAGTGCCCACATCCGCCACTTCAAGCTGCGCCGCATATCGTTTGATCTGCTCTTTGATCACAGAACTGATTTCTTCTGGTCTTAAATTCATGGAGCGCATTCACCTACTTTCAACTGAATTTTGGATAATTCCCGGGATAAGCCGTAGATTCTGGTACGGATGCTGCTGTCTACGACACGGTCCTTTATCCGAATTACCATGCCGCCGATAATCGCGGCATCTACTTCATAGTGCATCTCAAATTCCACATACGATGTCGTTTCGATAAGCTTCGCCACAACGTCCGCCTTCTGCCGTTCGGAAAGCTCCATAGCCGTCGTCACATAAGCCGTCCCGATGTGCTTGGATTCTTTTACCTCGTTGATAAAATAATCCAGTACCGAGCCAAACTCCATAAAATGGCCCTTATCTACAATCATACGCATCAGGCCGGTCATTTCGTCGGAAATCCTGCCTTTGAAAATGTTTTCTATGATTTTAATTTTTTCTTCTTTGACAATTTTGGGGTGGTTCATCAATTTGGAAATCTGCGCATTTTCCTCTAAAACGGCGCGCACGCTCAAAGCTTCTTCGTAAAATTCGTCCATGCGCCCCGATTCTGCCGCGATTTCAAACAATGCATCACCATATGTTTTGGATACTAGCTTAGCCATGTCGAATCACCCATTTCTTTTAATGTTTCTTCTACAAGCGTATTCTGGATCTTTGTATCAATCGAAGCGGCGACTGCTTTCTGCGCCATCAGGGATGCAATCAGGATCATTTCCTGTTTTACCTCGTCTGCCGCGCGCTTCTTCTCAAGCAGCGCTTCTTCGTTTGCCCTTTGAATAATCCGGGCGGCTTCCGCTTTTGCCTCATCTATGATTTTGGCTTCGTTCTTTAACGCTTTCTGCCGGGCTTCGCTTAAAATCTGCTCGGCTTCTTTATCCACGTTTTTAAGCTTTCCTTCGTATGTTTCTTTCAGCTGCGCGGCGTTTTGTTTATCTGTAAGGGCGTCGCTTATATTTTTCTGAATGCCCTCCTGCCGGTCTTTTAACAGCTTGCGGACCGGATCAAACAAAAGGTAGCCTGCCAGCAAAAACAGCACGAACACAGATGCGCCAAATTGTATGGCGTCCATCAAAAGCTGCATGTCAAGTCCAAATAATCTGTCCATAACTTAGAAGTTCACCCTCCTTTCCGTAATTTTGATCTCCGGTCTTACCATGTCAATGGTTTTACGAAAAGTAAGAGGATTGCTACGAGCAAACCGTAAAGACCTGTCGTCTCGGCTACCGCCTGTCCTAATAACATCGTAGAAGTAATATCGGATTTTGCGCCCGGGTTGCGCCCTACCGCGTTTGCCGCATAACCCGCTGCAATACCCTGCCCGACACCAGGCCCGATACCTGCGATAACCGCAAGGCCCGCACCGATTGCTGAACATGCTAAAATCAAATCATTTCCTGAAATATTCATAATAAATTCCTCCTAAAATTAAAAATTTTAACCTCATTACTCTGAATCAATCGCCTGGTTGATGTATGTCATTGTCAACATACAGAATACATAAGTCTGAATTGCCCCGGAGAACAAATCAAAATACACATGCAGCACGGATGGCCAGAAGGTCGCGATCCAGCCAAGCAGGCCGTACACAAGCGCCATGATAATCGTCCCCGACAAGATGTTTGCGAAAAGACGCAGCGACAACGAAATCGGCACGGCAATATCACTGATGATATTAATCGGCGCCCAAATCGGCCACGGGTCGCAAAGGCCTTTTAATACGCCGGATATGTGCTGGTACTTAAACTTGTTGAACTGGATTAAGCAAAACGTCATTACGCCAAGCGCAAACGTCACGCCGTAATCCGCCGTCGGCGGTCTGAGCCCCAAAACGCCGGATATGTTGCTCATCAGGATAAAAATGAAAACGGTGCTGATGTAATTGGCAAATTTAACGGAATTTGCGCCCATAACTCCTTTTACCATATTGTCTAACATTTCAACAATCAGTTCAATCACGTTTTGGAACCCGTCCGGCACTTCGCTGGCTTTTTTGATTTTCCGGTTGGCCAGGATAAAAAAGCCAATCAGAACGATCATCAAAATCAGCAAACATACGTGCGTCGTTGTAATCCAGCAGGTCTGCCCAAACACATTGTAAGAGATCAGCCCGTGGACCATAATATCAATATCCGCACCGGAAGCCATCAAAATTGCATTGTTCACTTTCTCACCTCCTCTATATAATATATCATATCCCTATTATTGATTTTCTTTGGAATATTCCTCCCTTCCCTTTAATTTCATCAAAATTTTATGAAAAAATGGCTGTAAATAGGCAGCTATTTTCAATCCCATTACTCCGATAAAAGCAGCTATCGGATCCCCCAAATGAAAATAAACGGTACAAAAAAAAACCAACACCACTACAGCGTAGCGCAAAAGCGACATTGCAACCAGTTTTGACTGGCTG
>CAJTLD010000064.1:0-3819 GCA_910577065.1 uncultured Lachnospiraceae bacterium | reverse complement strand
CGTCTTCGATCACAACGGCCATATGAATCGCCATGCCAACCGCCAAAAACGCCCCGATCCACACCCCGGTGGAATACATAAGCTTATCCCGCGCAAACCAGACGCCTGCAAGCCATACAACAGCCCCGTATAACAAAATTACAAAAACCAGCCCCGGCAGCGCCTTATTCAGTCTTCTTAACATGTTTGGTATCCCTGTCGCTTTCCTGTTCATATATTTTTTTTGCCATCACATAAATATTCCGGAACCCTGCCAGCGCGCCCATAATAAAAAGCGGCGCTACAATAATCATCATATCAAATTTCTTCCCGATATATACCCCAAGCATCGTACACATCAGAATTGGGACTATCATATTCATCCCAAACTGCATGATCATCGTAAAAGACTGATAGACGTTTTTCTTGTATTTCATTGCATTCCTCTCTTTTACACTGTTACTTGGTGCCGAAAATCCGATCTCCCGCGTCTCCTAAGCCGGGCACAATATAACAGTGTTCATTCAGATGATCGTCTAACGCGCCAATATAAATATCCACATCCGGGTGTTCCTCCTGCATCCGTTTAACGCCTTCCGGCGCTGCAATAATACACATAAAGTGGATATTCCTGACGCCTTTGTCTTTTAACATACGGATTGCCTCCACAGCGGAGCCTCCGGTTGCAAGCATTGGATCCACAACAAAGGCTTCCCGCTCCGGGCAGTCCTCCGGCAGCTTACAGTAATATTCTACCGGCTCTTTTGTTTCCGGATCACGGTAAAGCCCGATATGTCCGACCTTTGCCGCCGGAATCAGGTTAATCATCCCGTCTACCATACCAAGCCCCGCACGCAGGATCGGAATCACCGCTAGCTTTTTGCCCTGCAGAGCTTTTACCGTCGTACGGCAGATAGGCGTCTCAATTTCTACGTCCGCAAGTTTCAGATTGCGCGTGGCTTCATAGCACATCAGCATCGCAACTTCACCAACCAGGCTCCGAAAGTCCTTCGAACCGGTTTCTGCCCTGCGCATCCATCCGATTTTGTGCTGGATCAGCGGATGATCCATTACTATCACTTTTGACATATATTTATTCTCCCTTGTTTAAAATATTCGCCAGTTTCCGGATCGAAGCAAGCAGCGTTTCATAACAAAGCCCGTACATCTGAAGCGTGCCGCCGTAGGGATTTACTATTTCAAGCTCATCCCCTACAAACTCCGTCAGGACATGTACATGCGCGCGTACAGCCTCTTCAAACATCTCAAATATCTTCTGCCTCTGCTTTTCTTCCATTGTGAGTACCAGCGTATCCTCTTTAAAATCCTCTGCAGTAAGCGGGCTTGACATGTACCCTTCTGTGGGAAGGCCGTTATTTATCATGACCGCCTCCGCTTTCTGGTTCATCGGTTCCGGAAACAATACAACCAGGCCGCGCGGTAAAATCTCAATCGGCCGCATTAACCCGATATCCGCCAAAATAGCGGCTGCCATCGGTTCCCTGCAGTCTCCGCTTTCCGCTACAAATATAATTCTGTTATACAATTTATACATCCCCCCGCTATAAGTTACGCCCAAAGAACCCGGTGTCCTGCCGCTTTTAGCAGACGGTTCATGACTGCTTGTCCAATCCCGGACGCGGCAAAACTCTCCGAATAAATCACATCTGTCTTTGCTTCGTCAAACTCCCTCAAGACACGATACAAATGCCTTGCAATCGCCTCTTCGTCCACACGGGATCCAATGCTGCGGATCACATTTCCCCGATATGCTGCAGACGTTTCGTCGGTACACAAAATACCGACCCGTTTCCCCTGCGCCTTAAGTTCATATGCCAGCGCATTTATCCTTTGTATTACCGCCTCTTTGGAGCCGTCCACCACAATCAGCTCGGCCTCCGGCGCGTAATGCCGGTATTTCATGCCCGGGGCTTTCGGCCTGTTTGCAGAATCCTCCGAAAGGAGGCCCGGATCTGTCTGTACGGCTCCGATTACAGAAGCTATCATCGCCTCCGTAACAGCGCCCGGACGCAAAATAGACGGCGTTTCTTCCGTCAAATCCACAATCGTTGATTCTATTCCGATACCGACTTCGCCGCCGTCTAAAATAACGGGAATCCTTCCCTCCAAATCGGCCGCAACATGCGCAGCGATTGTCGGGCTTGGGCGGCCGGAAATATTTGCGCTTGGCGCGGCGATAAGACAGCCGCTCTCCCGGATAAGCATAAGCGCCACCGGATGATCCGGCATACGCACCGCAACCGTTTCAAGACCTCCCGTCGTCTCGCTGGGCACCGCGGCATTTTTCTTTACAATCATAGTCAAAGGCCCAGGCCAGAAAGCGTCCGCCAACGCGCGCGCCTGCCCAGGCACTTCCAAAGCAATACGTTCCAGATCCGCAAAACAGGCAATGTGTACGATAAGCGGATTGTCCGACGGCCTGCCTTTGGCAGCGTATATCTTCCTGGACGCCTCCAGATTGCACGCATCGGCTCCAAGCCCGTAAACCGTCTCCGTCGGAAAAGCCACAAGGCCGCCTTCCCGAATCACCTGGGCCGCTTCTTTTATAATATTCACGTCAGTCGCCTGACCGTCAGTTTTTAGTATTTTTGTTTCCATATTATCCAATATATCACATCTGCCTGCAAATGTGAAGCAAAATTCTGCACGAAACAATTACGGGACGCAAAAAAACACGCCCGAAACAAATACCGTTTCGGACGCGCATTTTTCAGCATTCCATAAACAGCGGCGTAGAATAATACCTGTCCCCTGTATCGGGAAGCAGCGCCACAATTGTTTTTCCATCATTTTCCTGCCGTTTTGCAAGCTGTATGGCTGCATACAAAGCGGCGCCGGAAGAGATACCGGCTAACACGCCTTCTTTCCTGGCCAACAAGCGGGCTGTTTCAAAGGCCCTTTCATTTGCAACCGTAATAATTTCATCGTAAACGCCCGTATTTAAAATATCCGGCACAAACCCGGCTCCGATTCCCTGGATTTTATGCGCTCCGCTCCTGCCCTCGGAAAGGACGGGCGACGATTCCGGTTCTACCGCAACGACACGCACATCCGGCTTTTGCGACTTTAAATATTCGCCCACCCCGGTCAGCGTGCCGCCCGTCCCAACGCCTGCTACAAAGAAGTCCACGTTCCCGTCCGTGTCCCGCCAGATCTCAGGCCCCGTCGTCCGTCTGTGGACAGCAGGATTCGCAGGATTAACAAATTGTCCCGGCATAAAACTTTCCGGAATTTGTTCCGCAAGTTCTTCGGCTTTTGCAATTGCGCCTTTCATGCCTTTCACCCCGTCCGTCAGCACCAGTTCTGCGCCGTATGCTTTTAATATATTCCGCCGCTCTATGCTCATAGTTTCAGGCATGGTAAGTATAACGCGGTATCCTTTCGACGCCGCAATGCACGCAAGCCCAATCCCCGTGTTGCCGGAGGTAGGTTCTATAATAACGGATTCCGGCTTTAACAGCCCTTTTTCTTCCGCGTCCTCTATCATCGCCTTTGCAACTCTGTCTTTTACGCTCCCTGCCGGGTTAAAATACTCCAGCTTAACCAAAAGGACTGCATTCAGTCCCAGCTGCTTTTCCAGATTAACAGGCTCCATTAACGGTGTATTGCCGATTAAGCCGGATGTTCCTTTATAAATGTTTGACATGGCAATCTCCTTTTTCTATGGTCTTATTTTATCATTATATTCCCACATTTCCTACCAGTCAACTAGTTTTTGCAAAAACCAGTCACAGACCCTAGAGCATTTTTCAAACACGCTCTAGCACTACAGCGAACGATAGGGAGTGGATGGCAGGGCAAGCCGGAATGCGCCATGGA
>CAJTLD010000063.1 GCA_910577065.1 uncultured Lachnospiraceae bacterium | reverse complement strand
TAGGGCGCTGGCAAAATAGAATAAATTATGAATATATGGCGAAGATACGCCGCTGGAGGGAATGATATGGTAAAGGTAGTGAAGTTTGGCGGCAGTTCTCTGGCGAGCGCGGGGCAGTTTGCGAAGGTCGGGGAGATTATCCGGGCGGATGAGAGCCGCAGGTATGTTGTTCCGAGTGCGCCGGGTAAGCGGAATGATAAGGATGTTAAGGTGACGGATATGCTGTATGGCTGCTATGCGGCGGCTGAGGCGGGGGAGGATTTTAAGCCGAAGCTGCGCAAGATTAAGGATCGGTTTGATGCGATTATTAACGGGCTGCATTTGAAGACGTCGCTGGAGAAGGAGTTTCAGACGATTGCAGAGAATTTTGAGCAGAAGGCGGGGGCGGAGTATGCGGCTTCCCGCGGGGAATATCTGAACGGGATTATTATGGCGGATTTTCTGGGGTATACGTTTATTGACGCGGCGGAGGTTGTGTTTTTTGACGAGAAGGGCGAGTTTGATGCGGAGAAGACGAACCGGGTGCTTTCGGCGCGGCTAAAGAAGTGTGACTGCGCCGTGATTCCCGGGTTTTACGGGGCGAAGAAGGATGGGACGGTCCATACGTTTTCGCGCGGCGGGTCGGATATTACCGGGTCGATTGTGGCGAAGGCGGCGGGGGCGGATCTGTATGAGAACTGGACGGATGTGTCGGGGTTTTTGATTGCGGATCCCAGGATTATTGAGAATCCTGAGGTGATTCAGGTGATTACGTACCGTGAGCTGCGGGAGCTTTCTTATATGGGGGCGACGGTGCTGCATGAGGATGCGGTGTTCCCGGTGCGGGGCGCGGGGATTCCGATTAATATCCGTAATACGAATAAGCCGGAGGATAAGGGGACGCTGATTGTGGAGCATACCTGCCATCATTCTGAGTTTACGATTACCGGCATTGCCGGCAAAAAGGGTTTTGTGGCGGTGAATGTGGATAAGGATATGATGAATTCTGAGGTGGGCTTCGGAAGGAAGGTGCTTTCGGCGTTTGAAGAGAACGGGATTTCGTTTGAACATATGCCGTCCGGTATTGATACGATGACGGTGTTTGTGCACCAGGAGGAGTTTGAGGGGAAGGAGCAGCAGGTGCTCTCTTCGATTAAACGCCTGGCAAAGCCGGATACGGTGGATTTGGAGGCGGATCTGGCGCTGATTGCGGTGGTTGGCAGAGGGATGCGTTCGACACGCGGGACGGCGGGACGGATTTTTTCGGCGCTTTCTCATGCGAATGTGAATGTGAAGATGATTGACCAGGGGTCGAGTGAACTGAATATTATTATCGGCGTGGCAAATTGTGATTTTGAGACGGCGATTAAATCTATTTATGATATTTTTGTGACGACGCAGCTGTAACGGCGCGAAAGCGTGTTTGAAAATTGCGTTCTGCGGCGTCCGGACGGACGCGGGCGGCGGGAATGAATTTTCAAACACGCTTTGGGCGGATGGTTTGAGAGAAAAAAGGAGAAGATGGGGAGGTACTACCTATGAAGTTGTTAATTAAAAACGGCAGGGTGATTGATCCTGCGTCGAAGCTGGACGCGGAATCGGATATTCTGGTGGAGGACGGCAGGATTGCCAAGGTGAAGGAGAAGATTAAGGGGAAAGCGGATAAGGTGATTGACGCAAAGGGATGCTTTGTGATGCCGGGGTTTATTGACCTGCATGTGCATTTGAGGGATCCGGGGTTTGAGGAGAAGGAAACGGTTGTGACGGGCGCGAAGGCGGCGGCAAGGGGCGGTTTTACGACGATTCTGGCGATGCCGAATACGAAGCCTGTCGTGGATAATGCCGATGTGGTGAATTATGTGCACCAGAAGGCGAAGAATTTAGCTCCGGTCCATGTGCTGCAGATTGGGGCGATTACGAAGGGGCAGGAGGGCAGGAAGCTGGCGGATATTAAGAAGATGGCGCAGGCGGGAAGCCCTGCCGTTTCGGAGGACGGAAAGTCGGTGATGAATGCGGAGCTTTATTACCGCGCAATGCAGGCGGCGAAGGAGGAGGGCATTCCGGTGTTTGCCCACTGTGAGGATAAGCATCTGATGCACGGCGGCGTGATGAATGCCGGGGCGCGTGCGAAGGAACTGGGGCTGCCCGGCATTTTAAATGAAGTGGAGGATATTGTGGTGGCAAGGGATATTGTGCTGGCGGGAAGCGTCGGCGTGCATCTGCATTTGTGCCACTGCTCTACGGGCAAGAGCGTATGGATGGTAAAGCAGGCGAAGGAAAACGGCATGTCTGTTACGGCGGAGGCCTGCCCGCACCATTTTACGCTGTCGGATGAGGATATTACGGCTGACAATGCCAATTTTAAAATGAATCCGCCTCTGCGTTCCGCAGCGGATGTGAATGCGATCCGGGAAGGGCTCAAAGACGGTACAATTGACGTGATTGCGACGGATCATGCGCCGCATACGGCGGTGGAGAAGGGGCAGTCTATGAAGCGGGCGCCGTTTGGGATTGTCGGGCTTGAGACGGCTGCGGCGATTACGTATTCGGAGCTGGTGCTCAAGGATTATCTGACGCCGATGCAGATGGCGGAAAAGCTAAGCTACAATCCGGCGAAGGTGATTGGGCTGGAGAAAGGTACGCTGCAGGAGGGCTGCGCTGCCGATATCGTGATTTTTGACCCGAACCAGAATTATACGATTCAGGCGAAGGAGTTTGCGGGCAAGGCGAAGAATACGCCGTTTGACAACCGCAAGGTGACCGGGAAGGTGATTACGACGATTGTGTCCGGGGAAGTGGTGTACAGCGAGGAATGATGCGTTTTGTCTGCTGGCTGCAGTGCGAAGCGGGATAAAAAGGGAGGATGAAAGGGATGATTCAGAAGTTAATTCAAAAAATCGAAAAGACCCATGCTCCGGTCTGCGTGGGGCTGGATCCGATGCTGGGGTATATACCGGAGCATTTGAAGGAAGCTGCGTTTGCGGAGCATGGCGAGACGTTAGAAGGGGCTGCCGAGGCGGTCTGGCAGTTTAATAAGGCGATTGTGGACGCCGTGTATGATTTGATTCCGGCGGTGAAGCCGCAGATTGCCATGTACGAGCAGTTTGGGCTGCCGGGGCTTTCTGTGTTCCGGCGGACGGTGGATTACTGCCACGAAAAGGATCTGGTTGTGATCGGCGATGTAAAGCGCGGCGATATCGGCTCGACTTCCGCCGCTTATGCCGCGGGGCATTTGGGAAAGGTGCAGGTGGGGCAGAAGGAATACGCGGCGTTTGACGAGGATTTTGCGACGGTGAACCCGTATCTGGGGACGGACGGCGTAAAGCCGTTTCTGGACGTGTGCAGAGAGGAAAAGAAGGGGATTTTTGTGCTGGTGAAGACGTCGAACCCGTCGAGCGGCGAGTTTCAGGATCGGATTGCGGACGGCAGGCCGCTCTATGAGTGGGTCGGGGAAAAGGTTGCCGAATGGGCCGAAAGCTGCATGGGCGACTCTTACAGTTATGTCGGGGCCGTTGTCGGGGCGACGTATCCTCAGATGGGAAAGGCGCTGCGCAGCCTGATGCCCAAAAGCTATATCCTGGTGCCGGGTTATGGGGCGCAGGGAGGTAAGGGCGCCGATTTGGTTCACTTTTTCAATGAGGACGGGCTTGGCGCCGTGGTCAATTCTTCGCGGGGAATTATTGCGGCTTATAAGCAGGAGCAGTATGAAAAATTTGGCGGGGATCATTTTGCGGATGCGTCAAGGGCTGCGGTCTGCGATATGATTGCGGATATCGGCGGCGCGCTTGAGCGGGCAAAGTAGAGGTTTCATACAGGGAGAGGTTTGCCATCGGATGTGGCGGACCTCTTCTTTTGGAACATGCTTTTTTGGGAAGAGGCGACAGTAAAAAGAGATAAATACTATGGAATGATAGGAGAATCTATGTCAGAGAAGAGAAGAGAGCGGGGAACGGTGATCCGCAACAGTGAAATTTCGAACGGGATTTTTGATATGTGGGTGCGCACGGAGGAGATTGCGCGCCTGGCCGTGCCGGGGCAGTTTGTGACGCTTTACTGCGAAGACGAAAGCCGGCTTTTGCCGCGCCCGATCAGTGTCTGCGATACGGATGAAACAAATCGGGCGCTCCGTGTGGTGTACCGTATCGCGGGTAAGGGGACGAAGGAGTTTGCAGGGCTTTCGGAAGGAGCGCCGCTTACGCTGGCAGGCCCGTTTGGGAACGGGTTTCCGATTCGGAAGGGAACGTCGTTTCTGATTGGCGGGGGAATCGGCATTCCGCCGATGCTTGCGCTTGCGAAGCGGCTTGGCGGCGAAAAGCAGATGATACTGGGTTTTCGGGACAAGACGTTTTTGGCGGACGAGTTTTTGCAGTACGGTCCGGTTTTTGTGGCGACGGAGGACGGCAGCGCCGGGACGAAGGGGAATGTTTTGGATGCGATCCGGGAACATCATCTTGACGCGGAGCGGATTTATGCCTGCGGGCCGCTGCCGATGCTGCGGGCCGTAAAAGCTTACGCCGCAGAGCGTGGCATGGAGTGTTACGTGTCTTTGGAGGAACGGATGGCGTGCGGCATCGGGGCGTGTTTAGGGTGCGTCTGCAAATCGAAGGAGACGGATGCGCATACGAATGTGCAGAATAAGCGGATTTGTAAGGAAGGGCCGGTTTTTGAAGCGGGGGAGGTGGAGTTTTGATGAATCTGGAAGTGAAGATTGCAGGGGTGACTTTGAAAAATCCGGTGATGACGGCGTCCGGGACGTTTGGCTCGGGGGAGGAATTTTCGGATTTTGTGGATTTAAACAGGCTTGGGGCCGTTGTGACGAAGGGCGTCGCCAATGTGCCGTGGGAGGGAAATCCCACTCCCCGGGTGGCGGAGGTGTGCGGCGGCATGCTGAATGCGATTGGGCTGCAGAATCCGGGGATCGACGTGTTTGTGAAGCGGGATATTCCGTTTTTGAAGCGGTTTGATACGAAAATTGTGGTCAATGTCTGCGGGAAGAGCGCGGCGGATTACTGCGAGGTGGCGGAACGGCTTTCGGAGGAACCGGTGGATTTGCTGGAGATTAATATTTCCTGCCCGAATGTGAAGGAAGGCGGGATTGCGTTTGGGCAGAGCAGCCGGAGCGTGGAACAGATTACCCGTGAGGTGAAAAAATATGCGGCGCAGCCTGTGATTATGAAGCTGAGCCCGAACGTGACGGATATCGCGGAGATGGCAAGGGCGGCGGAAGCAGGCGGGGCGGACGCGGTTTCGCTGATTAATACGCTGACGGGAATGAAGATTGATATCCATAAGAGGACGTTTGCGCTTGCAAATAAGACGGGCGGGCTTTCGGGACCTGCGATTCATCCGGTCGCGGTGCGCATGGTATACGAAGCGGCGCGGGCCGTAAAGGTTCCGGTGATTGGCATGGGCGGCGTCACGGATACACAGAGCGCGGTTGAAATGATGCTTGCCGGCGCATCGGCGGTTTCTGTGGGAACGGTGAATTTCCATGATTTCAGAGCGACGGAAAAAATCGTGCAGGGCATAGAGGCGTATTTGAAGGAGCAGGGAATTTCGGATGTGAATGAGATTGTGGGGGCGGTGCGGCAGCATATTTAAAATGGAATGGCGTTATATGAATCTATGGGAAATTTGTCTATGTTAGCTTAAACAAAAAGAAAGCGGTATTACAATGGATGGTTGGAAGGGAAAATTTGAACCGGACAAATTGGAACGGGGAAGGGAATATTGCCAAAACGGGAGAGTTACGGATTTAAAAGAAATAAAGGGCGGTTACAAAGCTTCCGTTTTGGGCAGTCACCGTTTTGAGGTTACGATAAAAAAAGACGGCGGGACTGTTAGCCGTATGGGATGCATCTGCCCGGTGGCAAGAGGGGGACGCAACTGCGCTCATATGGCGGCCGTTTTGTTTGCGGTTGAAGCGAAAGAGACGGCAGCCGGGGAGAAGGCAGGCGAAAGCCGTAAAGAGATGGAACAGGAAGAGGAAGAGCGTAACATGCGCCGCCTTGCCCGTAAAGCGCGGAAGGAAGAAAAGGAGCGTAAAAAGGAAGAGCAGAAACGCAAAGCAGAGGAAGCGCGCCGCATAGAAGCCGATAAACGTCTGGCGGAAGAAGAACGCCGCAGGGAAATCCGTGAACAGAAAGCCAGGGAAGCAAAACGCAGGGCGGAAAAACGGCAGAAAGAGCAGGAAGAAGCGCGGCGCAGGGAAGAAAAACGGCAGAAAGAGCAGGAAGAAACGCGCCGCAGGGAAGAAAAACGGCAGAAAGAGCAAGAGGAAACAACGCGCCTGGCAGAAGAAAGGGAAAAGAACATGCGAAGAGCACAGGAAAGGGACATTGAAAAAAATGCGTCGGAGGATTTCGAACAGAGAAAAGCCGAATTTACAGTTTTGGGAAACGCCTGGGAGGAAGATTTGGATACGCCGGACGTACAGGGCGTCAGTGAGAGTTTGGAAAAGCTGGAAAAGTACAGTTACTATAACAGCGGCAAAATAAAATACTCTATGCAGATTTCACCCAAAACGTTTAAGGAGGCTGAAAAGCTGATTCAAGAAGGAAAAATAAGGGTTTTGCAGGTGGTGTCCGGCTATGATCAGTACAGTAAAGAAATTCTTGGCGAAATTGACGCGTCCGGGCAGACGGACAGGGAGGAATTTAAGATTCGGATCGTGTTTGACCGGACGGAAGTAAAGCATGCGGATTGCAGATGCCCCGGATGCCGCCGCGATTACCAGGCATGGTATGCAAAAAAAACGTCCTGCCCGTACAAGGCGGGAGTTTTGCTGCAGCTGATAGAATACATCAGTACGCATAGCCTGGGGGACGCTACGGATCAGCCCGGGCAGCAGCTTATAAGTTTTTATAAAATGAAAAGAGCAAATCTTATCATTGCGGATACGGTTGTAAAAGAAGGGAGTTTATCGCTTATTCCGCGTCTGACCCAAAGGGCGGGACGTCTGACCGTCGCATTTAAAATAGGGGAAAAGCGGCTTTTGATTATCAAAAAGCTGGATGAATTTTGCAGGAATGTTAAAAATTCTGAAACTGCCGTGTATGGGACAAATACGCAGATCAATCACAGCCTGGATAATTTTACCGAAGAAGGGAAAAGCTGGATTCGTTTTATTAACCGGGTTGTCCGTGAAGAAGAAGAGTTTCAGCAAAGGATGTTAGATTCGCGCAGCTATTATAGCAGTTACCGGAAAAGCAGCGTCGGCGGCGAACTGAGTTTATTTGGCTGGCGGTTAGACGAGTTTTACAGGGAACTGGGAAATCATACGGTAGAATATGAAGATAAGGACTGCGGGGGAAAAAAGAAAGAATTGCTTTCCTGTGCAAAACAGAACCCAAAAGTAGTCATGAATATTTCGGAAGACGAATCCCAGGGCGACGGTAATTTTCATGGGATAAAAGTAAACGGCGTTCTGCCGTCCCTTTATTTTGGAGCCGATACGGCATATTATATTGAAAACGGCCGTCTCAACCAGGTAGAAAGTGATTTTCTGCAAAAAATAGAGGGGCTGGCAAATCTGTCGGGAAAAGATGCATTTTCGTTTCATGTGGGCAGGAATCATATGTCCGATTTTTATTACAGTATTCTGCCGCAGCTGCAGGATGTGGTGGAGATTACGGAAACGGAGCCGGAAAAGTTCCGCAGCTATCTGCCGCCGGAAGCGCGTTTTGTCTTTTATCTGGACGCAGAAGACCAGAACGTAACCTGCAGGGTGCTTGCCTGTTACGGAAAAGTGGAATGCCAGGCGCTTGATATTATAAGGCTTCGCTATGCGGGCGGCGTGGAGCCGTTTCGGGACGTTTCTGCGGAGGAGGAAGTTTTGTTCCATGCCATGCAGCTTCTTCCGGAGGTTGACTGGGAGCGGGAAGAATTAAACTGCGGGGAACGGGAGGAACTGGTTTATGAAATGATGGAACATGGGATACAGCGGCTGATGCAGCTTGGTGAAGTGCGCTGCACCAATCGTTTCAGGGGATTTCATGCAGTCCGTTCCGTCAAAGTATCCGTGGGCGTTTCGGTATCCGCAGGCCTTTTGGAATTGGACATCGCCACGGAGGATGTGCCAAGGGAGGAACTTTTAGATATTTTAAACAGCTACCGCGCGAAGAAAAAATATTTCCGCTTAAAAGACGGTTCCTTTGTAAACCTGGAAGACTCTTCCCTGGAAATGCTGTCGGAACTGATGGAGGCAGCCCATGTAAAACCTAAGGAATTTGTGAAAGGCAAGATGCACCTGCCGATGTACCGTACGTTGTATCTGGATAAAATGTTAGAAGAAAACGAAGGCGTCTACAGCAGCCGCGACAGTCGTTTCAGGGAAGTTGTCAAAGGGTTTAAGACGGTAAAAGACGCCGATTTCGAAGAACCGAAAAGCCTTTCTAAGATTATGCGCAAGTATCAGAAAAACGGCTACAAATGGCTCCGTACGCTGGAAACGTGGAAGTTTGGCGGGATCTTGGCGGACGATATGGGGCTTGGCAAAACGCTGCAGGTTGTCGCCGTACTTTTAGCGGCCAAAGAAGAAAAGCAGGGTGGGACGTCGCTGGTTGTGGCTCCGGCGTCCCTGGTGTTTAACTGGGGAGAAGAGCTGGAGCGTTTCGCGCCGCAGCTTTCGGTATCTTTGATTACGGGAACGCAGGAGGAGCGCAGGCAGAAGATTGAGGAATATGATAAATCGGATGTGCTTGTAACCTCATACGATTTGCTAAAGCGGGATATTGTACACTATGAGGACAAGCAGTTTGCATATGAAATTATTGACGAAGCGCAGTATATTAAAAACCATACCACTGCCGCCGCAAAAGCCGTAAAAGTTATTAAAAGCAAAATCCGCTATGCGCTGACCGGGACGCCGATTGAAAACCGCTTGAGTGAACTTTGGAGTATATTTGACTATCTGATGCCGGGATTTTTATACGGCTATGACGTATTCAAAAAGGAGATGGAAACGCCGATTGTAAAAAACGGCGACGAAGCGGCAATGAAGCGGCTGCAGAAAATGTCCGGCCCGTTTATTTTACGCAGGCTAAAAGAAGACGTATTAAAAGATCTGCCGGAGAAGCTGGAGGAATGCCGCTACGTGCAGTTCGGCGGCGCCCAGCAGAAGCTGTATGACGCGCAGGTACTGCATATGCGGGAAAATATCGCGAGTCAGGATCCGGAAGAATTTAATAAAAACAAACTTAAGATGTTGGCGGAACTTACGCGCCTGCGCCAGATTTGCTGCGATCCGTCGCTTTGTTTTGAAAATTACAGCGGCGGAAGCCTGCCTGCAGCTTGTGCAGAGCGCCATTGACGGAGGCCACAGGATGCTTTTGTTTTCCCAGTTTACTTCCATGCTTGACATCCTGCAGCAAAAACTGGATGCGGAAGGGATTGCGTATTATACGATTACGGGCGCTACGCCAAAGAAAAAGCGTTTGGAACTGGTAAAAGAATTTAATGAAGGAGATGTGAAACTCTTTCTGATATCGCTAAAAGCAGGAGGCGTCGGGTTAAATCTGACCGGGGCGGACGTTGTGATCCATTACGATCCCTGGTGGAACCAGGCCGTACAAAATCAGGCGACTGACCGGGCGCACCGCATCGGTCAGACCAAAAAAGTTACAGTATACAAGCTGATCGCCAAGAACACGATTGAAGAAAAAATACAAAAGCTTCAGGAGACCAAAAAAGATCTGGCCGATCAGATCATTAGCGGGCAGTCCGGGCAAGCCGGAAGCTTAAGCAGGGAGGATATTATGGAGCTGCTGGAACTGTAAAACTTAACGGGACAGAATGGCAAGAAGACGGCGCGTTTGCGCCGTCCTCTGTTATTTCAGTAGAAAAAACCGTTGATATAAGAGCGCTGCATGCAGTAATCCACAAACGCCATTCCCATGGCGAACAGCAAAAGCAGGATCATCAGTACGGCCGCTTTGGTATCATAGACACAGGAAGCGTCCTTTTTGCAGCTTCCAATTAGAATTTCTGCGCCAAGCATAATCAAAATGCACGGCCAGAGCCGGAAAATAAATAAATAGCTGACAATCGGGAAAAAAATGTGCAGCAGAAACAATATGCCGGATGCGATTAACGCCGTGCCGCAGGTAATTGTGCCGACGCGGTGTACGGTTTCTTTTTTATTGCGCTCCATTGTTATCCTCCTCTTCTTCCAAAAGCCCGTCGATTTCTTTTTTCTTACCCCGTATCAAAAGGACGCCAAGATAAATAATCCCGACTCCGATTACCAGCCTCGGCAGATCATGGGCAAAATAGAAAAACATTTCATAAGTCCTCTGCGGAAGGAGTTCGTATAGCAGATCCAGCATTCCGTGCCAGAGCGTGACAATTCCGGTAAAAATCAATACGGCGGCAAGCAGCTTGCGGTTGTTTGGGAAATGCAGTTTTTCGGACGCCGGAATTTCCCCAAAGTGGAAAATATAGTCGTCTTCCACAGAATAAAATTCTTCGTCCGCAAGGCTGGCCAGATTGTGTACGTGAAAAAAGCTATAGAACCAAACCACCATGCCGACAATCATAAGAGGGCCGATCTCTAATATTGTTGCAATAAAGAAAACCGCCATAAAAAGGGACATGGTGCTGACTCCCATTTTCATAAAACCCATATACATTTCCCCGGCTCCCGGCAGAAGAGAAAAGCAGAGCCTCCAAAAAGAATTTTTTTTACTTGTCATATCTAAAGTCCTCCTTATTTTGAAATAGGTAATTGGTGCTGTCGGATACCAGGCTGCAGAACTGGCTTGTTTTCTGGTTAAAGGCCCGGAAAAAGGAACTCTCCCCGGCCGGAGACAGTTTGAACTCTGGCGTAAAAAACAGCATGGCGATTGCCGCGGCTGTCGCCAGGGCAGTCTTAAGGCCGTAAAACAGCAATTCACGCCGCCTGTTTTGTTCTTTTTTTGCAGCCTTTTGAATGATGGTATCTTTTAAGTAATCAGGGGCGGTGAGCATTGCATGCTGTTCTACGGATGCGATTAGTTCCGTAAGCTGTGCATCGGATAAATAATCAGGCGTTTTCATAAGCGGCACGCTCCTTTTCATATAATTTGCGCAGCATTGCCCGCGCGCGGTAGATTTGGGTCTGTATGGTTTTCTTGTTTTTGTTTTGCAGGGCGGCAATCTCTTCCGCTTTTTTTTCTTCATAGAAATACAAGACGGCAATGGTATTGTACGGCGGCTTTAACTGGCGGCACCGGTTTAAGAGCGTTTGCCGGGCTTCCGCTTCAAGAATGCGCTCCTCCGGTCCCATCGACGCGTCCGGCTCTCCCAAAAACGTTTCGCTGTCGGAAGGAATCTGGCGTTTGCCCGCGGATTTTAAGTAGTCAATGCATTTGTTGGAGGCAATCCGGCAAAGGTAGGCTTTTTCATTTGTTCCGACAAACGTTTCCATATGGCGGTAGGCGGATAAAAACGTTTCCTGCGTCAAATCCTCCGCCGCAAAATAATCCCCGGTCATTTTGCAGCAGATGGAAAAGACAAGATTCTGGTAAGAATCAATTAATTCTGTAAAATGCTGCTGTACATTAATCTTATCCACCTCCCGGTAAAACAACGTTTTTATTACTTCTGTTTTCTAATATAACGGTTTATATCCCAAAAAATCTTCAATTTTGAAAAAAATTTTCATTGCGCATCTTTTTATTTCCCCGTATAATAAAATCAGACGGAAATGAGAATCACAAAGGAGTAATAAAGGAGAACGAATGGGAATTTATGACACGTTAAATGAACCTCAGCTGCAGGCCGTGATGCAGACGGAAGGGCCTGTTTTGATTCTGGCTGGGGCAGGCAGCGGAAAGACCAGGGTATTGACGCACAGGGCTGCATATTTGGTGGAAGAAAAGGGCGTCTCCCCTTATCATATTATGGCAATTACGTTTACAAACAAAGCCGCGGGGGAAATGCGGGAACGGATTCAAAAAATTGTAGGATACGGCGCGGAGGGCATTTGGGTTACGACCTTCCATTCCACCTGCGTCCGGATTTTGAGAAGGTTTATTAACCGCATCGGCTTTGAAACGAATTTTACAATTTATGATGCGGACGATCAGAAGTCGCTTATGAAAGACATTTGTAAACGTTTGGAAATCGATACGAAGCTGTTTAAAGAAAAAATGTTTTTGTCGGCGATTTCTTCCGCCAAAGACAGGCTGACGGGACCGGATGAATTTGCACGGGAAGCGCCGGAAGATTATACGGTGCAAAAGCAGGCCCAGGTATACAAAGAATATCAGCAGGCCCTAAAGAAGAATAACGCGCTTGATTTTGACGATTTGATTTTTTATACCGTGAAGTTATTTGAAGCGGACGAGCAGGTTCTTTCGCATTACCAGGAGCGCTTCCAATATATTATGGTGGATGAATATCAGGATACGAATACGGCGCAGTTTCGTCTGATTGAGCTTTTGGCGGGCAAATACCGCAACCTCTGCGTAGTAGGGGACGACGATCAGTCGATTTATAAATTCCGCGGCGCCAATATATACAATATCCTGAATTTTGAAACGCATTTTCCGGAGGCGGCCGTTATTAAACTGGAGCAAAATTACCGTTCCACGCAAAATATCCTGGACGCGGCAAACCAGGTGATAGCCAACAACCGCAACCGGAAAGAAAAAAAACTATGGACCGCAAACGGAACAGGCGAAAAAATTATGTTCCAGCAGTTTGCAACCGCATATGACGAAGCGGATTTTGCCGCAAAAGATATTACGGAAAAGGTGTACCAGCAGGGTTACCAATATAAGGACTGCGCCGTATTATACCGCACCAACGCACAGTCGCGTTTGTTTGAAGAAAAATTTGTGGTTTCCAATATTCCGTATAAGATCATCGGCGGCGTTAATTTCTATGCCAGGAAAGAAATTAAGGATTTGCTCTGTTATTTAAAGACCATTGACAATGCAAGCGACGATCTGGCGGTCCGGCGTATTATCAATATCCCCAAACGGGGAATTGGATCTACGACGCTTTCCCGCGTACAGGATTATGCCATTGCAAACGACATCAGTTTTTACGACGCTTTGAAAAAAGCGGACGAAATAGCGTCCCTGGGCAAAGCCGCCGCCAAAATCCGCCCGTTTGTGCTGTTTATCCAGTCTATGCGCAGTAAACTGGGGCTTATCAGTTTGACGGAGCTTATGGATGAAATTATAGAAGCCACAGGGTATGTGGAGGCATTGAAAGCCGAAGATACGGAAGAAGCGAACGGGCGCATCGAAAATATAGACGAATTGATCAGTAAGATAAAATCCTACGAAGAATCGGAGGAAGAGCCGACGTTAAGCGGTTTTCTGGAAGAAGTCGCGCTTGTTGCGGATATCGACAGTTTGGATGAGGACAGCAACTACGTTGTGTTGATGACGCTTCACAGTGCAAAGGGTTTGGAATTTCCGAATGTATACATAGCGGGTTTGGAGGAGGGGTTATTCCCGAGTTATATGTCGATCGTATCGGATACGGCGCTTGAAGATATCGAGGAGGAACGCCGCCTGGCATATGTGGGGATTACCCGGGCGAAGGAACATCTGTCCATATCCTGCGCAAGGCAGCGGATGGTGCGCGGGGAAACGCAGTTTAACCGGGTCTCCCGTTTTGTGAAAGAAATTCCGGCGGAACTTTTCGGCCAGACGAACCGCAAGCCCAAGATAGAAGAGCACCGTCAAAGGGAAGCGTTCCGCAAAGCCCGTGAAACTTTTCACGCAAAGCCCATGGCGGCCGCCAGTCCGCTTGGCGCTCCAAAGAATTTTGGAACGGCGCAGAAAGAGCCGCTCAGTTATGGGATTGGCGACCGGGTGCGCCATATCAAATTCGGGGAAGGCACGGTTACGCAGATTGTAGAGGGCGGCAGGGATTATGAGGTTACGGTGGATTTTGACACGGCCGGTATCAAAAAGATGTTTGCCGCTTTTGCAAAATTAAAAAAAATATAAAAATTTCAGAAAGTGTGATTTTTTGTTTGTGAATAGGAAAAGATATGTTATAATGGACATCATGAGATCTGTCATGTGATGGCAGAAAACAGCAGAAATTTTTAAAAATAAGTGAAAAGGAGTGGACAGCATGAACAAGGTGGATGATTTTTTAACCATGACGAAACTGAATGACCTGTTAAAGAGGAAGGAAGACGACGAGAAGAAAACGACAAAGGTAATCTGGATTTTTGCTATTGTCGGGGCCGTTGTAGCGATTGCGGCTGCAGCTTACGGAATTTACCGTTTCTTTACGCCGGATTATCTGGATGATTTTGAAGACGAATTTGACGATGAGTTAGAAGACGACTTTTTCGACGATGATGACGAAGAGGATGAAAGCGAGAAATAATGAATGACTGGGGCCGCGGATAAGCGGTCCTTTTTACTGCTTGAGGCGTTTTAGAGCATGCCGGAAGGAAAGGTGAGGGAATATATGAAAAAAGGACAGGTTATAGAAGGAACGATTCAAAGGATGGATTTTCCAAATAAAGGAATCCTGGTGACAGAGGAAGGAAAGGAAGTCGTTGTAAAAAACGCCCTTCCCGGGCAGCGTGTTTGCGCCTCTGTCACCAAAGCCAGGAAAGGCAAGCGCGAGGGAAGGCTTTTAGAACTTCTGGCTCGTTCCCCATTGGAAATGGAGGAGCCTGCCTGCCCGCATTTCGGCGTCTGCGGCGGGTGCGCGTTTCAGTCGTTAACTTATGAAACGCAGCTGGAATTAAAAGAAGGTCAGGTCAGGCGTCTGCTTTCTCCGGCGCTTTCGGCCGCAGGAGAGGATTTTGACCGTGTATATGAAGGGATAAAACGCAGCCCGCTTATTTTTGGCTACCGGAATAAGATGGAATTTTCTTTTGGCGATTCAAAAAAAGACGGGCCGCTGTCCCTTGGCATGCATAAGAGGGGCAGCTTTTATGATATTGTAAGCGTAGAAGGATGCCGGATTGCAGATGAAGATTACAGCAGAATTTTAGGCTGCGCCGAAGATTTTTTTGCAACAAGAAAAATATCTTATTATCATAAACTGCGCCACGAAGGGTATTTAAGGCATCTTTTGGTGCGCAAGGCGGCCAAGACAGGGGAAATTCTGATTGGCCTTGTAACGAGCAGCCAGACAGACGGATTTGAAGAAGAGGCTCTGTTGCAGGAGTTTGTGGAGAAGGTGCGTAGCGTTTCCTTTGACGGGACGGTTGTGGGCGTCCTGCATATCCGAAATGACAGCCTGGGAGATGTCATTAAAAACGAAGGAACCCGTATTTTGTATGGCCAGGATTATTTTTATGAGGAACTTTTAGGACTGCGGTTTAAAATTACGCCGTTTTCTTTTTTCCAGACAAATTCGCTTGGGGCGGAAGTGCTTTATGAAACGGTGCGGGAATATATTCTGGAATATGATGGGAAAGACAAAGGCGTTTTGGAGGATGGCAAGAAAGCGGGAACCGTATTTGATTTATACAGCGGGACGGGTACGATTGCGCAGCTTGTCTCAGCCGCAGCCGAAAAAGTGATTGGCGTGGAATTGGTAGAAGAGGCCGTGGAGGCTGCCAGGGAGAACGCGGCGCAAAACGGGCTTACGAACTGTGAATTTTGGGCCGGGGATGTGTTAAAGGTGATGGACGACATTACGGAACTGCCGGATTTGATTATATTGGATCCGCCCCGTGACGGGATTCATCCGAAGGCGCTTGAGAAGGTGATCCGGTATGGGGTGAAAAGAATGGTTTATATCTCCTGCAAACCTACTAGCCTGGCGCGGGATCTGGAGACGCTGCAGGCGAGAGGGTATGCGGTAGAGCGGATTTGCTGTGTGGATATGTTTGCGGGGACGGGGAATATTGAGACGGTATGTTTATTGTCCAAACTTCATTCAGACCAACATATCGAGGTGGAGCTTCAGATGGACGAGCTTGATTTGACGTCTGCGGAAAGCAAGGCAACCTATGAGGAAATCAAGGATTATGTGTTGGAACATACTGGATTGAAAGTCAGCAGTTTGTATATCGCACAGGTAAAAGAGAAATGTGGAATTATTGAGAGGGTAAATTATAATCT
>CAJTLD010000062.1:14445-16039 GCA_910577065.1 uncultured Lachnospiraceae bacterium | reverse complement strand
TTTTGTGCTCCTTTTTTTGTGTATTTTTTATTAAATTTTCTAGGGTGACAACTACCCCTAAAAAATGACTATAGTTGTCTAAAACATGGTGACAACAGGACAGATAGAATGACCATAGTTGGCACACTTATAAGTAAGAGATAATTAAATAAGTAAGAGAAATAGATAATGTTACTCGTTTGACAACGAGTTACCCTCTCACAACTGCTTGTTGTTATACTCTTTTATTTTATCTTCTATATGGTTTTCATTTCTAAAAACAAATACACTTCTTTTACTATCTTTGTCTGTCCTATCTGGTTTAATATCTACAATAGTGAATCCATCCTTTAATAAACTCCTTGCTAATTTTGCTGTAAAAATTATAATTGTACTTCTATCTATCACATTGTTCGTCATATAAATAATCCTCCACAAATAAAATATTCTTAACCTAAGTTTCACTTCAGACAAATAGATGCCCTTTTTTCTATTTTTTTCGAGGACAAAAGGGCAATCATTTGCCGATTTCGATACTGCTACTAAAGGAGATCCATTTACTACAAGAGATCCATTTGTACCCCTAACGGGGTGACACTCTGGTTTTCTGCCTGTAGTTATTTTCTCCTTGTATACATTTCTGTTTTAAATTTATTTCTATATCGCTTACTCTTTTAAATCATGCTTGCAATGTCTCTTCCACATATCTGCTCCTTCCCATGTAGTTACTGATTCAATTCCATTAAATATAAATCTACTTTTTATTTTTCATTTTCACTTCAATGTAACTTCCCATTTGGGACGGCACATAATTACATTTCTACATGTAAATAATATTTCTGTTAATATATTTCACTTCTAAATCATCCACTCATATATTCTCTTTTTGATTTACTGGCAGATAAAATATAAATAATATTTCACACCCGAAAATTTTAGGGGGTAACAAACTTCAATACCCCTATATACTTCTTCCACTTCTGATTCAATAAGGTATGGTGAACTTCACCGCCCCTTATATATTTCTCAATCTGATTGCAGAAAACCTAACAAAAATTCCATATTTGCATTTTCTAACTTGTTTAGCCCACAAATCAAAATGTTGACTTTTTGCATGGTAAACAAGACTAAACTTTTCATTCAGCCCTTTTGCTTACATTCACTAATGGAACTTAAAAGTTTTAAGACCCTTAGTGATTTATTCTGTATTCAGTTTTTATCATTATTTATAGGAATTATTGTGTTGAACTACACAGTGAATCGGTTGACAGTATTATAAACCCTTGAGTTTCAGTTTTTTACAAAATATTTTGATTGCCCTGTAATTGGAATTATTTTAATACGGCCACATTTTCGGCTATACTACTTTTTCTAAGTGGAACAGTTTAACTTAGACGAATTTTCGCTTTAGTATTTTTAACCACTACCAAATAGTTGTCGTTAAACTTTTATGCGCTTTTGCACATCTCCTTCGTAATCCTTGCTATTACACTTCCACAGCTTTCATCTTCATTAATGCGAATAAATTTACAATGTATCTGTTTTTCTATGTATTTCTGCCTTATCCTGTCACACTCTTGCTTATATTTATGTTCTTTTTCATCAATTTCTATGG
>CAJTLD010000062.1:7631-14423 GCA_910577065.1 uncultured Lachnospiraceae bacterium | reverse complement strand
AGGAATAAATAAATCAATCCTGTAATTATCAACTTGATATTGCTCGATATAATCAATATCCATTACATTTAAGAAATCTTCTATTTCATTTAGGTATTTATATTCAAACCTTGCAGAACGGACATTATATTTGAATCTGTTCTTTAAAATATCAACACCCATATCATCCATTTCATATTGTTTTAAACATCTGCCATCTTTTGAAATATAGGAACTTTCGATAAAATATTTGGATAATTCAGGATTTTTCTTTGTGATTTCACTAATTGTTCTTAATACACTATCATGCCGTTTTTTATATACTATTGCTATTTCTCTGCTGTTTGTCAAAATATCTTTATCACCTCAAATCTATTATTTCTCCAACTAAAAAGAAGATTGCATGAAAACAATCCTCATAAACATCACTATATAAATTCTCATTACTTTTTCTAAGTAGCCACCAAATAATCAACTGCTTTCTTTATCCTCGACATTTCATCATTATACTTTCTGTATGCTACATTCTTTGCTTCCTCTAAAGAATCATATGTATCAGGCTGTAATTTTCTAAGACTTCCTTTGCCAAAGGAATATAAAATATATTTATTTTCTTTTGGTTCATGATTGATTTTAAATTCCATACTAATTATTCCGCATAAATTCATCCTGCAATTACTACAAACAACCGTTCCATCTGACACAATATCTTTCCATGCTAATTCTTTAAACTGCATATGTTTTCTCCTTAAAAAATTGAATCTGACCAATATTCCGGCTCTGGTACACTTACTTCAATAAACGTTCCGTCTTTATCCGTTAATGTTACGTTTGTGTTCATTTGAATTATATCTTCTGCCTTGTGTTTCACTTTTCTTTTATTCCGTAAAATATTAAAAATCCTCATAAAATGCTTTCTTACATTTGATTCTCTTAATGGGCAATCAGTTTCCATATTTATTTCACTTGTATGTTTCATAGTTTTGGAGCAGTAATCATCTAAATCAAAATATCTGCTTACATCTTTCCTGTAAATACAATGGTTACAATTTTCTGGTTTCCTGTCCACATAGATATCCATTACATATACTCCTGTTATTCATTCTCAATATTTTCTGTCAATGTCTCGCTTGGGTAAAACTTCACTTTTTTACGGTCTGGTATAATACATGGCTCCCCTGTTTTCGGGTTCTTTGCTTCCCTTCCTTTGACTTCCTTCAATTTAAAATGACCGATTCCGTAGAAGTTCACCTTCTTACCCTCTTCCAAATAATCCAGGAGCGTATCCCAGAATAATTCCACCATTTTCATTGCATCCTTTTTATAAAATCCGCCTTCCTCTGCTATTTTATAGGCAAACTCCTTCTTGTTTACTGTTTCCATACTGTTATTCTCCTTCCTATCCTCTTACTGGTATACCCTGACTTCTCAAATATTGAATTGACAGATTTAATAAGCAGCCATTGTTGATTGTGTTATCTAACGTATCATCCCAAACACGGGGCTTATGGCTTACCGATAAACCTCCGTGTAATCCTGTATTCGCCCATTCTGCTACCTGATACCCGGTTGCATTTACATAATCATCCATAGAATTGTAATCAATATATACGCTTGCTTTTACGCCGCCTTTATAGGGACGAGCATCTACTTTTACCGCTGAACGGAGGAACGCTTCTGTCCTCCTGTAGCTATTTGGTGTCCATCCTGTGTAATAATCGTTCAGGAAATGATTCAAGGTTTCGTATACCCTTTCTGCTAACTGGTCTACCATTTTTGTCATGACTGGCTGCAATGCTTTTTGCAGGTCATTCATGTTGCTTATTCTTCTTGCCATGCTTTGTACTCCTTTCTTTTTGATGTGCTATGAAATCGGTGTTTTAAGTTATGTTGTTTTGTGGTGTGATAATGAACTAATAGTGAGTGTAAGATACGTCTGTAATGCGTTGTATGGCTCGTAGAAGCGTTTTAGGGTTGCAAGTGTAATATTTTACGTAGGTTTATTGGAAGATGGGTATAACCCAATTTCAGGCATTATAATAAGCCCACAACCGACTGGAAATCGACTAAAAAACCAATCAGTTATGGACTTATGGTAATGTCCGTGGATTTAATTATGCATATTTACACCATCTTTAATGATTTTCATACACCATTTTTTACGCCATTTTTATAAAAAAACACACCACTTTGCGATAATTTACGATAGTTTTCCGTTCTTTAAAAACCTCTGTAATCCTCATAAATCCAGCATTTCCGCCCCTATTTCTCCTCACAAACCTGGAACATATAAAACTTCAGGTAATAACTCTCGTCCGCATCCAAAAGCACCGGATGATCCGGCGACTGCGTACGGCATTCCACCTGGCGGAGCCTTTTATGCGCATTTTTCGCCGCCTGCTTTACGGTTTTTGTAAACAGGGCGTCGTCCATAAAATGCGAGCAGGAACAGGTAGCAAGATAACCGCCCGGCTTTACTAATTTCATAGCCCGAAGATTGATCTCCCTATATCCTTTCACCGCATTTTTCAGGGAATTTTTAGACTTTGCAAAAGCAGGGGGATCTAAAATTACGACGTCAAATTTCTTTCCTTCTTTTTCATATGCAGGCAGCAGTTCAAATACATCCCTGCATAAAAACCGTACCGTATCCTCAAGCCCGTTTCGTTTTGCATTTTCCTGCGCCTGGCGTATGGCAAGCTCCGACGCGTCCACGCCGGTTACATGCTTTGCCCCGGCTATTCCCGCGTTTAAGGCAAAGGAACCCGTATGGGTAAAACAGTCCAAAACGTCCGCGTTTTTGCATAATTTCTGGATCGCCAAACGGTTATATTTCTGATCCAGGAAAAACCCGGTCTTTTGCCCGTCTTTTACGTCAACTACATAGTTTACGCCATTTTCTGTAATTTCCACATTTGTGTCAAACGCCTGCCCTAAAAACCCTTTGGCGCGTTCCATGCCCTCCTGCACACGCACCTTTGCGTCGCTGCGTTCATATACGCCCCGGACGCAAATACCGTCCTCTGCCAGCGTGTCTTTTAACAATTCTATAATTTCATATTTCATCCGATCGATCCCCAACGCCAGGGACTGCGCCACCAATACGTCGGAAAACTTGTCCACCACCAGTCCGGGCAGAAAATCGGCTTCCCCGAAAATAACGCGGCAGCATGCGGTATCCACTGTTTTTTTGCGGTACTCCCACGCGTCCCGGACGCGCATGCGAAGAAATTCCCGATCGATCTGCTGTCCGTTTTTCCTGGTCAGCATACGTACGCGGATTTTCGAATTTTTGTTAATAAACCCTTTGCCCATCGGATAGCCGTCAAAATCACAGACATCCACAATCCCTCCGTTTTCAAAATCTCCCGAAACGGAAGCGATCTCATTGTCAAATATCCACATACCGCCGGATTTTAAGACCCTGCCTTCCCCTTTTTTCAATGTTGCAACTGCCATAAAAACTCCTTTCGTCCGGATAGCCTCCGCCCGCCTTATTCCGCCATAAGCGGCATTTCCCACTGATCCGCTTCTTCTTTACACTGTTTTTCCATATTCTGATAATACTGCTTTTCTTCTTCATCCTGCGCCTGCTCTTTTAGGCTGCGGTAACACTCTTCTAAAGCCAACAGAGAAAGTTTTCCTCCCCTGCGCACGTCAATAGCCGGCTGCGTATGGTACGCCGCTGTGTCAAACCACAAAACGGCCTCTTTGAAATCTCCCCGTTCTTTAAAATAACACCCAACCTCATAACACAGTTCCGCACAAACGGCGTCCGGCATCAGCCGGAACGCAAGCGCAAAAAACCGATCCGTATCGCCTGCGGCGCGATGTTTATGGCAAAGCACGCAGACGGCTTCTTTTTGCATGTCAACCGAAGCGTCCGGCTGGTTTAAAATGCACTCAAAAATATCCGCCGCATCTGCAAAATCATCTTCCTGTCCGCTGACAAATAATTCCTTTGCATACATGGAACAAAGCTTTGCGGAAAGGCGTCCTTCGCGCTCAAATACGCGCCGGAACAATTTAAAATCCCGTTTGGCATGCAGATTTCTCGGAAGATGCATAATTTCAATTTCACTGTCGTAAACTACCGGATCCAGGCGTACCGTTTCATGCACCGCGTCAATCCAGACAAATTCCCGCAGCCTTTTATAAAGTTTCGGGCGGTATTCTCTCCGGTAATTGGCAGTCGTATTGTAATTCTGCGGCGTCACATAATGCATCTGCACAATTTCAATCTCCGGCAAAAGCGCCTGTTTTAGCTCCGCAAACTTCCTGTGGTTAAAATAATCTACCACTTCATCCGCATCCGCCGAATAAATATATTCCATTGTGGCCTTTGAAAATGCAAAATTCCTGGCTGCCGCAAAATCCTCCTGCCATACATAATCATAAATTTTATCCGTAAATTCCCCGGCAACTTCTTTGGTACGGTCTGCCGATCCGGTATCCACAATTATAATCTCGTCCATCAAATCCGCTATGGAAACCAGGCATCTGCGCAAAACGTCCGCTTCGTCTTTTACTATCATACACAGGCTTATTGTAACCAATCCCTGTCAGCCCCTTTCTCTGTTCTACAGAAGACGTTTGATTTTTCAAGCGCTCTCCCGGATTTATTATATCATATTTTAAAATAAGACGCCATTCCAAATCCCTTCCGGAAAAAATTTTCCTCTTTACCTTCCGCGCCATCTATGTTATGATATTGCAGAAAAGACGAAGAAGAGGAATAGTACCTGCCCGTTTATTTTTCAGAGAGCTGTTGGCCGCTGCGAAACAGCAGATAAAGGACAGAGAACTCGCCTTGGAGTCGCTGCGTGAAACCTGTTTCATACGAAGGGAGTAGCCCAAGCCGGAAGCCCGCCGTTATCCGGGAGCGGTATAAGGACGGTTTTGTCCCGTACCGGCTGAGTGCATGAGCAATCATGAATTAGAGTGGTACCGCGTAAGTATGTCTTACGTCTCTAAATATTCCATAGAGGCGCAGGACTTTTTTTTGTCCAAAAACGCGCCCAAAACCCAAAACCAGAAAGAGAGGATGTAACATGAAAGGATTTGAAAAGTACCGTAAAATGTATTTTATGCCGCCGCAGGACTGCTTTGACTGGGTAAAAAAAGACGCCGTTACAAAAGCGCCGGTCTGGTGCAGCGTCGATCTGCGCGACGGCAACCAGGCTTTGATTGAACCTATGAATCTGGAAGAAAAAGTGAAATTTTATCAGATGCTTGTCGCTATCGGCTTTAAGCATATTGAAGTCGGTTTCCCCGCAGCGAGCGAAACGGAATATCAGTTTTTACGCGCCATCATTGAACGGGATATGATCCCGGACGATGTGACGGTACAGGTACTGACCCAGGCCAGGGAGCATATTATCAAGCGTACTTTTGAAGCGATTGACGGCGCGCCGAACGTAATTGTGCATGTGTACAATTCGACTTCGGTAGCGCAGCGCGAACAGGTTTTCAAAAAATCCAAAGAAGAAATCAAGCAAATCGCCATAGACGGCGCGAAACTGGTTTACGATTTATCCAAAAACGAAAAAGGCAATATTTCCTTTGAATATTCTCCGGAAAGCTTTACCGGGACGGAAATGGATTACGCGCTTGAGGTCTGCAACGCCGTGCTCGACGTCTGGAAACCGACGCCGCAGCGCAAGGCGATTATCAACCTGCCTTCCACGGTACAGTATTCGATGCCGCATGTATTTGCCAGCCAGATTGAATATTTTGATAAAAACTTAAATTACCGCGACAGCGTGCTGATTTCCCTTCACCCGCACAATGACAGGGGCAGCGGTATCAGCGATGCGGAATTGGGATTGCTCGCAGGCGCAGACCGCATTGAAGGGACGCTGTTCGGCAACGGCGAACGGACCGGAAACGTCGATATCGTAACGCTTTGCATGAATATGTATTCCTTAGGCGTTGATCCGGGGCTTGATTTTCACAATATGAAAGAGATCCGCAAAACCTATGAGGAACTGACCAATATGGAAATTTCCATGCGACAGCCCTATGCCGGAGACCTGGTGTTTACCGCTTTTTCCGGTTCCCATCAGGATGCGATTTCCAAATGCATGGCGTGCCACGCTTCCGGCAAAGATCCTCACTGGACCGTACCGTACCTGCCGATTGACCCAAAAGATCTGGGACGTACCTACGATTCCGACGTAATCCGGATCAACAGCCAGTCCGGCAAAGGCGGCGTAAGCTATGTGCTAAAACAGGCTTACGGTATCCTGCTTCCGGACCGGATGAAGGAAGAATTTGGCTACCTGGTCAAAGATGTGTCCGACAGGGAACACAGCGAATTAACCGCAGAACGGATTTACGGTATATTCAAAGAAACCTATCACGACGTTTCGAGCGGTTTCCATGTATCGGAATGCCATTTCCGCCAGCAGAACGGTATGGAAGCCACTGTTTCCATTACAACCCCGGAAGGGACAGATGTTGTAACGGCAAACGGAAACGGGCGTCTGGACGCGGTCAGCATTGCCATTAAGAAGCATTTCAATATTACGTACGAACTGACAGAATATGCAGAGCACGCCCTTTCCCGCGGCTCTTCTTCCAAAGCCCTTGCCTATGTGGGAATTACGGCGCATGGCAAACTGATCTGGGGCGTCGGAACAGATGAAGATATTATCAAAGCTTCCATAAACGCGCTTACGGCGGCGATTAACCGCGCAGGTATCAAAACCCTGGAGCGTCCCCTCTCCTAAAAAATAAAAAACAGGCTGCGGCAAAGTCCTTTCTCTGCCGCAGCCTGCTTTTTGCTCCTGTCTTTTGAAAGCTTCCCCTTTT
>CAJTLD010000062.1:0-7617 GCA_910577065.1 uncultured Lachnospiraceae bacterium | reverse complement strand
AATTCCCTCCGGCTCTTTATCCTGAAGCATCGCCGGAATCTGCGAGAGCATGTTGTCTATATCCTCAAACATAGCGCTTTTCGTCGTGCCAAGCTTGCTGGCGCGTTCTATATGTTTTACAACCTCCTGATACTGCAGTTTAATCTCATCAAAAAACTGGCAAATCTCCTGCAGCTCCTTTCTGGAATCTTCAATTACGCCCGAAATTTCCGTCTGCACCGACGCCGCCCCTTCTGCCGTCGTAATAATATTCTGAAACGAATCATCCGTGCTTTTTACCGTTTCGATATTGGTCCCAAGCGCTTCTTTGGAATCCAAAATACTGCCGTTTAGCTGCTTTGTGCCATGCTGTACGTCACGTATGCCGCTGTCTACTTCGTTTGCCAGACCCTTAATCTCTTCTGCAAGTTCCCGCACTTTTGTCGCAACTACTGCAAATCCTTTGCCCTGCTCCCCCGCCCGGGACGCCTCGATAGACGCGTTAATAGCCAGAATATTCGTCTCGTCTGCAATAGATACAATCTTAACCATACACCGCTGGATGCCCGAAACCGCGGCCTGAAGCTGCTCAAATGTCTGCGTCATCGTGCTGTACGACTGTTCTACTTTCATGGAAGTGTCCTTTAACTCTTCCACTTTTCCTTTCGTCTCCGATACCGTCTGCGTGATTGCTTCCCGTACCTGGGCAAACTGCCCCGCCGCTTCGTTGATATTGGAAAACGAATCCCCAAATTCCTGCAGCTGCTCATGGAAATGATCTGCTTTTTTCAATACGCCGGAAAAAGAACTGCCCACCATATTAAGTTCAAACAGGGATTCCACTTCTTTTCCAATCAGATCTTTTTTGTAATCATTCAAGCAGTCTGTCACATGCAGAACCGGATACAGGCTCTTTTCCGTATGTAATACTTCTCCCTGTTTCTTTCTGTTTCTCCCTGGAAACACCATCGCCCTTGTTCCCTCCTTTATTCAAATACCACACATGTCATAGACTGGTTGACAAAGCGGTTGTTGTAATGTTCCCCGTACCCGACCAGCCCGGCATGGCTTCCCAAGGACGCCATGTCCTGCAAATACTGCTGCATATAACCGTGTTCGCTGAACAGTTTATAGCGAAACAGGCAGTTGACGGAAAACACGGCGGAACGCTTCGGAAATTCCTGGCAAATCATCTTTATCGTTTGGCGGGTGATTGCCTTATAGTCGCCCAATTCCAATAAAATCAATACGTCGGAATCGTTCACCTGCCTGAAACATGCCAGGGAATTGCCGTTGACCTCTTTGATTGAAATAATGCAGATATCATCCCCGTTGAGTTTACCGAACGGATTTTTAAATGTCTGTGTTAAAATCTGCTGATCCGTTACATGCAGGATACTCTGGTAAACCTGTTTGGCCGGACGGCCGTTTAATTTCCCAATAACGTAATTGGCCTTATCCGTATCCGACGCAATAAACCGGTAATTTTTATACGGATGGTAAATATTCTCTTTATATGTCTTTACCCTGCCGTTTTGGTTTCGGATCATCCCGTATGCTACCGCATCCTCATAAATTTTTCCATTTGCAGAGACTTTTCCGGCGTCCCCCGTCCCGCCAACCAGCGAAATTCCGGCGCGCTTTAATACCGTATTAATCGTCGTCAGCACACATGCGTCGTTCCCGGCGCAAAAATCAATACACACCGTATCCTGCATGGAACCGTTTACCTCGCGAACGTCTTCTTCAAGCCGGTGAATGTATTTCATCGGCATACTGGATACCTGCTCAAGTACATTTGCCGCAGCAGATACACCGTCAAGGAATGCAATGACGCATACCCCCTGTTCTACAATCCTGGTGTCATATCCCATCCCAATGCATCCGATACTCGGTACTTCGGGATAAAGCTTCTCCAGCTGCTTTACATGCGCTTCAAACTGACCGTTGTTTGATAAAAGCATCAGAAACTGAGGACGATTTAATCCCGAAACTGCTTCCTCCAGATTCCCGTGCTGGCTCATTCCAAAAAACTGCCTCATGCTGCTGCCTCCCTTCCATTATGTATAAATTTTCCTGATAGCATTCAGATTAAATTATACGTTAGAAACTGGGGCTTCGTCAATCATTTTTTCTGATTTTGCCGACAGGAAATAACAGTTTAGCCTTCCGGATTCCCTGCTACTCTGCAATATTGGCTGCGAACTGCGCAGTAGCAGGCTGAACTCTTACGACAGAAAAACTACAGGCTACATAGTGAAAGAAGGGAACGCTTTTAAAAGCGCTCCCTTCGCATTTATTATTTTGTAATTTGGAACGATCTGGTAATCGGGGCTGCCTGATAATTGCCGCCCAGTGTAACTACCGTCACTACATAGCGTCCCGGCTCCGTCGGCGGAGTCGTTGTGCTGGAATAAACTTTCCACTTGCTTGTAAACCCGGAATACAGGTAATGCACATTATCCTGTACAATCGATACGTCTCCATCGTAAGACAATGTCGCGCCAAAGTCAAAGTTTTTGGCGTCCGCAGCGCTGATCTTGCTTCCAAGCCCCTGGTTCCAGGTCAGCTTTACGCCGGATAAACGCATCCTGACTAACAATGCCCCAATGCCTACGCCTGTGTTGTAATTCTTATTGTCCGTAATAACCGTTGCACTGTAAAGCCCTGCACGGTTCGGCGCTCCAAACCCGATACGCACGCTGTCTGTAATAGACGGAAGCGCATTTAATACTTTTAAGATCTGGCCAAACGCGCCGGTATCCACGCCTACTTTGTCTAAAAGTTCCAGCAGTTCCGTGCTGTCAAACATCTTGCGCAGTTCCCCTAACGTAACGCCGTCCTGCAGCATTTTGCTGAAGCTTTTGCCCGTAATCTTCTCGGCAATCGGATCGATAATCCCCATCAGCTTGTTATTGCTGAATTTCTCCGGAAGATCCAGATAAAGTCCTAAGTTTACATTGCTGGTTGCGCCGGCATAAATGGTATAGAAATCAAATTTGTCGGCCGGGTTTGTCGTAATAAAATTCTCCGGCAGCGTCTGATCCGCATAGATATTCGCCGATTTCACGCTTACCTTTACATTTGCCTTCTTAACGGTAACCGCTGCTTCGGCTCCGTCAGACGGGCGGTATTCGGCATTTCCCTTATAAGAAATCTGCACCTGATGCTTCCCTGCGCCCATTGCCGTATAAGGAATCCCAAGGTATTTGCCGCCCTCGATTGGCATCCAGCGCTTTGTGCTGTCGTTTAAGCTGCCTGCAATATTGTCAATGCTTCCGCCTATGCCTTCAAGCCCCGGGATTTTGTCCAGCAATCCGCCTAACTTTCCGGCGTCAAAGCTGTTGTCCAAAACGTCGATCTGCGCTTTGTAGAGGATTTCAAAATCATCCATGCTAAGCGTCTCTTTTGCCGGCAATTCGGAATTTTCCCAGTCGATTACATTGTCAAAAATCGCCTGTTTCATAACGGCCGTATCCATATTGTAGGTAAAGGAAGCGCCTTCCTTCACTGCTACTGCGCTTGCAATCCGGTTGTCGCTAACCGTTACTTCTACCGTAACGGAATTGCCGCGGTATGCTACCGTATCGCTGCAGGAAATACGGATTTTCCATGTCCCGTCTTTAAATTTTACAAGGCCGGTCAAATCCTTTTCATCCAGCGGCTTATAGCTGTTTGTAAGGCCTGTTAAATCGGTGTTATACTCTACCCGGATGTCTTCATAAGCCACTTCCTGGCTGACCGAAGCCACTACCGTATCATAAATCGCACGGGCGGTAGCCGCATAATCATAACCCTGATCCGCCGTAAATACAATGCCTGTCTCATACGGAGCTTCGTTTAAGATAAACTGTACCTGCTCCCGATCCTTTACCTCTACGTCCGCTTCAATTACCGTCGGCGCATATACCTGGCTGCCCGGCCATGAAATACGGATCTTCTGCACGCCTGCCGGAATGCCCGGGTATTCCAGACCGGATATTTTGCCGCCCTGGATCGGCGCCCAGCTTTTGCCTAACCCTCCTACGCTGCCGGATTTTGCCGTCGCATAGTACTCAATAGTCGCATTATCAGCGGAAATTACTTCCGACTCCGCTACAACGGCATTGAAAATCGCATCCTCCATAGCGTCGTAATCTACGGTCAGATCTTCTCTGATCGGTAATTTGGCGCTGCCAATCGGATCGTTTTTCACATATGGCGCTTCTTCGCGATCCGTGACGGTTATCGTAGTTTCGGCATAAAATCCGGCGTGTGTGCTGTCGCCGTCCCATACGAAACGGATTTTCTGATTTTCTCCAGCGGACATGCCCGGGTACTCCAGGCCGGATATTTTACCGCCCTGGATCGGCGCCCAGTTTTTGCCCATACTGCCTACGCTGCCCGTTGTGGCGGTAGCATAATATTCAACCGCTACGTCCGCAAGCGTCAGCCCCGGCGTCGTCTCCGCAACAACCGCTTCAAACACCTTTGCCTCAAGCTGCGCATAATCAATCGTACTGTCCTCCGTGTAAGGCAGGCTCACCGAAACACCCTCGTTGAGCACAATAGAGGAATCCAGCTTGTCTTTCTTTTCCAGGGTAACTTCCTGAGCTGTGCCGGCAAGACGGATCTGATAATTTCCGTTTCCGTTGTCTACCAGCGCGGGATGTGTGTAATTCGTTAACACTTTTTTGGAAACAAATCCATTCACAGAACCCCAGGCGCTGTTCTTTAACAGCCCGTTTTTCCCTTCACAGTAATACTCCCACTCCAGTCCCAGCAATTCTTCCTCTGAAAACTGATCGCTGTTGCTAATCAGCGCCTGTGCCAGAATCAGCTTTACGGCATTCTCGTCGCTGCCTGCCGGAATCAGCGCCGCGCCGCTTTGCAATGCAGGCGAAACCGCTTCTGCCTGTAAAACCTGTTCCTGCGCCGGAAGCGCTTCCGATTCTTCAGCAGCGTCCGTTAAAGCCTCGTCCTGCGCTTCGGTTTGAACGGTTAATTCCTGGCTCTCCGGCCAGGCGTCCTCCCCTCCCGGCATCAGTCCCGCAGCAGACACGTTCATTGGCTGCACGAGCATTGCTGCCGTCAGCATTATGCACAACAGCCGTGCATTCTTTTTGTTTTTCATTACTTTCCTCCTGTTATATTTTTTGTATCCATATAAAGAAATACACATCAATATTACCATAAACTTGTAATTTTTACAACATTTGGAAAAAACAAAACGAAACTGTCGCAAAAAGGATACGTCTCAAATATAACTGGTTCAGAACATTTGATCAATGCTCGGCCCGGTGCATGGAAAACGAATCCATTGCGTATTGATCCAGATTTCCTACAATAGTGCGTCCGTCCGCATCCCCAATCAAAGCGTCCCTGTCCTTCCTGGCCAAAATCTGATCCTTAAACGCGCTTGGTCCGCCGACGCACCCGCCGACACACGCCATCCCTTCAATAAAATCTTCCGGAAGCTTACCTGCCTTTAGGAGCAGCAGCGCTTTCTTGCAGTCCGCCGCACCGTTTGCCTTGCAAACCTTCGGATCGCAGTCATAGTCTTTTTCTTTCATATATTCCAGTACCGCCGCTGTTACGCCGCCGGAATTGCCGAACCGTTTCCCAAAAGTAGAGGATTCCTGATAATCGTTGTCTGACGGCTGAAGTTCTACGCCCATTGCTTTCATAATCGCACGGATCTCACTGTAAGTCAAAACAAAATCCACGTTTCCTTCGATCTTATGCTCGTTTGCCTCGGATTTCTTAGCGATGCAAGGCCCGATAAATACGGTAACGGCATCCGGCTCTTTGGCCTTAATCATACGGGAAACCCCGCACATTGGAGAAACCGCAGTGGAAATCAACTCTTCCAGTTCCGGATAATGCTTGCGAATCATATTCACAAATCCCGGGCAGCATGAAGTCGTCTTCTTCTTGCCCTCTTTATAAGCTTCATACCATTCGTCGCCTTCTGCCTGCGTCGTCATATCGCCGCCAAGCCCCGCTTCTACAAGATTTTTAAATCCCATCAGTTTCACGGCGTTGCGCCAGCTGCGCATCGTAATGTCCGTACCAAACTGCCCTTCGGTTGCCGGAGCCAAAATTGCGTAAACCGGCTTGCCGGACTTTAACTCCTCAATTACATCCACGATAAAAGTCTTAGAACCGATTGCCCCAAACGGGCATTTATGTATGCAAAGGCCGCAGCGAATACATTTTTTCTCATCAATTACCGAAATCCCGTGTTCGTCATTTGTAATCGCGTTTACCGGACAGCTGAATTTACATGGCCGTTTCAAATCTGCAATCGCATGATACGGGCAGGCTTTTGCGCATTTACCGCATTCCTTGCATTTAGACGGGTCAATATGGGAACGATGGCTCCCAATGGAAATCGCATTAAAATTGCATGCATTGATACATGCCTTTCCAATACAGTTCTGGCAGTTGTCTGTTACAACATAACGGGAAATCGGGCAGTCCTCGCACGCAGAATGGATTACCTGTATGATATTGCCGTCGTCTACTGCGCCTGGCGCTTTGCCTTCCGCAAGGCGGATTCTCTGACGGATAATTTCCCGTTCTTTGTAAATACAGCAACGAAACTGCGGGTTTGGCCCCGGAATCAGCTTATTGGGGATATGATCCCGTTTTTCTTCCAGATTTCCCTCCAGGGCGGCTTTAGCCACTTCGTATAAAACCTCATGTTTAATTTTGATTACATTCTCATCAGCATACATACCGTTCTCTCCTTTTTTATATAGTGGTTCTATTTTATAACATCTTTAAAATATTCTCAATAGCATACGACAGGATTCTGCATTTTTTTATCTATGTTTGCTTGCGGATGTATTCCACGCTTAGCGGAAGATTTGCATCAAATAAAGAAGACGCAGCGGGCTGCGTTGACCGAATGAATATCACAAGCGAAATGCCGTACGACGTTTCTTTTGTACTATCGCAGCAGCCCCGTTTGGAGCGGATAAAACCATGACCGCCGTACTTTCCGGCGAAGCGGACATTGGTTTTATGGGACCGGAAACGACTGTTTATGCTTTTAACGAAGGAGCGTCGGACGTAGTAAAAAATTTCGCCCAGCTGACCCAGCGCGCCGGGAATTTCCTGATCGCAAGGGAGCAGGCGGAAGATTTTAAATGGACGGATTTAAAGGGAGCGAATGTGCTCGGAGGACGCGCGGGCGGTATGCCGGAAATGGTATTTGAGTTTGTATTAAAGAAAAACAATATCGATCCCGCCAAAGATCTGAACATTGACCAGAGCATTGATTTTGGATCCACGGCTGCGGCTTTTTCAGGCGGAAGCGGGGATTATACGGTCGAGTTTGAACCTTCAGCGACCGCGCTTGAATCCGAAGGCGCAGGTTACGTCGTAGCGTCCGTAGGCGTCGATTCCGGTTACGTGCCATACACCGCCTTTTCCGCCAAAGAAAGCTACCTCATCGCCCACCCCGAAATCATCCAGGCGTTCACCGACGCGCTCCAGAAAGGCATGCAGTTCGTAACCGATCACAGCAGCGAGGAAATCGCCGACGCCATCGCCCCGCAGTTTTCGGAGACCGACAAGAAAACCATTGCCGCCATTGTATCCCGCTACAAAGAGCAGGACACCTGGAAAAACGACGTAATCTTTACCGAAGAC
>CAJTLD010000061.1:14031-16608 GCA_910577065.1 uncultured Lachnospiraceae bacterium | reverse complement strand
GGCGGCGGCAGGCTGACGCGTATACGCCCGGAGGCGTAATGGGAAAGCGTCCGGATTATGCCGTGGTCACTTACGGTAATCTGATCCGGAAGGTTTATAAGCATACGCCTGTTATAATCGGCGGGATTGAGGCGAGTCTGCGCCGCCTGTCTCATTATGATTACTGGTCGGATCGTGTGCGGCGTTCCGTTCTTTTGGACTCGGGGGCGGATCTGGTTTCGTACGGTATGGGGGAACGCAGCATTGTGGAAATTGCGGAGGCCCTGGACAGCGGGATTGCGGTGCGGGATATTACGTTTGTTGAGGGGACTGTGTTTAAAACGAGGGATCGCGGGCTGATTTATGATGCGGTGGAGCTGCCGTCTTTTGAGGATGTGAGGGCCGATAAGCGCGCGTATGCAAAAAGCTTTTATACGCAGTACCAAAACACGGATCCGTTTAACGGGAAGCGTCTGTTTGAGACGTACGACGGCAGGCTTTTTGTTGTACAGAATCCGGCGGCAAAGCCGCTTAGCCAAAGCGAGATGGACGCGGTTTATGCGCTTCCGTATATGCGCGCGTATCATCCGTCTTATGAGGCGGCGGGCGGCGTTCCGGCGATTGAAGAGGTGAAATTCAGCCTGGTCAGCAGCCGGGGGTGTTTCGGAGGCTGTAATTTCTGTGCGCTGACGTTTCATCAGGGCAGGATTATCCAGGCAAGGAGCCATGAGTCGATTTTGAATGAGGCGGAAAATATGACGTGGGACGCGGACTTTAAGGGATATCTGCATGATGTGGGCGGGCCTACCGCTAATTTCCGTTCCCCTTCCTGTGAAAAACAGCTGACGGAAGGGGTCTGCCGGGGGAAGCAGTGTCTGTTTCCGGTTCCCTGCAGCAACCTTAAGGCGGATCATACGGATTACCGGGAGCTGCTTAGGAAGCTGCGGGAGCTTCCAGGGGTGAAGAAAGTGTTTATCCGTTCCGGGATCCGGTTTGATTATCTGCTTGCGGATCCGGATCCTGCTTTTTTGCGCGAGCTGTGCGAGCATCATGTCAGCGGACAGCTTAAGGTGGCGCCGGAGCATATCAGCGATGCGGTCTTAGAGAAAATGGGCAAGCCTTCTGCGCGGGTGTACCGGAAATTTGCGGACGCGTACCGAAGGACAAATGAAGCGTTGCAGAAAAAGCAGTATCTGGTGCCGTATCTGATGTCGTCCCATCCGGGATCGACGTTAAAGGAGGCGGTGGAGCTGGCGGAGTTTCTGCGGGATTTGGGATATATGCCGCAGCAGGTGCAGGATTTTTATCCGACGCCTTCCACGATTTCTACATGTATGTATTATACGGGGGTTGATCCGCGCACGATGAAGCCGGTTTATACCGCGGTAAACCCGCATGAAAAGGCGATGCAGCGCGCTTTGATCCAGTACCGCAATCCAAAGAATTACGAACTGGTGCGGGAAGCGTTAAAGAAGGCGGGCAGGGAGGATCTGATCGGGTTTGGCCCCAACTGCCTGATCCGCCCGAGGAAGGGCGAGGCCCCTCCGGGGAAGAAGCCGGCGAAAAAGCCGGTGAAGAAAAAGACGATCCGAAACGTCCATCCAAAAAAGAAGAAAGCGGGGAAGTAGTGTTTCATGCGTGAAGTTAAGATCGGAATCAATGAAGCGGGGCAGAGGTTCGACAAGTATTTAAAGAAGCTGCTCTGCGAAGCGCCGGCAGGTTTTCTTTATAAGATGCTGCGCAAGAAGAATATTGTGTTAAACGGGAAGAAGGCGGCGGGATCGGAACTGCTGAAAGCGGGCGATACGGTAAAGCTGTTTTTGTCGGAAGAGACGGTTGAAAAGTTTTCAGGCGGCGCACCGTTAAAGAAAGTGAGCGCAGGCTTAAGGCTGCCAAAGATTGATTTGGGGAGTCTTCCGTTTTCGGTGCTTTACGAAGACGATGATATTTTGATGATCGATAAGCCTGCCGGGATGCTTTCCCAGAAGGCAAAGCCGGATGATGTTTCGGCAAATGAATATATCCTGGCGTATCTGGCGGCTAAGGGGGCGTATGGCGGAGCGGGCAGCGCGGCGTTTACCCCTTCGGTCTGCAACCGGCTGGATCGCAATACGTCCGGCGTTTTGATTGCGGGAAAGACGCTAAAGGGGCTGCAGGAGATGGCAAGGCAGTTAAAAGCGAGGGAGATTGAAAAAATTTACCTCTGTGCGGTAAGGGGAACGATTACGGAAGCAAGACGGATCAAAGGGTTTATGCGCAAAGGGTGGGAAGAGAATAAGGTGTGTATTTTGCAGGAGGCGGAAACGAAGGAGGATAAGCCGATTGAAACGGAGTATGCGCCCGTGGAAAATTTCCGGGACGCGTCGCTTTTAAAGGTGCGCCTGATTACCGGGCGGACGCATCAGATCCGCGCGCACCTGGCGTCTGTCGGGCATCCGGTGATCGGAGATACAAAGTATGGGGAGGGCGCGCCCGGACGGGGGCATACGCTGTATCTGCATGCATACCGCGTATGCCTTGCCGACGGCCGAAAAGCGGAGGCTGCGCTTCCGGATTCGTTTTTAAAGCTGCTTGAAAAGCTTAAAAAAAACTAGTACT
>CAJTLD010000061.1:13645-13930 GCA_910577065.1 uncultured Lachnospiraceae bacterium | reverse complement strand
GTGCGAAGCAGATGGTTCCAGACTTCAATTTCTGTCCGGATGCAGTACTAGGAGCAGTCCGTTGCTTTTTAGAAACCCAAATTCCCGCCGATTAAAAGGACTTTGATACGTCCTTTTTTTCCGCTTCTGCGGGTGATCACAATCTGGTTGCAGATGCAGTCGGGCGCAAGGCAGTTGCTGCAGGCGCCGGTCAAAGCGCATGGAGTCTGTTTATTTAAGCGGATGCAGTTGGGCGGCGTTGCGGTGTTGCGGACACGGCTGACCGCTTCTTCGACGGAAGGGACG
>CAJTLD010000061.1:9707-13635 GCA_910577065.1 uncultured Lachnospiraceae bacterium | reverse complement strand
CATCCCGGCCAGGATAAATACTTCCTTTGGCCCGAAAATAAGCGCGGCGGCCCGGTTGCCGCTGCCGTCAATGTTGATAAGCTCTCCGTCTGCGGTAATGGCGTTGCTGCTCATAAAGTAGGCGTCTGCAGAAAAATGGCTGCGGCAGACGTCTTCTTTTTCTTCTGCGGACTGCACAGCTTCCCGGTCTAAAAGACGGATCGAGGGATCGGCTTTTAATGCGTCTAGCATGCCGGACTGTATAAGCGTCATGGACCCGCCAAAGCCGACCGTCGGCTGCTTTGGCAAAAGAGAAAGCGCAAGTTCTACGGCTTCTTTGGGGGTTTTGCAGTAATAGCCTTCCATCTGCCTTTTGTTTAGGCCGGAAATGACGGTGGCTGCCAGCGTTTCATAATAGCGTTTCATAATTTCCATAGTGAGACCTCCGGATGATATTTTTTTGTTAAGTGTAACATAAAAAGCCGGGAAATGGAAGGAAGCTTGTCTCTTGTTTTTTTTGTTCTGATGTGATAGGATAAAACTATAAAAAATTGTTACACATTCTTTCAGAGTGCGTAAAAAGGAGGATATATGGGTTTAAAGACAAAAGTTTCAGCGATAGCGCTTTCCGTATGTATGGCATTGACAGCCCTTCCGGTTGCGGCGTTCGCAAAAGAAACTGCAAAAGGCGCTGCAGTGCGCATCAATGTGCAGGGAGAACGAGAAGCGGCATATATGGTGATCTGTAAGGAGTTTGCCGCAAAAGATCAAAGTGTGAAACTGGTATACAACGCTGAGAAACAGGCGGGGGATATTCTGGTTGACACACAGGGGAAAGGCTATGAAGCAGCGTATGGCGAGGAAGGCTACGGCATCGAAAACAGCAAGGGCATTGTTACGGTAAAGGCCGCCGGTACGGCCGGGGCTTCTTATGGGCTGCGCGATGTGTTAAAACAGCTGGAACGCGGAGACGAGGTTGAAGAGAAAGAAAGTTCCGTTCCGTTCAGGGGGACGAGGGCATTGTTTGTAGACTGCGCCAGAAAATATTTCAGTGTGGACTGGTTTGAGTCTATTATCCGGGAAATGGCTTGGAACGGGATGAATACGCTGTATATGAGTTTTTCAAATGACGAAGGGTTCCGTTTCCTGCTTGACGACATGAGTGTTTCTTTTGATGACGGGAGCGGGAATACGGTTGAATATGATCATGAGTTTATGAATCATCTCGGCGATAATCCGCATACTATTGACGATTCTGAATTTCTGGCGGAGCGCAATGAGGGCGCGTCTGACGTAGCCCATGGGGTGAATGCTTATGACACCAGCGAGTATCTGACGCAGGATGATATGGTTAAAATCCTTACCTATGCTAAAGCCTATGGAATTAATATTATTCCGGAATTTAACAGTCCGGGGCATACCGGGCAGATCCTCTGGTATTTTCCGGAATACCGCAATGTGGGCATCTGGGGGATTTCCTCTAATCCATGTTATGCAATGAATCTTGAGAACCAGGAAGCGAAGAATTTCATGGCTGCCCTGATAAAGAAGTATGTAGATTTCTTCCAGGAGAACGGATGTACGGATTTTTGCGTGGGCGGAGATGAGTTTGCAGCGCATGGCACTTCAAACGAGACCATTGCGGAATATGTAAACGGGCTGGTAGACTATGTGGAAGGAAAGGGAATGACGGCGTACGCCTGGGTAGACGGCCAGGCCGGAGAGTCCAGGCTGTTAAAAAAGAGCGTTATTGTAAATGACTGGAAGAGTGGGGGAGTCGCTGCTTCCGATTATCAGGCAGTCAATTTTAATAATGATTCCTTGTACTATGTTTTAAAGAGTTACGACTGGACCGTAAAGCCGAAAAAGATTTTTGAGGAATGGCATCCGCTTCTTTTTAACGGAAATTCGGCGGTAGATCCCAATTCCCAGAATGCTGCAAATGTTCTCGGCGCATGTATGGCTATTTGGTGCGACGATGCAAATGCAAAAACGGCCGACGTTGTTTTAGCGGATATGATGGTTGACTTAAAATCATTCGGTTACCGTATGTGGAATTACAATCCCTCTGCGGAAAACACCGTCACATATGAGGACTTTATCGCAGGCGCTACAAGCGCGGCTGCATTGGAAGAACAAGACGTCCTTGGCGTATTTGACGCTGTTGCGGAAATCTCGTTACTGGAAAAGCAGTTGACAGAAGCCGATAAAAAAGCTTCTGACGCGCAGACGGCCGCTTCGGCCGCACAGGCGAACCTGACAAAAGCGCAGGGGCTCGTAACGGCAGCACAGCAGAAAGTGGCTGCTACATCGGATCCGAAAGAAAAGCTTGCAGCGGAAGCAGAGCTTTATACCGCGCGTGCAGAGGAAAACAAAGCGGCTTTGGAAACCGCCTTAAAAAATGCACAGGCTGCCCGTCTGAAAGCTGCGGCAGCGGCAATCGAATCGCAGATTATAAGTTTAGACGGCAACAAACAGGACGCTGAGGCTAAGAAAGCAGAATCGGAAGCGCTGGAGAAGGAAGCGGTAAGCCAGGAGGGAATTGCACAGACCAAACAAAATGCACAGGCAGAACTTGACAAGGCGGCGGAAGCAAAGAAATCAGAACTTGCAAACTATACGCCTCCTGCTGCAGAGACGCCGGCGCCTGTTACAACGGCAACCGTGAAAAAAGTAAACTATAAGGTTTTAGACGCAGGCAAAAAGACGGCGGCTGTAACCGGAACTGCAAATAAGAATCTGAAAAGCGTTGTGATTCTGGATACCGTACGCATTGACGGCGTTTCTTATAAGGTGACCCAAATCAATGAAAAAGCGTTTAAGGGATTGAAAAAATTAAACAGCGTAACCATTGGAAAGAATATGAAAAAGATTGACAAGGAAGCGTTTGCGGGATGCAGCAAGCTTTCCAAAATCAATATGAAAAAGGCGAAAGGCATTACCTTTGTCGGCAAAAAAGCATTCAAGAATATCAGCGCAAAAGCAAAGGTTACCGTACCTGCCAAAAAGAAAGCCCAGTATAAGAACATGCTGAAAAAAGCAGGCCTTCCCAAAAAGGCGACGATAAAATAATTTGTGATTCCATTCCGGGGCGCGTTTGAAATGGATATTCAAACACGCTCCGGAATATATGAAAAAGGATGAATTTAGTAACACACTGGTGTGGCCGGCGCAGCGCGCCGGCTTTTTAAGCGGGAGTATAGGATATGGCGACATGGAACAGCAGGGGGCTTCGCGGCTCGTCATTTGAGGAATTTTTAAACCGTACGAATGAAATGTACTCGGAACAGGGGCTGGCGCTGATTCAGAAGATACCGACGCCGATTACGCCAATTGCAATCGACAAGGAAAGCCGGCATATTACGCTGGCTTATTTTGACCAGAAAAGCACTGTGGATTATATCGGCGCGGTGCAGGGGATCCCGGTCTGTTTTGACGCGAAGGAGTGCAATACGGATACGTTTCCGCTTGCGAATATCCACGCGCACCAGGTGACGTTTATGGAAGCGTTTGAAAAACAGGGAGGCGTGGCGTTTATCCTGGTTTCGTTTACGAAGCGCGAAGAATTTTATTATCTGCGCCTTTCGCTTCTGAGACGCTTTTGGCAGCGCAGGGAAGAAGGAGGGCGCAAAAGCTTCCGGTATGAGGAGTTGGAACCGGGATTTTTCCTGCCGTACCAGGGCGGGGTATTCATTCCTTATCTGGAGGGGATTCAAAAAGATTTGGATAACAGGGAGGAAGCAGGCAATGCAGAATAATCTGAAAAAAATGTTGTCTTACTATAAGCCGTACCGCAGGGTGTTTGCGGCGGATATGTTTTTTGCGGTCCTGGCGTCTGTGATTGCGCTGGCGATTCCGCTTATCGCGCGCTTTATCACGTCAAATGTGATTTACCTGGAAAAAGACGAAATGCTGCGGCAGACGGCCGGGCTTGCCGTTTTGATGGCGG
>CAJTLD010000061.1:0-9694 GCA_910577065.1 uncultured Lachnospiraceae bacterium | reverse complement strand
CGTGTCTTGTTTTTGTAATTTTTATATTACCAATTACGGGCATGTCATGGGCGCCAGGATAGAATACGATATGCGTGCCGAAATTTTTGCACATTACCAGAAGCTTTCGTTTGCGTTTTATGACAATCAGAAGGTAGGGGCTTTGATGTCCCGGATTACGACGGATTTGTTTGATATTACGGAACTGATGCACCACGGGCCGGAAAATGTAGTGATTTCTGTGATTAAGATCTGCGGCGCGTTTGTGATTATGCTCTGCATCAGCCCGCTTCTTACTGTTTTTGCGTTCGCTCTGATTCCGGTGATGTTTTGCTACGCATATTTTTTTAATGGCAGAATGAAGCGGGCGTTTCGGCGCAACCGGGAAAAAATATCGGAGATCAACAGCAGGATTGAGGATAACCTTTCCGGTATCCGTGTGGTAAAGTCGTTTGCGAATGAACGTATGGAGGAGGAGAAATTCGGGGAGGGCAACCGCGGGTTTTTAAACGCCAAGAAAAACAGCTATTTTTACATGGGAGGGTATCATGCGGGGTTGAGTTCGTTTTCACTGTTGATAACGGTCGTGGTGCTGGTGGCGGGAGCCGTTTTTATTTCCCTGGAAAAAATAGACGTGACGGATTTGATTACGTTTCTGCTTTATATCAACGTACTGACGGATCCGGTTAAGACGCTGATTGATTTTACGGAGCAGTTTCAGAACGGTTATACCGGGTTTGAGCGGTTTCTGGAAATTATGGCAATTGAGCCGGATATTGCGGACAGTGATAATGCCGTAGAACTGCCTGCGGTGAAGGGGACGGTAGATTTTAAAAATGTGTCGTTCCGTTATGAAGAGAACAGCGAAAAAGTATTAAGCCACGTCAACCTGCATGTGGACGCGGGGGAATACGTGGCTTTGGTCGGTTCAAGCGGCGCGGGGAAGAGCACGCTTTGCAGCCTGATCCCGCGGTTTTATGATGTGACGGGCGGAACGGTGTCTGTAGACGGGAGGGATATCCGCTCCGTAAAACAAAAAAGCCTGCGCAACCAGATAGGAATCGTGCAGCAGGACGTGTATTTATTTGTCGGGACAGTATATGACAATATCCGATACGGGAAACCGGACGCGACGCGCGAGGAAGTAATTGCGGCGGCAAAAAACGCAAATGCCCACGAGTTTATCCTGTCGCTGCCAGACGGGTATGACACCGATATCGGGCAGCGGGGAATAAAACTTTCCGGCGGGCAGAAACAGCGGCTTTCGATTGCGCGCGTGTTTTTGAAAAACCCGCCGATCCTGATTTTTGACGAGGCGACGTCGGCGCTCGATAATGAGAGTGAAAAAGTCGTACAGGAATCGCTTGAAAAACTGGCGAAGAACCGGACGACGTTTGTAATTGCGCACAGGCTGACGACAATCCGCAACGCAAAGCGCATCCTGGTGCTGACGGAGCGAGGGATTGAAGAGGAAGGCAGCCATGAAGAACTGATCAAAAAAGGCGGCATATATGAAAAGCTGTACCATATGCACGGATAATTTTGGGCTCAGCCGCTGACGACGCGTTCAAGCCGTTCCCCTAAGCGGCTTAAAATTTCATTGGAAATGGTATCCGCGCATTGGGCCACTTCGCCCGCCGTAATTTCATTCGGGCCGCATGCGCCGATGAATATAGCTTCATCCCCTGCCGCAGCCTGCGGGATATCCGATACGTCAATCATAAGCTGATCCATACAGATACGCCCGATAATGGCGGCTTTTTTGCCATGCACAAGGGCGTATCCGCGGTTGGAAAGCCCGCGTGGGATTCCGTCTGCATAGCCGATGGAAACGGCGGCGATTTTCTTATCTGTCCGGGCGGTATAATCCAGCCCATATCCGACGGATTCCCCGGCATAAAGCGGTTTTACGCATTCAATCCGCGCTTTTAGGGAAAGGACGGGTTTTAAGCGGACAGCCGCTTTGGTTTTGTCGTGCGGCAGGCTTAACGCGCCGTAGAGGGCAATGCCAATCCTGGCGTAGTCAAAGCGCAGATCCGGGTAATTTAAGACGCCGTAGCTGCCCTGCAGGTGCATTTTAAAGCCGGAAATCCCTCTTTTGTGCAGCGAGCGCACAATGGAAGTAAAATTCTTTATTTGCGCCCGGGTATAGTCGCGGTCGGACTGGGAGGTTCCGTCGGAAACGCACAAATGGGAGAAAACGCCTGTAATGGTAAGATTCTTAAGATCCCATATGCGCCGTATGGTCTCGGTGTTGCCGCTGCGTTCGCCCAGACGGTGCATTCCGGTGTCAATGCCTACATGCACACGCAGCGGTCTGCCGTAATCGTTTAGCCGGACGGCGTACGGATAATCGACGACCGTCTGGGTCAGGCGGTATTCAGCCAGTTCCGGAAACTGGCCGGGAGGCGTATAGCCTAAGATCAGGATCTGTCCCGTAATTCCGGCTTTACGCAGTTCGATTGCCTCGTTCATGGAGGCGACACAGAAATCGCGGATGCCCATCTGCTGCAGGGAAGCCGCAATCAGCGGGGCGCCGTGGCCGTAGGCATTTGCCTTGACGGCCGGCATCATAGCGCAGCCTGCAGGAAGAAGCTCCTGGAACTGCCCTACGTTATGGCGCAGATGTTCTATATTCAGTTCGATCCATGCCCGTCCTTTTTGTTCCATCGGATCATCCCTCCTTTCAAAGATTGGATCAGGTATACGGCTGTTACAGACAGCGTACAGACTGCAACGTACAGGATAAACGTATTTTCTACCAGCAGTTTTGTCTGGCCAGCCGCTTTTGCAATCATGCGCCACAGTACGATTACGGCGGGGTGTATCACGTACAGCAGCATGGATCCTTCCCGTATCCACCCCGGGGCATGTCCCTGCACGCCCAAAAGGAACTGGAATAAAAAGAACAAAACAGGCAGCAGGAACAGGTACATGCTGTTATGCTTCTGCAGATCCAGGCTGTATGTAAAATAACCCTCCAAAAGCAGCCCGGCCAAAGAAACGATAAGTCCCCATTCGCAGGCTTTCTTGGAAATACGGATGCGGTATACGGCAATCAGCGCGCCGAGCAGAATAAAAACGGGCGCAAAAAAAAGGCCGTTTCGGGTATAGCTAGTAAAGCCGAATATACCGTCATAAAAAGAAGAAAGCAAGGGCGCTCCTTTTATAAGCCCGTAGTAGCTGTCCCCGAGCAGTCCGGCGGCATAGGCAAGGACCGAGTAAACTGCCGCGGCCGTAAGGGAGATATGCCCCAAAAGCATCAACAAAAGGCAGCCGGTCAGCGCTGCCGGAAAATACCACAGATGGTAAAAAGTTCCGTCAAAAAACAGGTCTTTTAAAAATGCAGGCACGCTTGTTGGCAGCTGTCCAGAATACAGGATAAGCGGCAGGTAAAACAGCGTGACAGCCAGGTAAAGCGTGGTGTTTTTGAGCAAAAACCGATGCAGCGCGCGTTTTTTGCGGAAATCACTCAAATAATACGGCGCCAGTACAAAAAAGCCGGTCGTCATAAAGAAAAACGGAACCGCTATCCGCCCCAGGCAGTAAGTCGTCAGGTAATCTATGGTTTCATCCCATGTCCCAAAAGGGGATGTATGGATCGCGATTACCAGAAAAGCCGCTGCAAACCGAAAATAGTCGATGCCGGCAAAATGTTTCGTACGAGCCATATGTTTTATTCCTCCATCCTAAGCAGCCGGTTTACAACTTCTTCAAACGGAAGGCCGGCGGCTTTTAACATATTCGGGTAGCGGCTGTGCGCCGTAAAGCCGGGAATGGTGTTGACTTCGTTGAAATAAATTTCGCCTTTTGGCGTTAAAAACAAATCCACCCTTGCAAAGTAAGAACAGCCCAGCAGCCGGTAAACGGCCAGAGCGGTTTTTTTGATTTTATCCGCCTGTTCCGTGGTGATGCGCGCCGGGACATGGATACTTGAGGTCTTTAACGTATATTTTTCCGTGTAGTCGAAAAATCCGTCCGAAAGCTCGATTTCATCTACTTCCCCGATAATGAGGTCTTTTGTGCCGAGTATAGCGCATCCTACTTCAAAGCCGTCGATCATTTCCTCTAAAATAACGGTGGAATCGTGTTCAAAGGCTGTTTGGATGGCGGGCAGAAGCTCTGCTTCGCACCGGATTTTGCTGATGCCGAAAGAAGAGCCGGAGCGTACGGGTTTTACAAAAAGCGGGTATCCCAGTTCCATAGCGTAGCCAGCCGTTTCTTCGGGGGAAAAATCCCTATGCAAAACAATGGAGCGGGCGGATTTGATGCCGTTCATGGAAACGATGCGGTGCGCTAACGCCTTGTCCATGCAAAGGGCGGAAGAAAGGGAGCCGCAGCCGATAATCCTTACGCCAATCAGTTCCAAAAGCCCCTGTAACGTACCGTCTTCGCCGTTTTTGCCATGTAATACAGGCAGGGCGGCATCCAGGGAAATCGTGTTTAGACGGCCGTTTTCCAGATAGCAGACGCCATGGATTGACCGGTCGGTCGAAGGGAAAACCGGGGTACAGTTTTCGTCCGACTGCCAGGAGCCGTTTGCAATGTGGGCGATATCGCCGCGGTAGTAGTACCACGCGCCGTCTGCCTGGCTGATCCCGATTAGGATTGGAGTATAGCGCGAGGCGTCAATGCTGCTGATTATGGCGCAGGCAGATTGTAATGAAACTTCGTATTCTGTGGAGCAGCCGCCGAAAAAGACGGCAATTTTTTTGGTTGTGTTGGATGCGGTCATTTGTTTTATCCTCCGTTTTTGTATGTTGGGTTTTATTATATCTGCATGGGAGGAGAATGCAACAAAGGAAGTCTTAAGAATTATTGAAAAAGTATTAAGCCTGTAAGAGATGAATTAGGTAAATTTTGTAAAAATGGAATTGGAAGACGTTTTGCAAAACAAATGTTCTGGCATTTCTTGATATCCTAAGCTGTTTATGATATAATGAGAACGTAAAATACAAATATTGGTGAATTATATGCTTGCGTGTTTACGTGAGATGAGAACAAGGCATTCTTTATGGTGAAAATCATATAGAAAGGAGAGGCTTATAAATGGCAATAGAGCGGTATACGGAAAATTTAACTCTAAAAGAAATGAAATGCGCAATCGGGAAAAACCCATTTGGCTATGTTTTTCCACAGGGTGATGTTTCAGATATAGATAAAATTGAAAATATATTGAAACGGGCGGGCGGAAAACCAAAGGAATGTGAGTTGGACGATTATTCCAAAGGCGGAAAAGGAAAGGCGAAACCAGAGTATATTGTAACGTTCAATGACGATATCCGCACATTAATCGTTATAGAGTGCAAAAACAGCAGTAAAAAACATTGTAGTGAAAAATTAAACAGGCCAAATTCCTTTGCGGTAGACGGCGCCTTATACTATGCAAAATTTTTAAAAGAGGAGTACAATGTTATCGTGATTGCCGTAAGCGGTACGACAGCCAGCAATATGAAAGTGGATACCTTTTACTGGATACAGGGACAGGCTCAATATACAGTACTGGAAAAAGCAAAAGATATTATTTTGGAGCCTTTAAATTATATAGAGCTAATAAAAGGTAATGCGTTAAAAAAAGCCTACTCTCTGGATGAGATTAGAAATACCGCAATAGATATGCACAATGCTCTGAGAGAAATTAAAGTGACGGAATCACATAAGCCAATTTTTATTGCCGGGATATTGATTGCATTAAATGACAAGGATTTTTCCAAAAGCTATTCCTTCCTGACATCATATAAATTGGTGATGCAGAATGTTCAAAACGCTATTGAGAATGTTCTAAAGGACAGCGATATTAAAAGCAGCAGAATAAGTTATATCAAACAAGTTTTTAATACGCTTCAGGAAAACACGAAGTTTGCGGAAATTCCATTGGGGCATTCAAGATCTATTACCTGGTATATTGAACAGTTAGAAATGAAAATTAAGCCTATGATGGATTATGCAGACAGCACGGTAGATGCACTTGGAGTGTTTTATCATGAATTTATTAAATATTCAGGCGGCGACGGCAGCGGATTGGGAATTGTCCTGACACCCCAGCATCTGACGGAATTTATGTGCGATTTGGCCGATATAAATAAGAATAGCCGGGTAGTCGATATCTGTTGCGGCTCAGGTTCCTTTTTGGTAACTGCTATGAGTAAAATGTTTCAAGATGCAAACCCGGTGGAAATGGAACACATCCGTAAAAATGGGTTATACGGCATAGAATTTGATGATGGGCTTTATACTTTAGCCATTGCCAATATGATTATCCGCAAAGACGGAAAATCGAATATTTACAAAGGCGATTGCTTTAATAAAAACATAACGGACGAATTGAAGAGCAAGAATATCAACATCGGTTTAATTAATCCGCCATATTCGCAGAAAGACGTTACCGAACTGGAATTTGTGGAACATTTGCTGGATATTCTTACAGTGGGAGGAACGGGAGTTGTTGTTGTTCCAATGAGTTGCGCGATTGGGACGAAATTCAAAGATGTAAGAGAACGGTTAATGAAGAAAAACACTTTGAAGGCTGTTTTTTCTATGCCGGATGATATCTTTTATCCAACTGGAACAAATGTGTGCGTCATGGTCTGGACGGCGCATACGCCTCATGACAGCACGCAGGAAACATTTTTTGGCTATTGTAAAAATGATGGTTTTGTAAAACGGAAAAAACTAGGAAGGATTGATGTGTTCGGGAAGTGGGACGGCATTGAAAAAGAATGGCTAAAATTATACAGAAATAAAGACGTCGTTGATGGTTTATCTGCAAGGCATTGCGTGGATTATCAAGACGAATGGCTGTGTGAAGCATATATGCAGACAGACTATTCTAAACTAACGCAGGATGATTTTCAGCAGACAGTGAATGACTATTTGGCATATTTGGTAAAGAGCGGTGAAATTTATGAAAATCAGTGATTTATTCGATATAAAGTATGGTGCGAATCTTGAATTATCCAGTTGTGAACAAACAGACGCAAGAGATAGCGAAGGAATTAATTTTGTTGCCAGAACCTCAAACAACAATGGCGTAGTAGCTAAGGTTTCCAAAATAGAAGGCATCGAGCCTCAGGCCGCCGGGACGCTGAGTTGTGCGGCAGGAGGAAGTGTTTTGTCCACATTTTTACAAACACAGCCTTTTTACAGCGGACGCGATTTATATGTATTAACACCTAAAAGGGAGATGTCCTTAAATGAAAAACTTTATTGGTGTATGGTAATAAGGGCGAATGCGTATCGGTTCAGCTATGGAAGACAAGCAAATAAAACGCTGGGAGATATCATGCTGCCGGACACAGTTCCGGCATGGGTCGAGTTAACGAAAATCACTCCTGTTTCTACAAAAATTGCTTATTCGGACAGGATGGATGATGTAGAGTGGAACGATTACACTATGGATTTTCTATTCCGTTTTGAAAAAGGAAAGCGCCTGACAAAAGAAGATATAATTCCGGGAAACACAAACTTTCTAGGGGCAATCAGCGAGAATAATGGCGTTAGAGAGAAAATTAGGATAGACAATACATGGCAGCCAAATTGTATTACGGTTAATTATAACGGTAGCGTAGGAGAAGCATTTTATCAGTCGGAGCCGTTTTGGGCATCTGATGACGTAACTGTTTTATATGCCAAAGATTTCTGGAACATGAACAAGTACATTGCAATGTTCCTCATAACTGTAATCAAGGCAAATAAATACCGTTTTGGATATGGAAGAAAATGGACGATAGAGAAAATGAAAGAAACGAGTATAAAATTACCAGGTTTAGAGAATGGAACACCAGATTTTTTATATATGGAACAGTACATAAAGTCACTGCCTTATAGCGATAGGATTTAAGATGGTAAGCCCCTTATATTTGTATCAAACCTGATATACTGATTTGGAAACTGCCGGGGAACTGTAAAAGAGAGGAATTGACAATGGAATGTGATGATTGTGTTTATAATACTTATGATGATGAGAATGATGTGTTTTACTGCTCTGTAAATCTGGACGAGGACGATATGGCGCGGTTTATGAGCCGAAAATATAAGTATTGCCCTTATTTTAAAAATGGGGATGAGTATCAGGTTGTGAAGCATCAGATGTGAAAAGGGACTTGACTCTTACGCTGCGTCATAGTTTATACTGGTTTTACACGAGGAGGGAACAGCCATGATGACTGTGCGCAAAGTCAGCGAACTTGCCGGCGTAAGTATACGCACGCTGCAATATTATGACCAAATTGGGCTTTTGCATCCGACGGATTATACCGAGGCAGGCTACCGGCTGTATGGCGAAGCGGATTTAGAGCGCCTGGAGCGTCTGATCGATCTCGCCCGTGAAATAAAATTAACAGGAGGAAATACAATGGATTTTAAAGCGTTTGATACCGAAAAACTGGACGAATACGCGGCGCGGGCAAAAGCTGCCTGGGGAGATACGGCGGCATACCGGGAGTTTTTGGAAAAATCAGAGGGCAGGACGAAGGAGCAGGAACTGGGGCTTTCCGAACAGATGATGTCCATATTCCGGAAATTTGGGAAAATAAAGGATACGGATCCGGCGTCCGAAACGGCGCAGGATTTGACGGGACAGCTTAAGGCGTTTATTACAGGGAATTTTTATCACTGTACGGATGAAATTCTGCTGGAACTGGGCAGGATGTACGCTTCCGGCGGGGAGTTTACGGAAAATATCGATCGGGCGGGAGGCGCCGGGACGGCGGAATTTGTAAAAAGAGCCGTTTTCTTGTACTGTAAAGAAGCGGAATCATGCGGCAAAAGTGACCGAACAAAGTAACAGAAGCAGAGGATCGGCGGAAATAAAACGGCAGAAAACCAGCCCTTACAGCTGCCCTGCCTGCGGGAAAAATCCCCGCAGCGCATAAGACGCGTAACGCTCTAAGGCATCCGTATCGCGCAAAAAAGCTTCGGTAACCGCAAAGTAAGAACGCCCCGCTTTTTTCCCGGGATACAAACAGGGAGAAAACAGGCCTTCTTCCTGCGGCAGAAAGCAGCCGTCCCGTTTGGTATAACAGTTTGAAGCCGTCGCGCGCCTGCGGTGCGCAGGATCGACATAGGCGGCTACGCTTTTGTGGATCGCCATATCTTCTTCGGGAAGATAATAATACTCTTTAAAGTTCTCATAATAATACCTCATTTCCCCGCAGGAAATATCGATTTTTAATCCGGCAGCCGAATCCTTACACAAAAGGCAGTAAGGGCCGTCTTGCAAAACACATGGCACAGGAAAGGAAACGGGCGCCGTAAGCGTAAGGTACAGCTTTTTTGTACGCTCCTCTTCCAGAATCCGTGCGTCCGCAAGCCGTACGGGCTGCACAAACAAATCCCGGTAGGAAAGCAAAGAAAGCAGCTTCGCCATACCGAGCACATCTTCGTAATTATGTAAAAGCAGAAGGGTTTCAGACGGTAAATCCTGCTGCTTTTCGTATTGGAAAAACACATCGATCAATTCTCCGCCGCTGCAGCGATCCTCCCGTTCTATGCCCAAAAACCGTTCCACAGATTTTTGTTTTTTATCCGGTAATTGGAATAGACGGGACAGTTTTGCCGTAAGTTTATAGAGATCCGTATACCGGTAAGAATCCCAGCGGCCGCCGGAAATCCCGCAGCACGCTTCCCTTTGTTTCAGAAAAGGAATGTCAAAGCCGCTTCCGTTAAACGTAACCAGATCGCAGCCTAAAGGCAGCATATCGTAAAAAGCAGATAA
>CAJTLD010000060.1 GCA_910577065.1 uncultured Lachnospiraceae bacterium | reverse complement strand
CCCGTATATCAAAATAGGTCTCTATGTAATAATCGCACAGCTTCCGCTTCTGCCCCCTCTGCGGCGCGGAATAAGCGTCCTCCACCGCGCAGACTTTCATCCCCGCGTTTTTTCCGGCCTCCATCCCTTTTACAATATCCTCAAACACCAGGCAGTCCTCCGGCAAAACGTCAAGCCGCCTGGCCGCCTCCAGATACACATCCGGCGCAGGCTTCCCCTTGTTTACCGAACAGGAAGTCACAATACAGGACATATAACGGTCAAAATGATACGCCTCGTTTACCGCTTCAATCAGCTCGTCTGAATTACTCGTAGCAATCCCCATTTTGATCCCGCGCCCTTTCAGTTCCTCCAAAAATTCCAGCGCCCCGGGCTTTGGCCGCACCTCATAACGGTACTTATGCTCCGCCATTTTATTCCAGATCGCTTTCAGCTCTTCCACGGATTCGCTCAACCCATAATACTCCTTACAAAAAACAGCCGTTTCTGTAAAACTCATACCCTCAATCATTTCCTGCAGGCTGTCATGGTATACAATGCCGCGCTCCTGTAAAAACGCAATGTCAATATCGCGCCACAAGCCCATAGAATCCACTAAAGTGCCGTCTAAGTCAAATATAACCGCTTTGATCTGATCTAACATGCCCATTTCTCCTCACTTCATTTCCTCAGCTTACTACAAGTCCATACAAATCCCTGAAAAATTCCGGGTAAGAAATTGTCACGCACTCAGCTCCGCGCATAGAAGACGCATCCTTTAACGCCAGGGCGGCAACTGCGAACGCCATTGCAATCCTGTGATCCGAAAAGCTTTCAAAATCCGCGCCGTGCAGCCTGTCCAAGCTTCCGCAAATCACCATACCGTCGTCTGTTTCCGTTACATCCGCGCCCATCCGCCGCAGATTTTCCGCCGTCGTGCGGATGCGGTCCGTCTCCTTTACCTTAAGCTCCGCAGCATCCCGGATTACAGTCGTCCCCTGCGCAAACGCGGCCATTACCGCCAGCATGGGGATTTCATCAATCAATGCCGGAATCTGCTCCCCTTCTATGACAATCCCGTGCAGATTGCTTGACGTCACAACAACATCGCAGACCGGTTCCCCGGAAACCACTCTTATATTCTGCTGCTTTATATTCCCTCCCATTGCACGGGCCGCTTTTAAAATACCGTCCCTCGTAGGATTTACGCCGACGTTTTGAATGCGGATTTCCGATCCGGATACCAGAAGGCCCGCGGCAATAAAATATGCCGCGGACGAAATATCGCCCGGCACTTCCATCTTAAGCCCATGAAGCTTTGGTTTTGGCAAAATAGAAACCGCATTTTCCTTCACGGTAATTTCCGCCCCAAACGCGGCAAGCATTAACTCCGTATGGTTCCTTGACAACACCGGTTCTGTCACAGAAGTCTCCCCTTCCGCATACAGCCCGGCCAGAAGGACGCAGGATTTTACCTGGGCCGAAGCCACCGGGGATGCATAAGAAACGCCCCGCAGCTTTGCGGGGTGAATCGCAAGCGGCGCGCAGCCGTTGCCCTTGATGCTCTTTATATCTGCGCCCATCGCGCAAAGAGGCGTCAAAATCCGCTTCATCGGGCGCTGTCTGATAGACTCGTCCCCGCTTAAAGAAGACGCAAACGCCTGTCCGGCCAGTATGCCGCAAATCAGCCGCGCCGTCGTACCGCTGTTGCCGACGTCAAGCATTCCGCCCGGCTCCCTTAACCCATACAGGCCCTTTCCGTGCACCACGACGCGCCCGTCCTTTTCTTCTATTTCAATTCCCATATTCCGAAAACAGGCGATGGTAGACAAGCAATCCGCCCCCCGCAGAAAATTTGTCACTTCCGTAATCCCTTCCGAAACCGCCCCGAACATAATTGCCCGATGGGAAATGGATTTATCTCCGGGAACGGATATGGTTCCGTTCAACTGTGCCTTATGCTTTAATTCCATAAAAATCCTTTCTTTTATAAAAAATTAACGTTCGTACACCGTATAATGGTATTTGCGCAGCAATGCAACCGTACGATCGTACGAAACCCGATCGTACATTTCAATTTTCAGCACGCCTTCTTCAAATTCACGGTTGTGGATAATCCCGATATTTTTGATATTGAGATTGTTGCTTGCAAGAATGGTGGCAATTGTGGCAATCCCGCCCGCTTCGTCAATCAGATCGCAATAAAGTTCAAATACCGTCTTAAGGCGGCCTTTCGGCGTAACCGTCAGGGAATCACGGTAATCCTTTGCCGCCTGAAAAAAACTGCCTATCCCGGACGCGTCCGACTTCGCTATCTTTTCACGGATTTGAGAAAGGCTTTTTTGGTAGGCGTCCAGCATAAAAAGCAGCTTTTTTTGGTTGGCCAGGCATATTTCCTCCCACATGACAGGAGAAGACGAAGCGATCCTTGTAATATCCTTAAATCCCCCTGCGGCAATCGTTTTCATCGTTTCTTCCGGATTGTCCGATTCTTTAACAAAGTTGACCAGCGTCGCGGCAAGCACATGCGGCAGATGGCTGATAGCCGCCGTAGCCGCATCGTGCGTCCCTGCGTCAAGCACCATGGGAATTGCGCCTAAAGACGCGGCGAAATCCCGGATTTTGCGTACATAAGACGTATCGACCGACGCCGTCGGCGTTAAAATATAATATGCATTTTCAAGCAGATAAGCCGTTGCGTTCGCAAGCCCTGTTTTCTCCGAGCCGGCCATCGGATGACCGCCGATAAAGTGCGCTTCCAGACCCAGTTCCCGAACCGCCTGGTGAATATCCCCTTTGACGCTGCCCACGTCCGTAAGGATACAGGACTCTTTTATCACATCCTTAAGCTGTTTTAAATATACCAGGTTCTGCTGCACCGGCGTGCACAAAAATACAATATCGCATTCCGAAAAATCCTCCACGGACGCGTTTTTTTGGTTTTCAATCAGGCCTTCCTCAAAGGCTTTTGTAATTGTAGACTGGCGGCCGGACAGGGCGATCATACGGATATCCGGATGAATCCGCCTTACGGTTTTTACAATAGACCCGCCGATTAACCCCAGGCCGATAAATCCAAGCGTTTGTACAGACATAAGAAGACCTCCCTTTCGTTTCTGCCCAAAACGGTTCAAAAGGCAAAATTTCTTATTCATTATATCGCCTGACGCCCGACTTGGCAATAAAAAAAACTCCCTCCTTTTAACTCATCAAAGACAGCACGTCTTTCGGACGCATCCGCAAAACCGCCGCGGACGAAACTGCCGTAGACAAAACGACAATCAGGCTCCCTATTGCAGCCACCTCTGCAAGTTCTGTTATTCCCATCTCCACAAGCTGCGGTAGTTTTGCCTCCGCCTCTTCGCCGGCCTCCTCAAAAAACGCCGTTCTTACTGCCTGTTCCACCGTTTCCGACGCAATCCGGCAAATTCCGCAGGCAATGAAAAATGCCATGGCGGCCACCAGCAGGTTTTCTAAAATATGCTGCCCCAAAATCTCCCGCCACGTCTTCCCGAGCGAAAGGTAAACGCCAATCTCATGTACCCTTTCCCGCATCCAGAGGAACAAAATCAACGAAAGCATGATCGCGCTTATAATGGCAATGGCAAATACCATCACGGACACAACCCCTGACAAACGCTCTAACGGCACGGCCGAGGCTTCATACGCCTTATTGTTCTTAACAACTTCATATCCGTCCCAGTTGTAATTTCCGATATCCGCAAGCGAACCCGCGATCCGATCCAGTTCCCTGGGATCTTTGACAAAAAACGATACCCCGTCCAGATAAACTTGTGTCCCTGCTCCGAGATCCTCATAAAACTCCCGAATAAACGCCGTATCCGTAAAAATAAAATTATATTCCAAATCACATTCCGCCAAATCGCCGCTTACGGCTCCCATAGCCGTTTCAATGCCGTAAATTCCCGCCACCTCAGCCGTATGGGACTTTACCTGCTTTTTTTGTTCCTCATCCAGCTTTTCCTCGTCTATCCGCAGGGAAATACGGTCTCCGACAGACAGGCCGTTCCTTTCGGCCAATTCCGCCGATATAAGCGCCTTATTGCGATCGTCCGGGGAAATATGCCTTCCTTCTTCCAGTTCGTAATACCGGAGCAGAAAGTATTCGCTTAAGCTTGTGTCCGTGTTTCCTAAAACCCTCGCAAGCCTTGCTTTTTTGTCCCCTTCCCCCGTAAAGCGCCCCGGCTCAAGTTCTATGCCTTCCGCATAAAAATACCTGGTATCCATCCCGTTATAGGCTTTGATTCCCCCGGCCGCTAAAATATCCTGCACCATCGTATCGCTTACAAACTCAAAATAGCCCTGATCCGGACTGCTTTTCACCTGAAAATACCCTCCCAAGCGTTCCCTGAGCGAATCCAGAGAAGTTTTGGCCGCATTTCCGACCGAAACGCAGAGCGTCACAAGCGTACAGATGACCAAAAGCAGCGTAAACAGTATCCCGAATCTTGCTTTATTTCGCGACAAATACAGCCATGCCCGCTCAAAAACACGCATCCCAATCCCCCCTTTCGTTCTACGCTTCCGCGGCTGCCTTTAAATCCCCGGCCTTTATGCAGTTCATTGTCCCGTGTTTCAGTTCAAAAATAACGTCCGCCCGCTTTGCAACCTCATGGGAATGCGTCACAATAATCACACATTTGCCGTAAACCTTTGCCGCTTCCCAAAATACGTCCATAATGCCCATAGCCGTTGTTTCGTCTAAGTTCCCGGTCGGCTCATCCGCTAAAATAACCGGGTTTTCCGACGCAAGGGCACGGGCAATAGCGACGCGCTGCTGCTGCCCGCCGGAAAGCTTTCGCACATTCCGCTTCGCTTCCTCTCTGGAAAGCCCAAGCTGTTCCAAAACCGCAAGGGCGTCCCGCTTCGCCGTCAGCTTTACGTTTTCTTCCGGCGTCATATAGTCGATCAGGTTGTAATTCTGGAACACAAATGAAACGTTGGTACGGCGGTGCTCTTCAAGCTGTTTTTTCCCGACTTCCTTCCCGCAAAACAAGATAGCGCCTTCTTTGGGCACGTCAAGTCCGCCCAGCAAAGACAAAAGCGTCGTTTTCCCACACCCGGACGGGCCTAAAATAACGTAAATTTTGCCGCTTTCAAACGTCTGGCTGATATGATCCAGAATCAGCCTGTCCTTACTGTAATAATAAACAATATCTTTCAGTACAAATTCCCCCATAGCGAATACCTCCTTTGTTTCTATGGTTCCTACAAAGACGCGGCCTGTTTTGGCGTCAAACCGTTTAAATGCGCAGACGATAAGATTACGCTTACCGCTGAAACGCCGCATACAAACAAGACTGCAAAAAGCGCCGCTTCCTTGGAAACCGTATGGGCTAATATCACTTCATCCGACGACGTTTTTGTTATCTCAGGCGTATGATAGACTGACAGTGTAACTTGATATTTCTCCTGATCCGGATTTGGCGCGGCCGCACGTTCTGCCATAGACGCACATTGATGCAGTACCGGCCCTGATAAAAACAAGGCGGTTACAATTGCCGCTGCCGATACAAACAGGCATTCTGTCAGCATCTGCCCCAGAATTTCCCTTTTTTTCATTCCGACCGAACGCAAAATTGCCACTTCATTCCTGCGTCCATACATCCAAAGCCGCATCAAAAAAAACAGGATCATTCCCAGTCCGCCAAGCCCCACTGCAAAAAGCAGCATGGCAAAAATCCGGATCCGGCTGTAGGGCTTTGCCGAAGCCATAAAATCCATATCGTCTACCACAAGTTCCATATTCTCAAAATCCAAATCTTCCCTGCTTTCAACCTGCCGCATAATAGAATCCAGCTCTTTTGGATCTTCTACCAAAAATTCAACTTTATCATATTCGTCCGGCGTAGAACCGCCGCCGTTTTTCTGCTGCCGGTTTTCACGCTGCTTATAATAGGTATCCATATCTGTATATATATAATTTTCTATCAGGCCGTTTTCCGCCGTATACGGCGAAGATTCCTGGCTAAAATTTGCATGAAACACCCCGACAATCTCAACCTTTATCGGTTCTCCCAAAGTCTTTAACGGATCGTCGCTGAATTGATATATTCCTTCTTTGGTTTCCAGCGTAACGGTATCCCCTACCGAGAGACGGTTCTGCTTTGCTATCCAGTCAGAAATCACCGCCTTATACTGATCTTCTTCTTCAATGTTGCGCCCTTCCACAATTGTAAGCGCGCCTGTCCTGAAGTATTTCTGCTCCGCCCCGTTCCTGCAGGAGCTGATACCGACCTCATGACGTGCCAGTTCCAGCGCCTCTTCTGTGATATACGGATCATCCGGGATCGGCTGGGTATCCGCCCACATTCCCGGCCTAAGCTTTAAATCCGTCCATAAACAGTATCCAAACAACTCCGCAATATAATCTTTCACCCCGTCTATAGAGCAGATCTTTTCAATCATTTCCCGGGAAATCATAGGCCCGGTATATATCGAAGCGCCTCCTCCCTTTTCAAAGCTGATATGTTCGCGGTACAGTTCATTTTCTGTATTTACTTCCAAAACAAACCCAGACGCCATACTTAAGCGCAGCCGGTCCAGTTCGCTTTGCGCGCTCTTCAAAAAGGAAATACCGACCAGAACAAACAAAGACATAAACAGCAGCAAACAAAGCATAAGCAGTGTCCTTCCTTTTTTGCGTATCAGATAGATACCCGCCCTTCTTATAAAATTCATGTTATACCCCCTTCTAATCCAACGCCGCATGCATCCCCGCCACATATCCGGAAGACCATGCCCACTGCAAATTATACCCGCCGCACATGCCGTCAATATCAATCACTTCCCCCGCAAAGTAAAGCCCCGGAACCAGATAAGACTCTAACGTATCCGGGCAAATCTCCGCCGTATCCACGCCGCCTGCCGTCGCCTGCGCAGCGTCAAACCCCTTCGTACCCGTAATATCTACAACCGCACGCTTTATAAACCCGCACAGCATACGCAGCGTTTTATTGGAAACCTCCCCGGCCGGTTTTTGCAAAGCGATATGGTTCTGCTTTAAAAACAACAAAATCAGCTTCTGTGGGAACAAACCAACCAAAGCCTCCTGCGCCGTCTTATCCCGTCCCTTGGAAAACCGAAACTGCAATTCTTCGTATAATTCCCCTTCGTTCAGATAAGGCGCAAAATCCAGGGCCGCCCATACCTTTTTCCGGCGGCTTAACGCTCTTGCGGCATAGCGGCTGACCTGAAACGCCGGTATGCCGGAAATCCCGCTTTCCGTCAGCTGGATTTCTCCCCTGTCCGAACAAACCTGCTTTCCTTCCACATATAACGTAACCGTTCCATCTGTCCGCACTCCTGCGGCGGATGCAAAAAAATCCTGTTTTGCCTTCAATTGTACCAAAGCCGGAACCGGTTCGATAAACGTATGCCCAAGCTCCTCTATCAAAGAAAACGCACTGCCGTCGCTTCCGGATTTTGCAAACGCCAATCCGCCGCAGGCAAAAATGCAGCGATCCGCACGCCATGTTTCCCGCCCTGCCCGCGCCTCAAAAGAGCCTCCTCTTTTCCGGACTTTCGTTACGCCGCGTTCCAAAGCCACGCGCACTCCAAGCCTTCTTAACTCCATACGAAGCGCTTCCTGTACCGAAACAGCCTGTCCGCTGGCCGGATAAAAATATCCGTCCCGTTCTTTCGGGAAAATACCCAGCCCTTTCATAAACTCTACCGTTTCCGCAAAACCAAACTGCCCGAACACAGGCAGCGCAAAGGCAGGGTTTTCCCCTCTGTAGCAGCGTATGCCCTGCCTGCTGTTTGTATAGTTGCACTTTCCGTTCCCCGTGGAAAGAATTTTTTTGCCAAGCTGCCTGTTATGCTCCAATATCTCTACTCCGGCGCCGTTTCGCGCGGCCGCTATGGCCGCCGCCATACCGGAAGCGCCGCCGCCAATCACCAGTACTTTTTTCACGCTTTTTCCTTTCAATCACAAATCCAGTAAGTCAGCTTATGGGACTCAAGTTCTTTTAAAAACGGGTATGGATTGTAGCTTTGTTCCTCCCCGTTCCCGTCGTCTAAATAGATCCCAACGTGCAGATGAACCGGAAAATATCCGGTCGTCCCTTCCGTTTCACTGTACCCGGTATCCCCCATAAATCCCAGTAACTGCCCTGCCTTTACTTCATCTCCGGTTTCTAGTTCCGGCGCATAGTCGCTTAAATGGGCATAATAAAAATATACGCCATGCTGGCTGCGTACGCCAATCCGGTAACCGCCCAGCCTAAGCCAGCCCATTTTTTCCACATATCCGTCCGAAATGCTTAAAACCGGATACCGCCCCCGTTTGTTTAAGGCTGCCATAATATCGCAGCCTTCGTGCACACGCTCCCCGCCGAATTTGCGGCTGTCCATCCAGCTGTCCGCAAAACTTACACTGTACCGTTCCTTATCGTATGCGGATGTTGGCACCGGAAAATAAACGATATCCTCCCATACCGCGTTCAGCGCATCCTCCCCGTCCGTCCCTTTTTGCTGATAAACAGAAAAAAACAGCCACGCGTCTGCAACCACGACCAGAAAGAACAGTAAAAAGTACGAAATATATTTGCGCAGCGACGCCAAACTCAGCGCATGCTCCTTAGCAGCTCTGTCAAAAACCGGTAAACACGCTCTGTAGAAGATATGCTTAAGCGCTCCTTCGGCGTATGGATATCAAAATTATCCGGGCCAAACGATACTGCGTCCAAACCTTTTATCTTATCACAAAATATCCCGCACTCAAGGCCTGCATGAATTGCTTCAAAAACCGGCTCCTTTCCAAACATGTCAGAATAAACGCCCGCCACCTTCGCGCGAAGTTTCGAATCCGCACAGTATTCCCATGCCGGATAATCTCCTTCTATACGGATTGTGCCGCCCAGATATTCAGCCAGCAAAGCCAGTCTGTCCGCCAGTTCTGCTTTCCGGCTCCCTATGCTGCTGCGAACCGAAGAAGTAACGCGAAACGCATCCTCATCCAGCTTTGAAATCCCGGCGTTTAACGAGGTTTCCACCAGTCCTTTGATATTTGTGCTCCGGCGCATGACGCCGTTTGGTACGTTACCCAGATAAAACAGGACATTTTGCATCGACGCAGCATCCAAAACGGCATACTGCTTCTGTTCTTTTATCAAAACGCTGACACAAAGCCCCGGATCCGAAACGGCATATTCTTTTTTCAGGATTTCCGTTATCTCTGCAATATACGAATCAAAAACTTGCATTTGCCCTTTTGCAATAACCAGAAGGCACTCCGCTTCCCTTGGAATCGCGTTGTCCTTTAATCCTCCCGAAAAAGCTGCAATGCCGATTTCCATCCGTTTTTTAAGGAACCTTAAAATCCTGCCCATTTCAATTACCGCATTGGCGCGTTCTTTGTCGATTTCACTTCCGGAATGGCCGCCCAAAAGGCCATGCAGCGTAAGCGCTATACCGACGCCTTCTTTCATCCGGTATGTCGCCGGGATATCCGTTTTAGCGGTCAGCCCCCCGGCGCAGCTGGTCAGAAAATGCCCTTCGATATCCGAATCAATATTCAAAAGGATATGTCCCTGAAGCATCGAAAGATCAGCGGCTTTTGCCCCAAGCAGCCCGACCTCTTCATCGGACGTAATCACAACCTCAAGCTTAGGATGCATAAGCGTATCATCGTCTAAAATTGCAAGCGCATAAGCGACCGCAATCCCGTCGTCTGCGCCTAACGTGGTGCCACGCGCTTTTAAAAAGTCCCCTTCTACATACAAATCCAGCCCATCCGATTCAAAATCAATTTTACAATCCGCTTCTTTTTCACAGACCATATCCATATGCCCCTGGATAATCACAGGCTCTGCCTGTTCATACCCTTTTGAAGCCTCTTTTATGATAATGACGTTATCGTGCCCGTCCTGGTAACAGGTAAGCCCGTGATCCGCGGCAAATGAAACGAGATAACGGCTGATTTGCTTTGTATGGTAAGAGCCGCGCGGAATACGGCTGATTTCCCCAAAGTACCGGAATACGTTTTGCGGTTTCAGATTTTCAAAATGATTCATAGCTGCCTCCTCTTTCTAATATATTAGACTATGAAAAAAAATAATCTCATTTTACTGGCCTTGTTAACTTTTATCCTTTTTATTCTGACTCATCCAGCGGCTTCCATGGAGGCCGCCGGCAGCGGGCTTTTGCTCTGGTATGAGCAGCTTTTGCCCGCCCTTTTGCCCCTTGCCATCCTCTCAAACCTGATGGTGTATTCCAATTATATGCAGGCCGTCACAAAATATTTATACCCGCTGACGCGGCGTATTGTGCCGACCAGCAAAAGCGGATGCTTCGCCTTTTTAGGCGGTATGCTCTTTGGGTTCCCGATGGGAAGTAAAATCAGTTCCGATCTGGTATCCCGCCAGAAAATAAGTAAAGCAGAAGGGGAAATTCTGTCCATCTGCTTTAACCAGTTAAGCCCCGTCTTTATCAGCGGCTATTTACTCTCTTCTGTTTTGGAAATGCCGCAGCTTACACTGCAAAGCTATGCGGCGCTGTATCTGCCGCCGCTGTTATACGCCGTCGCCTGCCTGAAAAAACTGCGGCCGCAAGATGCAAAAAACGCAGCCTCCGATCCGTCCTTTCATTTTCGGATCATAGACGCTGGCATTATGAATGGATTCGAGTCCCTGACAAAATTAGGGGGATATATTATCCTGTTTTCAATTCTGGCTGCAGCCCTGCATACATATAATACGAAATACCCTCTGGTAAACTTAGCCTGCACGGGACTGATAGAAGTAACCACCGGCGTCTCCTATCTGAAGCATTCCACGCTGCCGCCGCAGTATGTTTACCCGCTCGCCCTGTTTTTCGTGTCGTTCGGCGGACTGTGCGGATTTGCCCAAACCTGCTCCTTAGCCTCGTCGTGCACGTTTTCCAAAAAACGCTATCTTACCTGCCGGCTGTGCTTTGCCATTGTAAGCAGCATTCTGGGCTTCTTCTTTGCTTACGGTGCGTTTGGATCCTGATAATCCGGATACGGCTCTTCAAATACCGTTTCCTCTTTGATTTCCGGCAAAACCTCGCCCTGTTCCATTTCCTGCGGCATCAGTTCGGCGCGGTTTGCCGTGACAACATCCAGATAGCCCTGCAAAGATTCTACAAGATGGGCGGTTCTTGCCTGTGTCGTTTCAATCGAGCGGGAAAAAATATCTTCCATATTTTTGAGCATTTCATCGGTATAGCCAATGGCGCTCATGCGGATGGAATTGGCGTCGTTTGTCGCATTGTCCAAAATCTCCTGGGCCTGTTTTGTCGCAATGGAAACCACTTCGTTGGCCTGCGCATACGCCTGCTGCATAATTTCATGCTCGCTGACAAGCTCTGTGGTCTGTATCTGCGCCTGAGAAAGAATTTCTTCCGCTTTTGTCCTCGCATCTGCCATGATTGCCTCTTTGTTGCTGATAATCTTTTGGTATCGCTTAATTTCTTCCGGTGTTTTCAAACGAAGTTCGGTCAGTAACTCCTCAATCGTCACTTTATCTACAATAATCTTGGAACCGTTGAATAACTGAGATTTACAGCTTTCTATGTATTCTTCAATTTCTCCGATAATCTGCTCTATTCTGCTATTCATTGCCAGCACTCCTTATTTATTCATATTTGATTTTCTGTAGATCCTGTCCACGAACTGCGGCGGTACGAATTTGGAAATATCGCCGCCGTAAGCCGCAAATTCGCGCACTACGGAAGAACTGAGATAGGAATATTTTAAATTGGTCACCAGAAAAATCGTCTCTACGGCCGGATATTCTACATGATTGGTCTGCGCAATCTGCAGTTCATATTCAAAATCCGTAACCGCCCTTAGCCCCCGTACAATAATGGTGGCCCCGCTTTCTTTCATATAATCCACCAAAAGCCCGTCAAAAGAGTCTACAGTCACATTTGGGATATCTTTTGTAAGTTCTTTTAACATACTAACACGTTCACCCACAGAAAACAACGAGTTTTTCTCACTATTATTCAATACGCCGACGATAAGCTCGTCCACAATCGCCGCCGAACGCTTTATCATATCCTCGTGCCCAAACGTAACCGGGTCAAAGCTCCCCGGATAAACTGCTTTTTTCATGTTAATCCTCCCCGCCCGGAATATTCCCGTCCTTCTTTAAGAACAGGTGGGCGTTTGTCTTATATGTTTTTTCTTTGATTACCGTAAAGCCCGCGTCCGCTATCCAGGCGGTGTCCGTCCCCCGCGCCGTTTCGAGGATCAAAAGCGCATCCTCTGCCAAAAGAGCGGAATCTTTTAAATAAGCGAGCGCGTTTTGATCCAGCCCGCTGGAATACGGCGGATCCAGAAACACAATATCAAACCGGTACTTCCCCTCCAGGGAACGGAGCGCGGCAATCACGTCCATCTGAAGCAGCAGGCACTCCTTCTCTGATTTGGTAAACTGGATATTGTACCGGATGCAGTCCGCCGCTTTTTTGGCATGTTCTGCAAGTACCGCAAATTTCGCTCCCCGACTGACCGCTTCCAGGCCGATCTGGCCGCTTCCGGCAAACAAGTCCAGAAAATAACAGCCGGGGACTTCGTTTTGTATCATATTAAAAAGCGTTTCTTTGATCCGATCTGCCGTTGGGCGCGTATCGTTTCCTTCCACTGTTTTCAGCCGCAGCCGACGTTTGCTTCCGGCAATAATTCTCATATTGTACTCCTTTTATCATTGCTGTTTTAGGACGCGCAAAGCCAGCGACAGCGCCGCCTCTACCGAAGCGCGGCGCACTGTCTGCCTGTCCCCGTCAAATATATGACGCTCTGTTGTTACCGTATCTTTGTATGCGCAGGCCAGGTAAACTAAACCCACCGGCTTTTCTTTTGTCCCTCCGTCCGGCCCTGCAATCCCGGTGGAAATAAGCCCCAAATCGGCGCCGGCTGCCGCCTGTACGCCGCGTGCCATTTCTTCCGCCGTCTGGCGGCTGACCGCCCCGTACCGCTTTAGCGTTTCATGGGAAACGCCGAGCAGTTTTTCCTTCGCTTCATTGGAATACGTAATATACCCTTCCCCAAACTGGCCGGAAATCCCCGGCACATTCACAATCCTCCCTGCAATCCATCCTCCGGTACACGACTCTGCAGTCGCAATGGTAAGACGGCGCTCTTTTAACAGTCCCGCTATTTCATGTTCCATTTTAAAAATCCCTTTTCTATTTATTTTTGCTCTTTTAAAACGGCTTTATTCTTTGCAATGTAATCAAACAGGGAAACAACGGTTAAAACCAGCGCCGTATAGGTAAGCGCCATGCCAAGCATGTCAAAAAATTCATAATCCAAATCCAGCGTGAGTACGATAATCATCAGCATCTGAAAAACCGTCTTAAATTTTCCCCAGTAGCTTGCCGCAATCACAATGCCGTTGTCCGAAGCAATCAGACGAAATCCGCTGATAATAAATTCCCTGCTCATAATTACAATTACAATCCACGCTGCAAGCCGGCCTGTTTCCACCAGGCAAATCATAGCGGCGCAGACTAAGAGCTTATCGGCCAGAGGATCCATAAATTTCCCAAAATTTGTCACCAGATTATACTTCCTGGCTATCTTACCGTCCGCAAAATCCGTCAGGCTGGCCAGCGCAAAAATTGCCGTCGCAATGTAGTTTCCATATTGCACCTCCGGATACAGCAAAAAAAACACAAAAAACGGGATCAAAACCACACGGAAGACCGTCAGCTTGTTTGGTAAATTCATTCTGCTATCTCTCCTGTCAAATCATATTCATATGCCCCGGTAATTTCTACATTTACAAATTTTCCGGTTTCCAATATTTCATTTGTACGTATAAAGACATAGCCGTCCACACCGGGCGCGTCCCGGTAAGTACGGCCGACATAAGCGTCTTCGTCCGCTACCTTTCCTTCGATAAACGCCGTCAGTTCCCTGCCCGGAAGCGTTTCGTTGATATCGAATGAAATTTTCTGCTGCAAAGCAAGGATCTCTTCTTTGCGGGCAAGCTTGGTTTCTTCCTCTACCTGGCCGTCGAACGCTTCTGCCGGAGTGCCTTCTTCCGGCGAATAAGTAAATACGCCCAGCCGGTCAAACGCCATTTCTTTTACAAACTCCATCAGTTCTTTGTGCATCTGTTCCGTTTCACCGGGAAAACCGCTGATAAGCGTCGTACGGATGCAGATATCCGGAATCCTCTCCCGCAGCCTGTTTACAATCCGTATAATATCGTCGCGCCCTGTTTTTCTGCCCATTCTCTTTAATACGTCATCCACGGAATGCTGTATGGGCAAATCCAGATAATGACAGACCTTTTCGTTGCGCAGAATGGCGTCTATCAGCGCATCGTCAATTTCCTCCGGATAACAGTACAAAATCCGGATCCAGGCCAGCCCCGGAATCTGGTTTAACTCGTCTAAAAGCCGGTCTAATGATTTCTTTCCATATAAATCCACGCCGTAGCACGTCGTTTCCTGCGCAACCAAAATCAGTTCTTTCACGCCTCCTGCAGCAAGTTCCTTTGCTTCGCAGACCAGCTTTTCAAGAGGCGCGCTTTGGTATTTGCCGCGTATCTGCGGGATTGCGCAGTAGGTACAGTGTTTTTCACACCCTTCCGCAATTTTTAAGAACGCATAATGCCCGCCCGTGGTTACAAGCCGTTTCGTCCCTTTTGGCGGCAGTTCCTTCGGCTCGTCAAATTTCCGATAACGCTTGCCTTCCGCTACCTGCTGTATTGCGCAGACAATGCTGTCATAAGAGTGAACGCCCAAAACGGCGTCCACCTCCGGAAGTTCCGTTTCAATTTCATCGCGATAGCGCTGTGCAAGGCAGCCCGTTACAATCAGGCCCTTTAAGCTGCCGCCTTCTTTATAAGACGCCATCTCCAAAATCGTCTGGATGCTCTCTTCTTTGGCATCCCCAATAAAACAGCATGTATTTATCACAATGATATCCGCTGTCTTTTCATCATCCGTAATCGTATGGCCCGCTTCGGCCAGCATACCCAACATATACTCAGAATCTACCAGATTCTTGTCACATCCTAATGATATAAATAATATTTTCATATTTTTTCACTAAATCTCAGAAAGGATGCCAAAACGTAATCGCCGACATTTTGTACATCCTCCTTCTCCATGTATTTTTTTTAGTTTTCTTATGTCAATTCTTCGGATATGTCCGGCGCATCCGCCATTTGTTCTGTCTCTTCGTCAAAGCCGGACTCTTCTTGTTCCTGCGCTTCTTCTTCACTCAGTATTTTGACATCGCCAACATACAGTTCCTCTACGGCGATAGACAGAGGCTTTTTGCCGTGCGAACTCGGAAGCATGGGCTCTGCCCCTCCAATAATCTGGCGCGCCCGCTTAGCCGCTGCAATTACAATAGAATATCGGCTGTTTACTACCGGTTCTTCCCCGATTGCAACGTCATTGTTTACCACTTTCATCAGTTCTACATAAGATGGATGTATCATGTTTCATCTCCTTTCGGAACGCTTTTTAGTTCTTCTTTTATTTTGCTGATAAACTCCCGGTTTCGGCTTACCCTGCGGTGTTCGTTCCTGATAATGGAATGTACCTGCCTGACGCATTCGTCAAGCGTATCGTTGATTACCAGGTAATCGTATGCATCCATATAAGCCGCTTCCTCCGCCGCACGGGACAACCGCGCGCCAACGGCGCTTACGTCTTCCGTACCGCGTCCCGTCAGCCGCTCCTGCAAAGTCCTTGCGTCCGGCGGCGCCACAAACAAGAGCAGGGTATCCGGAAACAGTTCCTTTACCTTTAACGCGCCCTGAATTTCTATTTCAAGAATCACGTCTTTTTGGGCTGATAACTGTTCTTCTACATAAGCCTTTGGCGTCCCGTAATAGTTTTCAACGTACAAAGCATACTCGATCAGTTCATTTTTTTCAATCATTTTTTCAAATTCTTTCCTGGTTTTGAAAAAATATTCCCGCCCATCCTCTTCATTTGGGCGCGGCGGCCTTGTAGTTGCAGAGATAGAAAGCGCATATTGATCCTTGTACTGCTCAAGCAGCCTTTGCATTACAGTGCCTTTTCCCGCTCCGGAAAATCCGGAAAAAACAATTAAAATCCCTCTGTTATCCGCTTTCATCTATTCTTCCTTTCTGCCTTCTGCCAGCCCGTGAAACCGCCCTGCCAGCGTATCCGGCCCTAACGCTGACAGCACGACGATGCCCTGCTCCATAATGATGATGCTCCTTGTCTTTCTGCCCTGTGTGGCGTCCACCGCGCTCCCATCCTGCTTTGCCTTTTGTACCAGGCGCTTCGCAGGCGCGGAGTCCGGGGCGATAACGGCAACCATCTTAGCGGTATGTACCAGATTGCCAAATCCAATATTCATAAGCTCTGCCATGGCCGTCTCCTACTCAATATTCTGAATCTGCTCCCTGACCTTTTCAATATCCGTCTTTAAATTGATTCCGATATCCGAAATAGTAAGGTCGGTTGTCTTCGATAAAATCGTATTGGCTTCCCGGTTCATTTCCTGTGCGATAAAATCCAGCTTCCGCCCGATCCCCTCGGACTCCTCCAGCGTATCGCGCATATGGGAAATGTGGCTCTTCAGGCGCACCACCTCTTCGTCCGTGCAGATCTTGTCCGCAAACAGGATGACCTCCGCCGCAATCCGGCTTTCCTCCAACTGCACGTCTCCCAGAAGCTCCCGCACCTTTTCCTCCAGCTT
>CAJTLD010000059.1:1036-16933 GCA_910577065.1 uncultured Lachnospiraceae bacterium | reverse complement strand
GAACAGGCCGCTAAAGAGCAGGAGAAAATGGAGAAAAAGGAAGAAAAGAAAGAAGAAAAGAAGGAAGAGAAAAAGGAAAAAGAAGAGTAAAAGAATAGAAAAAACAGATAAGGCTGTCTTTTGGCTATCGAACCGAAGACAGCCTTGTTGTGGATTACAGGTGAGGGCTGCATGAAAATTGGAAAAGTACCAGAGAGCGTATTGAAGCGAGCTGTTTTAAAACAAATCCATACCAAACGGAAAGAAGTTGTCTTAGGGGCTGCAGTCGGGGAAGACTGCGCAGCGGTCGCATTGGAGGAAGATGAAGTGTTTGTACTTTCCACCGATCCGATTACAGGGACGTCGGTAGACGTGGGAGAACTGGCAATCCAGATTACGTTAAACGACCTGGCAAGCGCGGGCGCAGAGCCGGTTGGCGTAATGTTATCGGCGCTTTTGCCGCCGGATATTACGGAAGAAGACATAAAAATTTTGATAAGGCAGGCGGAAGCTGCCTGCAGTAAGGCAAACGTACAGGTGATGGGCGGGCATACGGAGGTTACCGCAGTTGTAAACCAGCCTGTCATTACCGTGACCGGGGTCGGCAAAGCCAAAAAAGGCGCGCTTGTAACTACCGCCGGGGCGAAGCCGGGGATGGATATTGTCATAACGAAATGGATCGGCCTGGAAGGGACGTCGATTCTGGCAAAGGAGAAAGAAACGGAACTATTAAAACGGTTTTCCGCGCATTTTATAAGGAAGGCAAAGAAATTTGACGCAATGCTTTCGGTTCTGCCGGAATCGGCGGTCGCAGTGCGCTGCGGCGTCGGCGCGATGCACGATGTAACAGAAGGCGGGATTTTCGGCGCGCTCTGGGAAATGGCGGAGAGTTCCGGCGTCGGGCTGGAGATAGAACTCAAAAAGATTCCGGTTAAACAGGAGACGGTGGAACTGTGTGAATTTTTTGGAATCAATCCTTATGGGCTAATTGGAAGCGGGGCAATGCTTATGGCGTCTTTTGACGGGAACGGGCTTGTGGCAGAACTGCAAAAGGCAGGGATTGAAGCGGCCGTAATCGGCAAGGCGACGGGATCCAACGACCGGGTTTTGTTAAACGGGGAAGAGCGGAGGTTTTTGGAGCCGCCGAAAACGGATGAGCTTTATAAGGTTTTAAAAGGATAAAAAGCGAAGCGGCAGAAACTTTGCCATAATCCGGATTTTGCAACATAGGATAGAACAGAACATTTAAATAAGAGGGGAAATGAAAATGCGTGAAAAAATACTGGCATTTATCGAAAAAACCAGCCGTATCGCCATAAAGGAGCTTGCGATTATGCTTGGCGTAAACGAAGCGGCAGTTATGAACGAACTGGAAGCAATGGAGCAGGAGCATGTTATCTGCGGTTACCATACATTAATCAACTGGGATAAAACCGGGATTGAAAAGGTGACCGCTATGATCGAGGTGCGCGTCACCCCGCAGCGCGGCATGGGGTTTGACAAGGTGGCGGAGCGGATTTACAACTATCCGGAGGTGGAGTCGGTTTATCTGATATCCGGCGGATTTGATTTTATGGTTACCCTGGAAGGCAAAACCCTGCGCGAGGTATCGCAGTTTGTATCGGAGAAGCTTTCGCCGCTGGATTCCGTGCTTTCGACGAAGACGAATTTTATACTGAAAAAATACAAAGACCACGGCACGATTATGGCTGAGCCGGCAAAAGATGAAAGGATGAAGATTGCGCCATGAGAAATCCATTGTCAAAAACCATCGTAGGGATACAGCCTTCCGGCATCCGGAAATTTTTTGATATCGTCAACGAAATGGACGACGCGATTTCGCTTGGCGTAGGCGAGCCGGATTTCGATACGCCGTGGCATATCCGGGACGAGGGCATTTATTCCCTGGAAAAAGGCAGGACGTTTTATACCTCGAACGCAGGGCTTAAGGAACTGAAAACGGAAATTTCACGTTACCTGGAACGCAAATGCAGCGTGTCCTACGATCCGGATCATGAAATTATCGTCACGGTAGGCGGCAGCGAAGCGATTGATCTTGCCATGCGCGCGATGCTTGATCCGGGCGACGAGGTATTGATTCCGCAGCCGAGCTTTGTGTCGTATCTGCCGTGCGCGGCGCTTGCGGGCGGCGTTCCGGCAGTGATTGAGCTGAAGGCCGAACATGAATTTAGGCTTACGGCAGAAGAACTTCGGGCGGCAATTACGCCAAAGTCCAAACTTTTGGTGCTGCCGTTTCCGAACAACCCGACCGGATCGATTATGCGGCGGGAGGATTTGGAGGAGATCGCAAAAGTTGTGCTGGAGCATGATTTGTACCTCTTAAGCGATGAAATCTATGCGGAACTTACATATGGGGAGGAAGCGCATGTGACGATTGCCTCTCTGCCCGGGATGCGGGAGCGGACGATTTTAATCAACGGGTTTTCTAAAGCGTATGCAATGACGGGCTGGCGGCTGGGGTATGCGTGCGGGCCGCAGCTGATTCTGGAGCAGATGCTGAAAATCCATCAGTATGCGATTATGTGCGCGCCGACGACGAGCCAGTATGCGGCGGTGGAGGCGCTTAGAAACGGGGACGCGGACGTGGAAAAGATGCGGAACGAGTATGATGCGAGAAGGCGCTACCTTCTGCACCGGTTTCGGGAAATGGGGATTCCCTGCTTTGAGCCGTACGGGGCGTTTTATATGTTTCCCTGTATCAAAAAGTTCGGCATGACGTCGGAGGAGTTTGCCGAACGGCTGCTGGAGTGTGAAAAGGTGGCGGTTGTGCCGGGGACGGCTTTTGGCGCGGGCGGCGAAGGGTTTGTCCGCGTGTCGTACGCGTCGTCCCTTTCGGATCTGAAAAAAGCGGCGGAGCATATCGAACGCTTTGTCCGCCGCCTGGAATGTGTCTGAATGTATTTTGCTTGAAAAGGACATGCGGTGAACAGAATGAATATTGTATTATATGAGCCGGAGATTCCGGCAAATACCGGCAATATCGGACGGACGTGCGCGGCGACGGGCACAAGGCTGCATCTGATTGAGCCGCTGGGATTTCGGCTGGGGGAAAAGGAACTGCGGCGCGCCGGAATGGATTACTGGCACAAGCTGGATGTGTCGCGTTATATAAACTGGGCGGATTTTCTGGAAAAAAATCCCGGGGCGCAGCTTTATTTTGCAACGACAAAGGCCAGGCAGGTTTATACGCAGGCGGCTTACGGGCCGGACTGTTATCTGGTGTTCGGCAAGGAGAGCGCGGGGATTCCGGAGGAGATTTTAGTGGAGCGCCCGGATCGCTGCGTGCGGATTCCGATGGTGGGCAGGACGCGCTCTTTGAACCTGTCCAATTCGGCGGCCATTTTGCTTTACGAGGCGCTGCGCCAGAACGGGTTTGCGGATATGCAGACAGAAGGCGTGCTGCACCGTCTGCACTGGGAGGAACAGGAGACATAATATGGAGATCATCAAAGCAGACAGGTTAGTACACGAATACATCAGGCGGGACGAGGAAGGAAATGTGGAATCCATCCAGACCGCCTTAGACCATATTGATCTGGACGTGCAGCCCGGTTCGTTTATCGCTGTTCTGGGGCATAACGGATCGGGCAAGTCGACGCTTGCAAAGCATATCAACGCGTTGCTTGTGCCGGGGGAAGGAACCCTGTTTGTGGACGGGATGGATACGTCCGACGGGAAGCATACCTACGATATCCGGCGTTCGGCGGGCATGGTGTTCCAGAATCCGGACAACCAGATTATTGCAAGCGTTGTCGAAGAGGATGTGGGGTTCGGCCCGGAAAATATCGGCGTGCCGACGGATGAAATCTGGACGCGTGTCGAGGAAAGCCTAAAATCGGTCGGCATGCTGCATTACCGCAGCCATTCCCCGAACCGGCTTTCCGGCGGGCAGAAGCAGCGCGTGGCGATTGCGGGCGTAATGGCGATGGAGCCAAAGTGCATTGTGCTGGACGAGCCGACCGCCATGCTTGACCCGAACGGCAGGAAGGAAGTGTTAAACGCCGTCCATGCCCTGAACAAAAAAAAGGGCGTGACGGTTCTTTTGATTACGCATTATATGGAAGAGGTCGTGGACGCCGATTTTGTATATGTGATGGATCAGGGCAAAATCGTGATGCAGGGGACGCCGAAGGAGATTTTTTCCAAGGTGGACAAGTTGAAAAAATACCGTCTGGACGTGCCGCAGATTACGCTTTTGGCGCATAAGCTGCGGGAAGCGGGGCTGTCCGTTTCCAGGGGGATACTGACAAGGGAAGAACTGACGGGCGAACTGGTACAGCTATATGGGAGCAAGAAATAATGTCATTGATTTTAGATAAAGTAAGCTATGTGTACAGCGAAGGGACGGCGTATGAGCGCTGGGCGTTAAAAAATATCAACTTAAAACTGGAGGACGGGGAGTTTATCGGCATTATCGGGCATACCGGCTCGGGCAAATCGACGCTAATCCAGCATTTTAACGGGCTTATTAAGGCGACGTCGGGAGGGATTTATTTTAACGGCCGGGATATTTACGAGGAAGATTACGACAAAAGGGAGCTTCGCACCCAGGTGGGCCTGGTGTTTCAGTATCCGGAGCACCAGCTGTTTGAAACGACGATTTTTGACGACGTGTGCTTTGGCCCGATCAACCAGGGGCTTTCCAAAAACGAAGCGGGCCTGCGGGCGTTTGAGGCGCTGCGCAGCGTCGGGATGTCGGAGAAGCTTTATTACCAGTCGCCGTTTGACCTTTCCGGCGGGCAGAAACGCCGCGTGGCGATTGCGGGCGTTCTGGCGATGAAGCCGAAGATGCTGATTCTGGACGAACCGACGGCGGGGCTTGACCCGAAGGGGCGGGACGAAATACTGGATCTGATTGCAGCGATGCATAAAGAACGGAACATGACGGTGGTTTTGGTGTCGCACAGCATGGAGGACGTGGCAAAGTACGTGGAGCGCATGATTGTGATGAACGACGGGGAAATCATGTACGACGGGACGCCGGGCGAGGTGTTTTTGCACTATAAGGAGCTGGAAGCGGTCGGGCTTGCGGCGCCGCAGGTTACGTATCTGATGCATGAGCTAAAAGAGCAGGGACTTCCGGTAAACAGCGCGGCAACGACGGTAGAGGAGGCAATGGAAAGCATCCTTAAGGCATTCAGATAGAAGGAAGGGCTTATGTTTAGAGAGATTACACTGGGACAGTATTATCCGGCGGATTCCCCCATCCACAGGCTTGATCCGCGTGTGAAGCTGTTTGGCACGTTTGTTTATATTTTATCGCTGTTTCTGTTTCGGGACGTGGTGGGGTTTGCGGTGGTAACCGTATTTTTGGTCTGTGTGATACGCAGCTCGAAGGTGCCGTTTTCTTATATGGTGAAAGGGCTGAAGGCGATTCTGGTTTTGATGGTGGTTACGGCGCTGTTTAATCTGTTTTTAACGCCGGGGGATCGCGTGCTGTTTTCGTATGGGATTTTGAAGATAACGTTAGAGGGCGTCAAGAATGCTGGGTTTATGCTGGTGCGGCTGATTTATCTGATTGTGGGGACGTCGGTAATGACGCTGACGACTACGCCCAACCAGCTTACGGACGGGCTGGAAAAAGCGCTGATGCCGCTGTCTAAGGTGAAGGTGCCGGTGCATTCGATTGCGATGATTATGTCGATTGCGCTTCGGTTTATTCCGATTCTGATTGAAGAAACGGATATTATTATGAAGGCGCAGACGGCGCGCGGGGCGGATTTTGAGAACGGGAATCTGGTGAAGCGCACGAAAGCGATGGTTCCGCTTTTAGTGCCGTTGTTTGTGAGCGCGTTCCGGCGCGCGGATGATCTGGCGATGGCGATGGAGGCGCGGTGTTATATGGGCGGAGCGGGGAGGACGAAGATGAAGCCGCTTCGGTATCGGAAGGAAGATTTTAAGGGGTATTTGGTTTTGGCGGTGTACTTTGGAGGAATTGTTTTGTGGAGGGTGTTTGGGGGATGAGGTGAAAGATTTTTGGCGATGCGCCGCCAGGAGGAGTCTGTGGCAGAGGGGAATGTCTTTCGGGCGGTGTTTATGGATTAAGAAGTTCTAAATCCAATCACAATGCCCGGAATCCATTCCCCTCTGCCGCAGCCTCCTCCTGGCTACGTTATCGGGAATCTTTCAGAACGGACAGGTGTGTGCTGCGATATTATGAGGAGGAATTTTATGCGGGTATGTCTGACTGTGGCTTACGAGGGTACCAATTATCATGGCTGGCAGGTGCAGCCGAACGGGATTACGATTGAGTCTGTTTTAAACCAGGCTCTTTCTGATTTGCTGGGGGAGCCGATTGCGGTGACCGGGGCGAGCAGGACGGATGCGGGGGTGCATTCTATGGGGAATGTGGCGGTGTTTGATACGGATACGCGGATTCCTGCGGAGAAGATTTCGTATGCGTTAAACCAGAGGCTTCCTTTGGATATTGTGGTGCAGGAGTCGAAGGAGGTGGCGGCGGATTTTCATCCGAGACGCTGTGAGAGCAGGAAGACTTATGAGTACCGGATTTTGAACCGCAGGTTCCGCGATCCGCTTAGGCGGTATGATACGTATTTTTATTATTATGATTTGGATGTGGAGCGGATGAGGCAGGCTGCTTTGTATCTGGTGGGAGAACATGATTTTCGGAGCTTTTGTTCGGTGCATACCTGTGCGGAAACGACGGTGCGCACGGTTTATACGCTGGATGTGGACAAGGCGGGAGATGTGATTTCGATCCGGATCTGCGGGAACGGGTTTTTGTATAATATGGTGCGGATTATTGCCGGAACGCTGATTCAGGTCGGAAGCGGAATGATCGCGCCGGAGCAGGTAAAGGATATTTTGGAGCTGAGGGAGCGGGCGGCGGCGGGGCCGACCGCCCCGGCCTGCGGGCTTACGATGCTGGGGATTGTATTTTAAAATAATTTGGCTTAGTCGGTATAGCTGACGTCAACGCCGATACTTTTTATATAATTGTATATATCACGCAATGCCCCGCTTCTGCTTTTATGCGTTTCAATATAGTAATCTCTGACTTTAACCGGTGAAATAAAGCGGTCGCCGTTAATGTGATACTTTGTCCAGTTGATCAGATAACGTTTCCTGCCGGTTGCGTAAGGTATGTTGCCGTGCAGGTCAAATTTGTCATCTAAATGTTCAAAGATTTTTTGATAAAATTCTTTTACGGTATGGGCGCTTATGATGTTGTCTTCAATTTTTATTTCTAGAGGCGCGCGTTTTTTCTGGTCCGATTGGAGAGAAGGAGCCAGCTTTAGTTCCAGCAGGTTTTCAATTTTGATATTGAGGAATCCCACCTGACGGTTTTCGTCTACAAACCATTTGTTTTTTTTATGGTGTTCAATGTCCATACATGTGTGATATATTTCTGCGTTAAGCCCAGTCTGTTTTACCGTCAGGTTCTGGACGTTAATATCGTACCTGGAATAGATAATGCCGGCAAGGATATAAAAGGAGTGGTATTTGCTTTCTAATAAATCCGTATTCTTTTTTTTCAGTTCCCTTATGGCAATTTCGACGGCTTCTATAATGATATTGTTGAGCTGTTCGATAAAGTGGCTGATACTTTCATTATTATTATGCCGGTAAACGGAATCGATTGCTTTTACAATCTGGTTTGGTACGTTGCATAAAAGCATGGAATATATTTCAAAGGCTATACTGTCGTTTTCGTAATATTTTGTGATTCCTTTTTTGAAGCTTATAGGCTTTGACAGTTTTTTAAATCCTGCGAACCGGAAAATAATGTCACATTCTTCTTGGCAGCAGATAACGTGGTTTAACCCTGCAATATTTTTAAAGATATCGAATATACCGGATTCTTTTACAGCGTCTATTTCATAATCGTTTCGGATTAATTCCAGTTCTCGGTAAAATGCGTCGCAGGTTTTTGAAACAAGACTTTTGTCTAAAAGATAGCTGTTCCAGACGGATTGCAGGATCTCATATTGCGACAGGGCTACGCTTCCGGTATTTATGTTTTTAAATAGTTCGGGCAGATCATCCTTGCTGCCCCGGTAAATAATCAGGGCGATATCGTCATAAGCGATTTCAATCTTGGCTTTCAGGATTTCTAAAAGTTCTTCAACCAGTTCCAGATTTTCAAATGCTTTTGCAGTTTTTGCGTCGCTATTTTTTAATACGGTGTATAGGACGCTTACTTTTTCAAATTCGTATAGGTGGCTTAGTCTGCCGTACCATGTTTTAATCTGTTTTTTTAAGAATGGTTCTATATCTGTTAATTGTTTGGTTTCTAAGAACAAATGAATATCTGCTTCTACCTTTTTGTAAAATGGATCAAATGATATAATAGAGCCCGGGCGTGAAAGGTATTGGTTCAGCGTGTTGATCCGCTGCAGGCCGTCAATAATATAGTAGGCGTTTTTATCTTCATAAAGCGTGATTGCGCCGATGGGAAACCCACGGAACAGGGAAGATAACAGCTGTTCTTTTTTGGATTTTTTCCAGACAAAATTTCTTTGGAAATCCGGGATGATAAGCTTAAAAATGGTCAGAAGTTTTTTGATTGTGGTCTGATCCAATGTGAACACCTTACTCTCCATTTTCTTCTTTACACCTCCTATAATATGTAAATACAGATAAAAATATTATGTTTTGGCTTGACTTGTCCAGTTTTTTTAATTTGTTATAAAAGACGTCGTCTGATATCAGATCTCGCATAAATTCGCGCCTTTTGCAGACAAGCCCTATTCGGTTTAATTGGTATAGCCGAATCATATATTCTGCTTTTGCCTGTTCTTGTTTTGTTAAGGTTTTGTTTACAGTAATCATTCCATCCAACCAGAAACAGAAGTAGTTTTCAATGTTTTCTATTTTGGAAGGATCCAGATATTTTGTAGGATCGTGCGCGCGTGCGCTTCTTTTGGTATTGCATGTTGCACAAGCGCATAGTAGGTTGCTCCATTGAAATATCTTCTTTGGATAATCTTTTTTTAGCTGAATGTGTTCAACTGTCATTGCGTCGTCAAAATCTTGTATCAGTTTTGTGCAAAAGGAGCATCTCTCCTGGTTCATTTTTCGAAAATGCAGTTTGGTTTCGGCTGTATTGTAACAATATTTTCTCTTATGGGATTTATAAAAATCATATGCTTCTTTTGTATTCATACCTGCGATTGCAGTTTTAAATTCTTTATTCGTTTTGGATAACGCTTTGGGAGCGTATGTCCGGTTTAATTTCATCATTTTTTTCTCCAATATGCAATGCTTTTGTAATAATTTTGTTGTATCTTCTGAATAAATTGGGATATCCTTTTTTTAGTTTGCCCACAATAGTGTTGATTCGTTCGATGTCTGTATTTTGAACATTCATAATTACTGTTCCAAGATAATTAATATCTTCTCTGATATCCGCCGGCAGTTCTTCTACTGCGAATAGCTGTTCGTATATTATATCCAAATCTTCATAGTACATAGTTTCTTCAATTTGTTCTAAACGGCCGTTTTTTATGTTGTATATCATGCAGTCCTGATATCTTGTCAACAAAAGAGGGGAGTGCGTGGTCAGGATAAATCTGCAACTGCAAAAATCTGTTTTCATGCTGTTTATCAATTTGGATTGGATATTTACGTGCAGAAACATTTCGATTTCATCTATCATTACATAGATCTGCTTTTGGGACAGCAGCTTGTGGAAGGAGGTGTCCGTCAAAGAGGAAACGTCTGTATCCCAGGTCATCGCCCATATTATGTTTAGATAAATATGGATGATATTTTCAATTCCATCGCTGTGCCGGTCAAAGATTTCTTTGATATCAATTCCAAAAATCCTGCGGATGGCATGGCGGATAAAACGGCGTATTGCTTCATTTGCCAGAAGATGATCGCGCAGCCGTTTTAGATGGAGGCTGTAATCTTTATAACTGTCTTTCTGGTAATGGATGAACTCTTCGCAGTCCCTTAACCGCAGTTTATCCGTGTTATTTTCGCTAATAATAATCCGGTTGGTTGGAATATATATGGCCAATGCGCCGATTTGTCCCTGGATAAACTGTTCCATCAGCCGGTTTTGAAAAACTTGGTCCAGCGCTTTTAGGATTGTGGTTTTTCCACAGTTGTTGAAGCCGTATAGGATGGAAACATCTTGTTTGATTTCAAAACTTTGTTTTTTTATTACGCCTGTTTCGGGAATATTTAAAAGCATGATTTTTGTTTCCTCGTTCTTTCGTAAGTTACTTTAAATTTTAACGCTAATGGAAGATTTTCTCAACTGCTTTTAATAAAATTTCATTGCCTGTATTTCATGCAAAATCAGAATGAAACAAAAAACGCTTCATAGAATGAAATAAGAGAATTTTTGGCAGGTGCTTATGAAATATAAGAAAACACTGTTGATACTGCTGCTGTTTCTGGTTATGTATGGAGCGGGGGCGGGCGCCGCTAAGATCGTAGAGGTGTTTGGCGGAGCGAAAGCGCTGAAAAATGCGACGGATAACTGGGGGTTAGGCTTTGGGGAAGAAGGGACGACGCCCACCGGGAATGTCAGCGCCGCAGAACTGGAAAAGGAAGACGCTTATTATGTGGGGGACGCTGAGAAAAATGTGATTTATTTAACGTTTGACTGCGGTTATGAAAACGGCAATACGGAAAAAATTATGGACGCCCTGAAAAAACACAATGCGACAGGCGCTTTTTTTGTCGTTGGGAATTTTTTGGAAACCGCGCCGGAGATCGTAAAGCGCATGGCAGAGGAAGGCCATTTGGTCGGAAACCATACTTACCATCACCCGGATATGTCCAAAATCAGCGATAAAACGTCTTTTGGGAAGGAAATGGAAGATGTGGAGAAGCTGTATCAGGAGATTACCGGGGAAGAAATGGTAAAGCTGTACCGTCCTCCGCAGGGGAAATTTAATATGGAAAATTTAAAAATGGCAAAAGAGATGGGATACCATACGTTTTTCTGGAGCCTTGCATATGTCGACTGGTATCAGGACGACCAGCCGACGCCCGACGAAGCGTATGCAAAACTTTTGCCGCGGATACATCCGGGGGCGATTGTGCTTTTGCACAGCACATCTTCGACAAATGGGCAGATTATGGATGAACTGCTGACAAAGTGGGAAGAGATGGGATATACGTTTGGGTCGCTAAACGATTTTTTGTAAAGCCGGATTTTGACCATTGAAGATACCAGACGGATAGACTATAATAAAAGACAGAACCTGACAAAAAGGAGAACAATATGAAATCACTCGTAATTGCAGAGAAACCATCCGTGGCCAGGGACATTGCCCGCGTACTGCACTGTACCAAAAAGCTTCCCGGCGCCATGGAGGGAAAAGACTATGTTGTCACCTGGGCGCTCGGCCATCTGGTGACGCTCGCGGATCCGGAAGAATACGATAAAAAATATGCGCAGTGGAATCTGGAAACGCTGCCGATGCTGCCGGGGAGCATGCAGCTCGTCGTCATCAAGCAGACCGCAAAACAATATAAAGACGTCAAAACACAGCTTTACCGTAAGGATATCGGCCAGATAGTCATAGCCACCGACGCAGGCCGGGAAGGCGAACTTGTGGCGCGCTGGATTTTGGAAAAAGCCGGATGCAGGAAGCCGTTAAAGCGCCTTTGGATTTCTTCGGTTACCGATAAGGCGATCCGTGAAGGCTTCGCCAACCTAAAGGACGGGCGCGAATATAACAATCTCTATGCCGCGGCCGAAGCGCGCGCCGAAGCGGACTGGCTCGTTGGCATCAACGCTACCCGCGCGCTGACCTGCAAATACAACGCGCAGCTTTCCTGCGGCCGCGTACAGACGCCTACGCTTGCCATGATTGCCAGGCGGGAAGAGGAGATCCGGAAGTTTAAGCCGCAGGAATATTTTGGCCTGACCATGCAGGCCGGCGGCGTAGTCTGGACCTGGCAGGATAAAAAAACGAAAAGCAGCCGCACATTAAAAAAGGAGCGTATGCAGGAACTGAGCCAGGCGTTAAACGGTAAGAAAATAACCGTTACAACAATCGAAAAGTCCTCCAAGAAATCGTTTGCGCCGGGTCTATACGATCTGACGGAACTGCAGAGGGACGCCAACAAGCGCTTTGGCTATTCGGCAAAAGAAACGTTAAATATCATGCAGCGCCTGTATGAAAACCACAAGGTGCTCACTTATCCCAGAACCGATTCTCGCTATATCGGCACGGATGTAGCGGAAACCATCAGAGAACGATTAAAAGCCTGCGCCGTAGGTCCTTATAAAAAAATGGCGGGCAGCCTTTCCATGAAGCAAATCAAAACGAACGCATCCTTTGTGGACAACAAAAAGGTCAGCGATCACCACGCCATTATTCCGACGGAGCAGTTTGTGCAGTTCGAGCATATGACCGTAGAGGAACGCAGGATTTACGATTTGGTTGTCAGGCGCTTTATGGCGGTTTTATATCCGCCGTTTGAGTATGAGCAGACGACGATGCAGGGCGAAGCTGCAGGGGAAATTTTTGTGGCAAAGGGGAAAATCGTCAAAAGCCAGGGCTGGAAGGAAGCGTATGAAACGACGCAGGATCTGGACGAGGAAGAAGAGGAAGAGAGCGGCGTAAAAGAACAGGCCCTGCCGGAACTCAAAAAGGGAGCGGCATTTTTCGCCGGGAAGGCGAAGCTGACAAGCGGCAAGACGAAGCCGCCTGCGCCGTTTAACGAAGCGACGCTTCTTTCTGCAATGGAAAACCCGGTCAAATACATGGAAACAAAGGATGCGGCGGCGGCAAAAACGCTCGGCGAGACGGGAGGCCTTGGTACGGTTGCTACGCGCGCGGATATTATTGACAAGCTTTTTAACACCTTTTTAATGGAAAAAAGGGGCAAGGACATTTTTATTACATCCAAAGCCAAACAGCTTTTGGAACTGGTTCCGGCGGATCTAAAGAAACCGGAACTGACGGCGGCATGGGAAATGAAGCTTTCCGGCATTGCAAAAGGGCGGATCAAAAAAGAAGATTTCTTAAAAAGCATTCGGGAATACACCGTGGAAATTACCGGGGATATTAAGACGGGGCAAGGGACGTTCCGCCATGACAACCTGACCAATAAAAAGTGCCCCGTCTGCGGCAAGAGGATGCTTTCCGTCAACGGCAAAAACAGCAAAATGCTTGTATGCCAGGACAGGGAATGCGGCCACAGGGAAACGGTTTCGAAGGTGACAAACGCGCGCTGTCCCAAATGCCATAAGAAGATGGAAATGTACGTAAAAGGCGAAGAGGAAACTTTTATCTGTGCATGCGGCTATAAAGAAAAACTGTCTGCGTTTAAAGCGCGCCGTGAAAAAGAAGGGGCGGGCGTAGGCAAAAAAGACGTGCAGCGGTATCTGGACAAGCAGAAAAAAGAGGCCAAAGAGCCGATCAATAACGCGTTTGCAGAGGCGTTTGCAAAACTGAACTTAAAATAATGCTTTGGAAGGCCTGTTTTTCGCGGCTGTGCATGGGGGTGCGGGATGAATATTTTTTTGAAAATAGGATTGTTTATTTTTGCAGAACTGCTGATAAACCGGGTTGTGAACCTGGTATTTAAGCTGATGTCAAAAAAACGCAATTCCGTGCATCTGCGTTTTATGAAAAGTATAGCAAATGTGATTGTTATGATTGTTGTGCTTTACACGCTTGCGCAGCAGTTTGAAGTTACAAAGGATATCAGCAAGACGCTTTTGCAGAGCAGTTCTCTTTTGGTCGCAATTGCAACGTTTGCCGCGCAGCAGGCGCTTTCTAATGTGATCAGCGGGATTTCCCTTTCCATGTCAAAGCCTTATAACGTGGATGAAAAAATCCGGGTGGTACAGGGCAGCAGCGTAATAGCGGAAGGGATTGTAAAGGATATCACGATACGCCATACGGTAATCCGGCAGTTTAACGGGGAAAGCTGTATTGTGCCCAATTCCGTAATGGACGCCGCGGTGATTACAAATACGAATTTTACGGAAAATATCGGGAATTTTATGGAAATTGAAATAGCATACGATTCCGATATAAAAAAAGCGATGCAGTGTATGCAAAAAATCTGCATTGCGCATGAACTGACATTGAATACAACGGACAATAAAGTTTTTATTAAGGGCTATACGCAAAACGGGATTATATTAAAAACAACCGTGTGGACGGAAACGCTTGACGACAGCTTTCTGGCGTGCAGCGATATCCGGGAACAGTTAGTGGAAGCGTTCCGGGAAAACGGAATCCGGATCCCGTTTCAGACGGTTACGGTATTGGCACAAGAAAGGCGGGCGCCGTAAGCGGAAACGGCAAATGAAAGCGAAATGTTTTGGGGCGAAACAAAAACATTTCGCTTTTTTTGTTGACAATTTGGTTTACATGATGTAAACTGAATCTGTGGTTTACAATGTGTAAACCAATGAATCCTGCCAACGCGTTTGCAGATACAGAAAGGAGGAAATTATGGCAGAATATAGATTAGGAGAGGTAGAAATGCGGTTTGCCGAGTTAATATGGGAAAACGAGCCAATTCCGTCCGGCGAACTGGTAAAGCTGTGCGCAGCCAGGTTAAACTGGAAGAAATCCACAACGCATACGGTTTTGCGCCGCATTTGCGAAAAAGGCCTGTTCCAGAACAGGGACGGCCAGGTAACGTCTTTGGTCGGCAGAGAGGATTTTTTGGCGGGACAGAGCGAGCGGTTTGTCGAAGAAACGTTTCACGGTTCGCTGCCCCGCTTCCTGGCGGCTTTTACATCCAAAAAAAAGATGTCGCAAAAAGAAATTGAAGAGATTCAAAAAATCATTGAGGAACATCAAAACAGAGGGGAGGAAACGTAAATGGGGAACGGTATTTTATACGGCATTTTTTCACGGGTAGTGCATATGAGCATGACGGCCGGCGTCATTATCTGTATGGTTTTGGGAATCCGCCTGTTTTTAAGAAGAGCGCCAAGACTGTATTGTTACCTGCTCTGGAGCGTTGTGCTGTTTCGGCTGCTGTGCCCGGCTGCCGCAGCGTCCCCGTTTTCTGTTTTGCGGATATGGGAATCTTCTGCGGTGCAAAACCCGGTTGAAGCAAAGACGCAGGCTTTGGGGAAAACGCCTGTTGCGCCCGGCGTACCTTCTGTCCAGGATACAAAGGGCGCGCCGAGCGGCGGGGCGGCCTCTTTGCCGGAAAAAGGCGCGCAGGCAGACGGACGGAAAGAAACGGCGTTTTATGCGGCGGCTTTTATCTGGCTGCTTGGCATGGCGTGCATGGCAAGCTATGGGTTTATTTCTGCCGTCCGGCTGAAAAGGAGGCTTCAGGGAGCTGTCTGTATCACAGAAAATATTTATATTTCCGATTATATCGATACGCCGTTTGCTATGGGGGTGCTGGCTCCTAAAATCTATTTGCCCGGTTATTTGTCCGAAACGGAGCAGGAGTATATTGTTCTGCACGAAAAAACGCATATCAAACGGGGGGATCCGTTTATAAAGCTGCTTGCGTTTGCAGCGCTTACGGTTCACTGGTTTAATCCGCTGGTATGGATTGCATTCCTTGCGTCGGAACAGGATATGGAACTGTCCTGCGACGAAACCGTGATGAGGCAGATAAAGGAAGATATCCGGGCAAAATATTGCATGTCCCTGTTAGCCCTTTCCGCCGGGAAGGGTGGATTTCGCGGGACGCCGACGGCATTTGGGGAGGGAAATACCAAAAGCAGGGTGAAGCATATTATGTGTTATAAAAAGCCTGCGGCATATGCGGCGGGTCTGGCGGCTGTTTTGGTGGCTGTCTGTTTGGTTGGGTTTGGCACCAATCCGGGCGTCAAAAAAGCAGCCGGAGGAAATGAGGGGGCATATTCCGTGACGGAAACGGAGGAGGGAACGGAAGCTGCACTAAAGGAAGATTCTTTGCATAAGGATATGGCAAAAGAGGATACGGATACAGAAAAAGCGCAGGAGAGCGGCGGGCACA
>CAJTLD010000059.1:0-932 GCA_910577065.1 uncultured Lachnospiraceae bacterium | reverse complement strand
AATTTATTCGGAAACGGCCGATGTGACGCACGACGGGATAGAGGACAGAATTGATTTGCTGATCGATACGGCGGATGCGGTGGGGTCCGCGGAACAATATCTTGGAGGAATGGGGCTTGCCTATATCAAAGTATATGAAGGAAGGCCGGACGGCAGCTTTTGCGAGGATGCGCTTTATGTCAGCGGTGAAGTGACGCATGCCCATGCGGGGAACGGCCAGATTGGGCTTGTACGAAAAGACGGGCAGGAGTATCTGCTGATAAGCCATATCTGGGAAGGCCAGGGGTCTGCGGAGTACCGTTTTTCCGTGTTTTATCTGGATTCAGGGCAGAAAACAGCCGTTTGTGCAGACGAGGGAGCGGCAGAATTTTGGATTGGGGATTCGGAAGAATCGTCCGGGCGCGCGGAAGCGCTGGAGGAGGATGCGGTTACGGCATTTCGGGAGAAGCTGCATGCGTGGACGAGGGACGCCGTTTTGTTTGTTTCCTGTGATTTATATTCCGATCCGGTGATTTGCCTTTCTGAGCCTGGAAACGCGTATCCGGCTTCCGGTTTTTATGATAAGATATGGGAACGCTAGAGCGTGTGGTCTGAGAGTTTACCGTAACGGACCGCGCGAAAAGGGAATACAAAGGTTTTTTTGAATTGGGCAGGCAGCCGTTTGGGCTGTCTGCTATCTGTTTGTCATAATAATCCCGTTCATTATCGACAGAAACAGCGCATTTTTGTAACAATAACATGTTAAATATAATCAGTAAGCTTTGATATGCGGGTAAAAAACGGCGCAAAGAGAGCGCGTCAGGTACTAAAAACAATCTTTCCGCATATAGTATTGTAACGAATCGAAATGCCGTCGATGTACAGTTCGCCGGGGCAAAAGAACCCGGAAAAGAGGAAGGGAGAAAAATTCATGGCAGATAAAATTTTTGAAA
>CAJTLD010000058.1 GCA_910577065.1 uncultured Lachnospiraceae bacterium | reverse complement strand
GCGGTACCCGGTACCCGTCCCAAGGTTGTAAATGCCAAGCCCGACATTTTCCTTTAACTTGTTAATTGCCTTTACATGGCCAATCGCCAGATCGACAACATGGATATAATCTCTCACGCCCGTTCCGTCCGGCGTATCGTAATCATCGCCGAAAACGCCTAATTCTTTTAACTTGCCAACGGCAACCTGCGTAATATACGGCATTAAATTATTCGGGATCCCGTTCGGGTTTTCACCGATTAAGCCGCTCTTATGCGCGCCGATTGGGTTGAAATAACGAAGCAAAATGACGTTCCATTCCGGATCCGCTTTCTGCATATCGCTCAATATCTGTTCTAACATCGACTTCGACCAGCCGTACGGGTTTGTGCAGACGCCCTTCGGGCACTCTTCGGTAATCGGGATAATAGCCGGATCGCCGTAAATCGTTGCAGAGGATGAAAAAATAATATTTTTGCAGCCGTGTTGGCGCATCTCATCGACCAGGGAAAGCGTACCGGCAATGTTATTGTTGTAATACTCCCATGGTTTTGCCACAGATTCACCGACTGCTTTTAAACCTGCAAAGTGGATGCAGCTTTCAATCTTTTCTGTTTCGAGAACTTTCTTCAAAATATCGCGGTCTAAAATGTCCCCTTTATAAAATGTAACTTCTTTGCCCGTAATCTGTTTTACGCGTTCCAAAGACTTCTCACTGGAATTGGAAAGGTTATCCAATACAACTACCTCATATCCAGCGTTTAACATTTCCACACACGTATGGCTGCCGATATAGCCGGCGCCGCCTGTTACCAAAATTGCCATAGAAAATTCCTCCTTTTTCATAATTATAACTATCATACCACGTTTTAAACACGATTCCTAGCAAAAAATAAAAGAATCCTGAAATTTCAGGATTCTTTTTAAACAGGCCTCTGCCTGTCCGCTTTTCACAAAAACTTATGCTACCTTGCTCTTTGCAAGTTCCGCTAATGTTGCAAAACCTTCCGCATCGCTGACTGCAAGTTCTGCCAACATCTTGCGGTTCATATCCACTCCGGCTAACTTTAAGCCGTACATAAACTGGCTGTAAGAAATCCCGTTTATCCTTGCCGCCGCATTGATACGGGCAATCCACAAACGGCGGAACTGCCGCTTTCTTTCTTTCCTTCCGGAATAAGACGTTGCCAAAGCCCTCATAACGGACTGCTTCGCAACCCTGTACTGTTTGGATCTGGCTCCTCTGTAGCCCTTGGCCAATTTTAAAATTCTATTGTGTTTTTTTCTGGCATTTAATCCGCCTTTCACTCTTGCCATTTTCTATTCCTCCTTAACTGATTCCTATAAATACGGTAAAATCTTCTTCATAGTCTTAACGTTGGAAGCGTCCGTAATTGCCGGCTTCCTGAGGTTCCTCTTGGTCTTGGGGCTCTTCTTTGTTAAGATGTGGCTCTTATAAGCTTTATTTCTCTTTAATTTCCCTGTTCCTGTAACTTTAAAGCGTTTTGCAGCTGCTCTGCTGGTTTTCATTTTGGGCATAGTTATTTCCTCCTTAAAAATGCTATTTTTTCTCTGAAAGCACCATGCTGATGCTTCTGCCTTCCACTTTCGGCGCTTTCTCTATTATTGCTACGTCTGCAAGGCTTTCCGCAAAATCATCTAAGATGTGCTTGCTGCTCTGCATGTGGGTCATCTCACGTCCTCGAAAACGCAGTGTGACTTTTACTTTGTTACCTTTTGTAAGGAATTTCTTTGCCGCATTCGTTTTGGTCTGCAAATCATTGGATTCAATATTTGGTGACATACGAATTTCCTTAACCTCGACAACCTTCTGCTTCTTCTTAGCTTCTTTTTCTTTTCTTGCCAGTTCATACCTGTACTTTCCATAATCAATAATCTTACATACAGGCGGCTTTGCAGTCGGGGCAATTTTCACCAAATCAAGTTCTGCTGCCTCGGCCAGCTTCATGGCTTCCCTCGTTGGCATGATTCCAAGCTGTTCTCCGTTTACTCCGATCAGACGGATCTCCCTGTCCCTGATCTGTTCATTAATCATTAATTCGCTAATGGTTGTGCACCTCCAAAATACATTTTAAAATAATCGCCGCCGCACATATCCCCCGGATACGGGCAAGCAACAAACAGACTTCACTTTGCGGCAAATAAAAAAGTGGACAGCATACCTATCCACTATCATGCGTTTCAAAACAGCATAAAAGCGCTGCCTGAATTATGAACCATAAGTCGCCCAATTGCGCTTCGGTGAGAGCGGACACTCTGCTTGCTTTCAACAACTATTACACTTTAGCACAGAAACAACAGAGTGTCAAGTAATTTTAAAAAAACAGGGCTTATTCTACTTTGGTAGTCAAAAGAACTGCAATTTCTTCATAAGTAGCTCCCTTTGGAATTTCATATACGCCCGGAAGAATGGAGTTATCATAATCCTTTTGGACGAGGAAATCGTTAAATGCTTTGGCATTGTCCACCAGGCCTGCTTCCTCCAGCTTCTTACAGACCACATCCGAATACTGGCCTCCGCTGATTTCAACGCGTATTTTTTCCTGCGGCTTTGGCTCGACGTTCGGTTCGTCCGGCGCTGCCTCGCCTGTCTCCGGTTCGTCTGCCTCCGTTTCATCCGGCATATCCTGAAAATCTAAACCGGCGCCTTCAAACGGCTGTGTCTGCTGCGTTTCCGTTTCCAAAGGAGGCGCCGTTTCCGTCTCTGTATCCACAAGGGCAGTCTGTGTATCTTCCTGCCTCTCCTTATTCACCTGCGCAACTGTTTTGGATTCCGTCTCCGGCACAAAACCGTCCTGCGGCCCGGAATCATTTTTGCGTATGGAAATCACAATCATAAAAATAAGCGTTGTTACAAGGATTCCAATCCCAATCCCTCTCAGATAATATTTCAGCTTCACTTCTTTCTTTTCCCTTCATACAATCCAATGACTAACTGCACTTCGCCCAGGCCAAGAGCCAGTTCCCTGGCAATATCAATGCTTGATTTCCCTTCTTTATGCAGCGAAAGAATCGCCGCGTTGTGGTTTGCATCCTCTGATTCTGCAAAATCTTCTTTCGGCAGGAACTTCTCCTCCGTATTTTCTTTGGATACGGGCAGCTCTTCCGGCTCGACAGCCGGATCCGGTTTGATTTCGCTTACAGGCGCAGCCTGCGTCAAATGCATTGTGAGTTTTTCGTCTTTTTTCTCCAAATCATTTGCAAGTTCCTGCAGTTCAGCAGAAAATTTTGTCAGTTCCGTATGCTTGTCGTTTAACATACTGTAAAGAAACATGATTTCATTGTGAGTTTTGTTTATGGTTTCCACAACCGTATCCGAAAATTCACTGATTGCCATAATCTTTTCATTGCATTCCTTTTCCATGGAACGCTCGGATTTTATCATGACCTCTTCAACCTTTTCTTCTACCCTGCCTTCAATCTCTCCAACTGCTTTCTGCAGTTCCCGCTCCATAACTTTCTCGATCTCGTCGTTACTCAATTCCCCGATTTTATTTAACTCGCCGGGGCTTAATTTTTCGGTCAGAAAGAAACTGCCAACGTAAAATACCACTCCGATTACCAGTAACAGAATCTCCACTCCTGTCATGCCTGCCTCCTTAACGTCCGTAACAGCCCAATCGGTTCTCTGTTACCTATATTTTCATATCGAAACGGCCGCCCTGCTGCATATATACCGCTTTGTTTTTCGCATTTTCTTCCGGTTTCTTCTTTTTCTTCTGCTGCCCTTTGTATTCATTGCTGCCTTTTTCTTTGGCATCGTAACGCTTTTCATGCTGATCCGCGTCGTCGGCATGGTTTACCTGCTTTAGCTGCCTGCTTTCCTGCGTTTTTATATGCGCCTGGATATTGTGCTGTTCTACCAAAGGCTTGCTGTCCTCCTGCTGCTTGAGCACGCCCATATCCTGCGTCCTTGGTATCATTCCGTTTAATGTTACCGGTCCAACTGCCATTTTACCACCTCATACCATTCCTGCGCCCTGCACGCATATCCTTCCGGCCCGTACCCGGGCGCTCCGCTGTACAGGCAGCTGCCTGTACCGTTTACAAGTTCGCCACCTTAATCTCCCCGTCCCCTTTAAAGAACTGGCAGTACTGCCTTTCGTTTTTCGTCGTCAGGGAAAGTTCCGAGATTTTTATGGTGACCCCGGCATAAATAATCCCCTGTACCTCTATTTTGGCTTTTACCGCGCTCATAAAACTCATACGCATCGAATTAATTTCTTCATTAATCGGGGCAAGCTGCCCTTGCAGCGTTTTAAGCGCCATAACCTGCGTTTTCATAAAATGTGTCTTATCCGGCGGCAATTTCACGCCGGCTTTGAGTTTTTCACTGTAATTGATAAGAATCGGACGGATAACTTCGATCTTTTTGCCGATTTCCTTTGCCTGTTCCTGCAGCTGCTGGTAATGCTCCATTTTTTCCGGCTCCACGCCAACCTCTACAATAGTGCCCGTACCCATCTCAGAGCCGATAATACGCGCGGAGATTTTATTGCTTGCGCGTACGCTGCCGCCGCGGATAAATCCTTTCCCGCCGCTGACATTGATCTCCGTATTGGCGGAAACATTGCTCTGGATAATGGATTCCGTTTCCACATAACCGCCTGACTTGACGGTTGCGCCTTCAATAAATTTGGCAATCACATTTCCTTTGGCCGACAAAACCCCTTTGCCCATACCGTGAATCCCGTGCTGGACGATAATCTGGCCGCCTGCATAAAGCTTCGCGCCTTCCACAACGCCGCCAACCATAATATCCCCTTCTGCATAAATCATAAACCCGCTTTTCACATTGCCTTTTATACTTACATTGCCAGGATAATTGATATCCCCTACCGAATTATCCACATCTGCGGGAACTTCATATACGCTTGAAACAAAGACTTTGCCCTGCACCAAAGATGCATGTCCGGTAACTTCGGAATACAACTCCGTCCCATCTTCCGATACCCGGATATTATTTGCAAAGGACAGTTTTAAATCTTTCACTTCCCTGGGCTTTAATTCGCAGCCAAGCACATCCCGTCCCGCCTTGCCGGGAACCGCCGGAATCAGCTTCGCGATCAGCTGCCCTTCTTCTACCTTACTGATAACGTTTAAATCATGGTAGTTGACGGAACCGTCTTCGTTATGTTTGGGTTTTAAGCTTTTGCTGGTTGAAAAATAATATTCTATCTTGGCGTCCCTGCCCAGCGCAGGCGGCGTCCCTTTGCCAATCAGATACTCCGTACAATACTCCCGGTACCCCATAAGCCGGTTCAGCATATTTTCATCTACGCCATAAACCACCTTTTTGTGTGCCAGTTCATCCTGTATGTCGCCTAACGTAACCGCGCGCCCCCCATCCGAAGCGGGATAGAATTTACAGCGGATAAGCATCGCGTCAAGCGACAAAGAAACAATGGCCTTTTCAGGTATCACGTCCGTCTTGCTCCGGCCGACAAATACCTGCTCCGGCACCATAGAAGAAACCGCCTGATTCAGCGCCCTTGTGTCATATTCATGATATCCCTCTCCTGTCAGATAAGATACCACCTCTTTGGCATCCAATGCTTTTCCGCCTTCTTCCGCCGGGAAGAAATCCAAAAAAAGCATACCGTCTTTTATCAGCGGTTTAAAATAAGCATTTCTGTTTTCCATATACATACCTCCTTCCCTCAATCCCAGAGCATGTTTGCCGTTGCATCCTCAGTCTACAACAATATCCATATAACCGCCCATTTTTCTGCGCATTTTTAACAGAGCTTTTGTATGGAGCTGCGAAATCCTTGATTCGGAAACGCCGAGTACTTTGCTGATTTCCTTTAACGTCAGCTCCTCATAATAATAAAGCTCTATTACTTTTCTCTCTTTCTCCGTTAACAGTTCCAATGTATCTTTTAAAACTTTTTTAAGTTCGTTTTCCTGAATTTTTTCTTCCGGCTGTATAAAATGGGAATTGCAGCGTGCGTCCATAACCGGTTCGCTTCCCTGTTCCACATATTCGTTCAGTGAAACAACGTTTGTAATCTTAAGCTGAGACTGCCAGACCAAAAGTTCTTCATCGGTTATGCCGATTTCCTGCGCTATTTCTTCGTCGCTGGCATTTTTGCCGGTTCTCATTTCCACCTGTTTGATGGCTTCGTCTAGTTTTTTCTGTTTCTGACGTACGGTTCTTGGAATCCAGTCCATCTTGCGGATTTGATCCAAAATAGACCCGCGTATCCGAAGGCTTGCATACGTTTCAAATTTTACATCTTTCTGGGAATTAAACTTATCAATCGCGTCAATCAGCCCGAATATGCCATATCCTACCAGATCGTCATATTCCACGTTATAGCCCAAATACATACTTAGCCTGCCCGCCACAATTTTAACTAACGGCGCATACTCCAATATAATCTGCTCGCGTAGTTCCGGCGACGGATTTTTTTGATAAGCTTCCCATAACTTTTCTCTTTCCGCTGTCTTCATCTCAAGCCCCCATTACTATAATAGCAGACTATTCATTCTTTGCTCCGGCCGCTTCGCCGTCTGTCGGCTCCTCTTCGTTTTCTGCGGGAGAATCCCCCTCTTCTTTTGGAGTTTCCTCTTCCTCGGCGGCCATCTCTTTAAAATTCATATTAATTATCACGCTGGCTATCGTACCGATTACAAAAAAAATCAGGCATACCACAATAAATCTCTTTGCAAAAACTACAATATCCACGCCCTGTATAAACGATATCACACATGTTACAAATCCGGCGACCAAAGCCAGGCATGCCGGTATTGATTTTGTATTCATCCCTGCTTCCTCCAATATCAGAGGTTTTATATTTTCTTTACCAATTTGCCGATTGCCTTAATATAAAAATCCCCTGTTTCACAATGCAATTCCACGGTACGCCCGTAATTTAAACCTGTATCTTCCGCAATCAGCCGAATCCTTAACTGCCTTAATTTCTCTTTTGCAGCAAGCGCATTCCGTTCCCCGATATTGCTCACATTCGAACTTCCGCTTACCGAGAACATCTTTGCCCCGCCGGCAATCTTAGCGACCAGACGCGTCCGGTTCGCCCCTGCCCGAAGCACGCGCTTTAAAAGTTCGTCAATTCCTGTATCAGCAAATTTGGCAATATTGCTGTTGTTTCTCATCTGTGTGCTGTCCGGCAGCATATAATGCACCATACCGCCAATTTTTGTAACCGGATCATATAAAGTCAGGCCTATGCAGGAACCAAGTCCTAAAGTTGTTATAATATCAGGTGACTTACATATATTCAGATCCGCCATACCTACTTTTATAACCTTGCTCATTTTCCTCTCCTTATATTGATAACCCAAGCGCTGTTAATATTTTATCATAAGAATCCTGTTCCGGCATCAGGATAAAATAACCATTGATCATAATGTCGTCCCCAAATTCAGTCTGAATCAGCAGCGCATTATCTCCAAACTGCCCAAACTGGATTGCCGGAACACTCAAAATAGACGCCGCCATATCAACTGCAATATAAGGGATAGACGGTGAAATAACAAGCCCCGTCAGGCTTGACAGCGCATTCAGGTAAGATGCTGCGATGATATTGCCGATTTCTTTTAATGCAGACAAATCCATCTCGTCAAATTCTTCCTTGAGATCCCCGTCGCGTCCCATCAGCTTATTTACCAAAAACTGTGCGGAATCCATTTTCAGCAAAAACATCATGCTGCCTTCGATATCTATCTGGACTTCCAGAAAAATACCCACTATTGTTTCATCTTCAGGGCAAATGGCAGAGCCAAGCTGTGAAACCTCCAACAGTTCGACCTTTGGCACGCTCATGTCAAGCCGTATCCCCAGCATGGATGCGATTGCTGTCGTTGCATTCCCTGCCCCGATGTTTCCAATCTCCCTTAAAACGTCAACGTACATTTCATTGACCTGCTCTAATGTAAATTTACCCATTCTTCCCTCCATACTATCATTTTCTAGATTTTTCTCCTGCCTCTTCTTTCTTCCTCAAAAATATAGCGGATGATTTCTTCCTGCATCTGATTGTCATGGAAAATAAACTGTACACGTGTTTCAATCTTGCCCCAGCGGTTTTCTGCTTCCTCAGAAGAAAGCACATGGCCTTTTATAAAATACTGCTTATCCATACTGCTGGTACTAAGCCTTATCACCATCAAAATATAGCTGTCCCTCTCCAAAACGTCTTTTCCGATAAACCTCGCGCCGCCGCCGCTCAAATCCAAAAGCATCGCCTGTTTTTGGGCGTCTTTAGCGGATCCGTCTTCACGGAACTGCTGTAAAAGCCGATCCGCCGGCATTCGTTTGGCATCCTCCGGGGAAATCTGATAAAACAGGATATCCATCAGGCACGGAAAACGGTAATACTCCCTTCTCTGGAATTTTTCCAGCTGGGACTGCAATTCAATCAGCAGGACGTATATATTGTCCTTCTTGTAACGTTCTTTGATACGCCCAATCCCATGGTAAAGCCCCCCGTTTGTATAAAATACAAATTCATAACGGACGCCCAAAGGAAGCAGTACGACTTTTCCCTGTTCAATGGGCATTGTAACCTCTATTTCACCGGAACTTGTAATATCATTGACCTGGCTTTTATAAATATGCGCCGAAACGCCTGTCTGTGATTGCCGCTCTGCCTGCTGTACCATACGGATATCGGTCTTATCCCCTAAATGCAACAACTTTTCAACCATCGCTATTTCCTCCTTAACTGCTTATCCTTGACAGAATATTAAAAATAATCTGAGCAATTCCCCCACGAACGGACATTTTTTCGTACTCATGATTGAGGTAATTATTTGTCAGAACTTTAAATGCTCTGGAAGACGGCGCGTTCGGCTTTTCAATAGAAACAACCTTCTGGCTGCGAACCGCATTTTCCATCTCCCGATCCTGAGGTATCATTCCTAAAAAATAGATTTCCCCTTTCAAAAACTGCGACACAACCGATTCGAGTTTTGAAAATACGGCGTTGCCTTCCTCCGTACTGTTTACTCTGTTGGCAATGATGTTAATCCTAACTTTATCCCTCAAAAAGATCGGATTCCGGTACAACGCTTTTAACAGCGAATAGGAATCTGTCAGGGAACTCGGCTCCGGCGTGCTTATAAGCAGCACCTCCGGGCTTGCCATTACAAATTCCAAAACACTGTCTGAAATACCTGCCCCCGTATCTATAATAATCACGTCAGCCATCTCGTTTAATTCGGAAAGGCTGTGTACCAGATAAAGAATTTGATCCTTGGAAAGATTATTTAAACCGGATATTCCAAGCCCTCCGGAAATAAAACCGATTTCCATTGGCCCGGATGTAATAATCTCCCGTATGCTTTTGCCCCTGTAAATCAAATCACTTAAATTATATTTTGGTACCGCCCCCAGCATAACCTCTACGTTGGCCAATCCCAGATCCGCGTCAAAAATGATAACTCGCTTTCCCATCTTCTGAAGCCAGACTGCCATATTGACTGCAACATTTGATTTTCCAACGCCGCCTTTCCCACTGGTAACGGTAACTACCCTGGCTTTTTCGGGTGGTGCTTCCCTGCTTTTTTGCTTAATCACATTTCTAAGCTGTTCTGCCTGATCCATAGGCTAACTTCCTCCCAGCAACCTCTTGACCATCTTCTGTGAATTAAAAATTTCCAGGTCATCGGGTACATTTTGTCCATTGGTAATATACGAAACTTCCGCTCCCGAATACAGTTTAATATTCAGGATATTCCCATAAGTTGTCGTCTCGTCCAGTTTGGTAAAAATAATCTTATAATCGGATATTTCTTTATACACATCTGAAATTTCAGCCAGATCTTTATATTTTGTGGTAGCGCTCAATACCAGGTATACCTCGCTGCTGTATTGGCTGTCCAGGTTCTGAATTAACGACTTTACATCTTCTTTCTGGTTCGGGCTTTTGTGGGAGAACCCTGCCGTGTCCACCAACACCGCATCATAATCTTCCAGCTGCTCTATTCCCTGATTTAACTCCATTGCAGAGTAGACGATCGTCAGTGGGATATCCAGGATATTCGCATATGTACGCAGCTGCTCTGCAGCTGCAATCCGATAAGTATCCGCCGTTAAAAAAGCAATCCTCCTGCCCTGCTCCACCTTAAGCTTCGACGCCACCTTTGCAACCGTGGTGGTTTTCCCCACCCCGGTAGGGCCGACAAAGAAAATTACTTTTGGCTTTCTTCCCGCGAAATCAATCCCTCTCGGCTGACCGAATTTCAGGATCATTTTCTGATAAACATTGGACAGGATGTAATCCACACTGTTTCCGTTCCAGTTGACTTTTTCCAGTTCATCTATAATCTGATTGACATATTTTTCATTTACACCGCTTCCAATCAGAGTTTCATACAGCACTTTTATAAAAGCCAGATTTTCGTTTTTTTTGGAATCGGGCTTGGAAAGTTCTTTTTCCTCCGGTTCCTTCCTAGAGCCTGAAGCAAGCTGCTTTTCTAAGATACTCTGTAAATTTTCCAACTTCTCTTCAATGCGCTCCCTCTCGGTAGCGTCTTCTTTTTTAAGGAGGCCGGCATTGCGTTTTAAAAATTCAATCGCACTCTGTTCCGCAACCTTGTTCTGCTCGGCCGAACCGTCAAGCCCAGAAGTTCCGGGAACCGCAGAAACACCGGGAACCGCGGAGTTTCCCTGCGCGGGCAGAGGTATCTGAATCGGTTCATCCGCAGCCACATTAATCGTTTCGTGCATTTTCTGCAGGTTTTTTAACGCCATGCCGGAATCCACATGCTTTTCTTTTTCCTCTGTAGCGGCTGTAACCTCAAAAGAAGATTTCTTAAAAGACTGGAAAATTCCTTTTGGCTTCACCTCTTTTACGTTCATAATGACCGCGTTTTCACCAAGTTCGGCTTTTGCCCTTGCAACCGCCTCTCCCTCTGTTCTGCCCTGAAATTTTTTAATCGTCATCCTGTCACCATCCCAACTGATTGCAATTCAACATTCGATTCAACTTCATTGTACGAAATAACAATCAAATCCCTGAAATAATCCGACGTAAGTTTCTTAAAATACATTCTTACTATCGGTGAAGTTATAATAATGGCGCTCCTGCCCAGATTTTCCAGTTTGGCTACTTCCGTCTCTACGGATGCAACAATGGCTTTTGTACGCTCCGGATCTAACGTCAGGTAAGCCCCCTGCTCCGTCTGCTTAATGGACGCCATAATATCCTGTTCTGTTTTAGGATCCAGCGTAATTACACTGGTCACTTCATTCGGCACAAAGTACTTGCCGGAAATAGCGCGTTTTAAACTCTGCCTTACGTATTCTGTCAGCACATCCGTATCTCTCGTCGTCGCCGCGTGATCTGCCAACGTTTCAAATATGGACAGCAAATCCCGGATAGAAATGCCCTCCCGAAGCAGATTCTGGAGTACCTTCTGGATTTCTCCAAGGCCAAGCAGCTTTGGAACCAGTTCGTCCACAAGAACAGGATTGCTTTCTTTGAGGTTGTTGACCAGGTTTTGCACATCCTGCCTTGTCAGAAGTTCGTCGATATGCGTACGAACAATTTCCGTCAGGTGAGTTGCTATGATGGACGGTGGATCCACAACCGTATACCCCAAACTCTCCGCACGTTCCCGCTGCCCTTCCGTAATCCAGATAGCCGGAAGATGGAACGACGGCTCAAACGTCGGTATTCCCGTAATTTCTTCTTCCACATACCCCGGATTCATTGCCATATAATGATCAAAGAGGATTTCCCCTTCTGTAATCTGGATTCCTTTGATTTTAATTATGTACTGATTCGGATTCAGCTGGATATTGTCGCGCAGACGGATAATCGGTACTACCGTTCCAAGCTCCAGCGCAATCTGGCGCCGGATCATAACGACGCGATCCAGCAAATCCCCGCCCTGATTTACATCTGCCAGCGGTATAATACCATAACCAAATTCAAGTTCAATCGGATCTACCTGCAAAAGCGATACCACATTTTCCGGTTTGCGGATTTCCTCCGCTTCCACTTCGTCCATTCCCGCCTCATCCTCAATCTGCTCAATGCCGATATATTTGGAAATACTTCTGCCGGCAAGTAAAAACGCCGCGCCAAGGCCAACGAATAAATACCACTCAAACGGAGTCGCCACACCCAAAAAGCACATTGTGGCTCCTACAATATAAAGCACCTTCGGTATGCCGAAAAGCTGTTTTACAAGGATAGAACCAACATCTGCCTCATTGGAAGCTTTTGTAACCAGAATACCGGTTGCAAGTGAAATCAACAAAGACGGGATCTGGCTGCAAAGCCCGTCGCCGATGGTCAACAGGCCAAACTGCCCGATTGCATCGCCAAACGGAAGCCCCTGGCGCAGCATTCCCATCGCAGTACCGCCAATCAAATTGACAAACGTTATAATTAATCCTGCTGCGGCGTCTCCTTTTACATACTTTGTAGCGCCGTCCATGTTACCAAAGAAACTGGACTCCGCCTGAATTTTGTCCCTGCGTTCCCTTGCTTCTTTTTCCGAAATAATCCCCGTATTCAAATCAGCATCAATCGCCATCTGCTTACCGGGCATCGCGTCTAAGGTAAACCTTGCGGTTACTTCTGCAACTCGTTCCGAACCTTTGTTGATGACTACAAATTGAATAATGATTAAAATAATAAATACAATCGCACCGATAATCAGATCATTGCCGCCTACAAACGAACCGAATACTCTTACAACATTACCCGGATCTCCGGACGTTAAAATTGCACGCGTGGAAGAAACATTCAGGGAGATTCGAAATATAGTCGTAAAAAGCAGCAGCGTAGGGAAAAATGACATATCCAATACTTCCCTCGCAAATAATGCATTGAACATGATAATCAGCCCAAGAGCTATATTGACTGCCTGCATGGCAGACAATAGTAAGGGGGGAATCGGTACAATGAAAAAAATTACTGCTGCGAGTAAATATAATGCCACGCCAACGTCTGCTTTTTTCATTTCGTTTCCTCCTAGTTATTTTTCAAATTATATACCATCGCCAGAACCTCTGCCACTGCCTGATAAAGTTCCGGCGGAATTTCCTGCCCAATATCTACATTTGTGTAGAGCATACGTGCAAGCGGCTTATTTTCCACAATTTCAATATGGTGTTCTTTTGCCGTTTCACGGATTTTAAGTGCCAGGTAATCTTCTCCTTTTGCAAGGACCACCGGCGCTTTTGCCTCATTGGCATCGTATTTTATCGCTACCGAAATATGCGTGGGGTTTGTTATAATAACATCCGCCTTGGGAACATCCTGCATCATACGCCGCCTGGACGCTTCCTGCATCTTCTGGCGCTGCTTTCCTTTGATTTCTGGATTCCCCTCTGTATTCCGGAATTCGTCTTTTACTTCCTGTTTTGTCATTTTCATTTCTTCATGGAACTTATGCTTCTGGTAAAACCAGTCCGCCAGGCCGATTATCAGATAAACAAATCCTATTCTAAGCCCCGTATCCAGAATAATCTGCCCGCATAGGAGAATCGCCTGCAACAGCGGAATATCATACAGAATAAACAAATCGTCCGCATTGTCTTTCACGGCGCTGTACGCCACATAGACAATGAAAATCATTTTTAAAATAGATTTTAAAAGTTCAAACAAAGAATCTTTGGATACAATCCGCTTAAATCCGCTGATTGGGTTAAATTTATCAAACTTGGGCTTCATGGGCTTTGTCGTAACTTTCCAGCCCACCTGCAGCAGATTCACTAAAAAACACACGGCAAACCCGACAAGCAGAAACGGCAGCATAATTTTAACCAGTTCAAATATGACAGCCCGCAAAAAAGACCCTGTACTGTGCCCGGATATCTCCATTGCATTGCTTGTTACAAATTCCGGAATACGGCTGTATACAAACTGAAAAACATTTCGAAAACCGCTGTATACTGATGCAATACATATCTTTAACATCAAAAACAGGACAATCAAATCTATCGCAAAGCCCAATTCCCTGCTTTTTGCAACCTTACCGTCTTTTCTGGCGTCCGACAGTTTTTTTGCCGTAGGTTCTTCTGTCTTTTCCCCGCCGGGCCCATCCTTTGCAAACCACTGTAACTGGTAAGGAAGGCGCATATTATTCTGATCTGCCGTCCAATACCTCATGAATTATACATTCCTTTAATCATAAATACCATTATTTTTTTCATTTCATCAAATATAAAATCAGATACGTCAATAAACAGCCCGATAGTCAAAAACATAACAATTAGCCCAAACAGTACCTTTAGCTGCATCCCCACCGCAAACATATTCATCTGCGGGGATACCTTCGCCATAATTCCCAGAATACAGTTCAAAATCATGATACAGGCAAATACCGGAAGAGTAATCCGAAAGGCAATGACAAACGAATCTATCATATAATTCAGCATCCCCTCTAACAAATGATCCCACAAGAATACCTGCCCGTTTACCGGTATCAACTGGTAAGAATCCGAAATAGCCCGTAAAATATAATGATGCATATTCGTAACAACTAAAAGCAGCATCACCAGGTAACTGTATAAATTACCCGTAACACTCGCCTGTGTACGCATCTGCGGGTTATACTCTGTTGCCATTGAAAAGCCAATATTGATATCGATTAAATTTCCTGCTAATAAAATAATGGAATTACAGATGTTTGCTGCAAACCCAATGAGCAATCCAGTAATTCCTTCTTTTATGACGATTATGGAATATCCCACAATTCCGGTATATCCAAGGCTCTCCTTCGGAACAATCTGGAATAAAAGCAGGGAAATAAAAACGGATAGCCCTACTTTCAGCCTACCCGGTGTATTCTGCATCCCAAAAAATGGAGCAACAGAAACAAAAGAGGATATGCGAACCAAAATCAACAGAAAATATTCAAATGTGAGTAAGGAAAAGCTATAATTAACCATAATTCAACCTAGCTTAGATACACACTGAAGTCAGACCACAGGCGCGTGACATAATTAGACAGTATATCTAACATCCAGGAACCTAAAATCATGATCCCGATAAATACCGCCAGAATCTTGGGCACAAAAGTCAGCGTTTGTTCCTGGATAGATGTTACTGTCTGAAAAATACTAATTACTAACCCTATTACCAACGATATCAGCAGTAACGGAGCCGACGCCACAATAATGGTATAAATTGCTTCTTTGGCAATTACAATGATATCTCCCTGTGTAATCAATTTTATTTCCTCCTGTCAGCCAAGCCTCTTCGAACTTAATAAAATGTCTTGACCAGGCTTCCAATCACCAAATTCCAGCCGTCCGCCAAAACAAACAGCAAAATCTTAAACGGCAGGGATATCGTCGTGGGCGGAAGCATCATCATACCCATCGACATCAACACGGAAGCAACCACCATATCAATTACAATAAATGGAATATATACCAGAAATCCTATAATAAAAGCCGTCCGAAGTTCGCTGATAATGTAGCTTGGTATCAGTACCGAAAACGGAACTTCTTCATAACTTTCATATGACTCTCCGGAAATCTGGACAAATAAATCAATATCCTTTGTCTGTACCTGGCCGTTCATAAAATTACGAATTGGTTCACTTCCGATTTCAAGCGCCTGCTCCTGTGTAATTTCCCCGGCATCAAACGGCTTAATCGCATTTTCGTTGATATCGGAAAATACCGGCTGCATAATAAACAGCGTCAAAAACAAAGCAAGACCAATCAGCACCTGATTCGGAGGGGAGGACTGCGTACCGACCGCTGCCCGCAAAAAATGCAGCACAACCACAATCCTGGTAAAAGAAGTCAGCATCAGCAATATGGACGGCAATAATGAAAGGATAGTCAATATCAAAAGAATCCGAATTGAACCGGACAACGTACCCTCTCCGTTATTGTAACTGAATATCGTTCCATTGGTACTGTCAGAAGTAGCGCTTACTACCGTTCGGCCTCTTTGATCTACAGGATCCTCTATATCATCGGCTGTCGGTATATCCATTTCATCTCTCACATTGTCATAATCCAACGGAGGATTGTCAGTCGTCCCGGCCGCCGCATAAATGTTCTGCCTTCCTGACAGCGCAATTACGAACAGCATCGCCAGTACTGCAAAAATCACAGACACCTTACAATATAATTTTTTATATTTACTCATAATTCATTCCCGTCTACTTCTTCGGTATATGTTTTTTTAATTTATCCAAAATTTCTTTAAAACTTTCAGTCCCCATTCCATCCGCCACTTTTTCAGATGGTATCTCTTTTAACTGCTCCCCTGTCAATTTCGTAAGCAGACGCACTTCATCCTTGCCGATAGCTATGACCAGATATTCATCCCCTGCTTCTACAATTTGTATATATTTGTTGGGCGTAAGCCTTAATGTTTCGATAATCCTCAGGTTCTTATTAAAAAGATGCGCCTTCTGGTATCCTGCGATCCAACGTGTCGCCACATATGTAATTCCCAGGACAAAGACAAAAATGACCAGAACACCCAACAACTGCACAAAGCTGTCAAAAGAAGAAGTTCGCACTGCTGTCATATTTCTGCTAACCTACTACTTTTTTAACGGCTTCCAATACACGTTCTGCCTGGAACGGCTTTACGATGAAGTCTCTTGCGCCCGACTGGATTGCTTCGATTACCATTGCCTGCTGGCCCATCGCGGAACACATAACGATTTTGGCGTTCGGATCCATTTCTTTGATTTTTTTAAGCGCCTGAATCCCGTCCATTTCCGGCATTGTAATATCCATTAATACCAGATCCGGTTTTGTTTCATTGTATTTTTCTACTGCTTTCAAGCCGTTTTCAGCTTCCCCTGCGATATTATAACCGTTCTTCGTTAAAATATCTTTGATCATCATCCGCATAAATGCCGCATCATCACATACTAAAATATTCTTTGCCATATCTTTTACTCTCCTATCCTGCTATTTAATAATCTCAGTAATCCTGATACCAAAGTTTTCTTCAATTACAACTACTTCACCTTTAGCTACATACTTTCCATTGACAAGCACGTCAATTGGCTCGCCCGCAATTTTATTTAACTCAATAATTGTTCCTGGTGTAAAATCAAGTATTTCCTGT
>CAJTLD010000057.1 GCA_910577065.1 uncultured Lachnospiraceae bacterium | reverse complement strand
CCCTGACGGCGCTGTCCTTGCTGAAGGGTGTGGTGAAAAAACATGTAGGGTTTTTGTGGTTTTGCTGTTGGGGGTGTTGCGGAATGGCTTTGAATCCTTTTGGTATGTTTTGTAGAATGCTCCGGCCGCCTTTTTGGGCCGGTTTTTTTGATGCGAGTTCCTTCCTTTTTCTAAAATGATTTTAAATATGCCAGGTTGCGTTATGGGTGGGGAAATGGTATAATGGCGACAGTTCTTAAATGGTGGATTCCGGCGAGGAGGGTGCGGGTGAAATTACAGACAAAAAAAAGAGTTTGGTCGGCGGTTCTTGTGGCGGCGCTTGCGGTTGCTAATTTTCAGGCGGTGGATGCGAGTACGATGTCAAAGGCGAAGGATGCGAAGAAACAGGCCGAGCAGGAGCTGAATGAGGCGAATCGGCAGATAGAAGAGATTGAGCAGCAGAAGTCGCAGCTGCAGGGGGAAATTGACGAAAAAGATGCGGAACTTGTAAACCTTTTGGTGAATATTGGTATTCTGGAGGATGAGTTAAAGGACAAGAACGTACAGCTTGAGCAGGTTAAGGAGGATTTGGCGGCGGCGGAACAGACCGAAGAAAAACAGTATGCCTCTATGAAGAAGCGGATTCAGTTTATGTATGAACGGGGCGATACGGCTATGGTTGAAGCGCTGCTCGGGTCGGCGGATATGTCGGATTTTTTGAACCGGGTAGAGTATGTTTCGGAAGTTTATGAATATGACAGGAATCTTTTGACGCAGTACCAGACTACGGTGCAGCAGGTGGCTGATTTGAAAATTTCGGTGGAGACGGAAAAATCGGAACTGGAAGCAATGCAGGAGGAATATGCGTTGCAGCAGGATTCGCTCGAGCATGTTTTGGCGGATAAACGGGCGAAAATGGGAGATTATGACAATCAGATGGTAACGGCGCAGGCGGCGGCGGAGGAGTTCCGTCAGACTATTATTGCGCAGAACCAGATTATTCAGGAAGAGGAACGCAGGATACGGGAGGAAGAAGAACGCAGGTTAAGGGAAGCGGCTGAGGCTGAGGCAAGGGCAAGGGCTGCGCAGAATAATGCGGGCGGAAATACCGGCGGCGGCTCCGGCGGGGATAATGCGAGTGGGAACGGCGCCGGCGGGACAAGCACGGGTACGGGTGGCGCAGCGGACGGAGGCGGCGCGAATCCCGGATATTCCACCGGGGTAAGCGGAGGCGCGGTTGTCTCTTATGCCTGCCAGTTTGTCGGGAACCCTTATGTGTGGGGAGGTACGAGTTTGACGAATGGTGCGGATTGCTCCGGGTTTGTAATGAGTGTGTTTGCGCATTTCGGAATTAGCCTTCCGCACAGTTCGGCGGCAATGCAGGGCTACGCAAATGCACAGCCGGGCGATTTGATTTGCTATTCCGGGCATGTGGCGATTTATATGGGCGGCGGGCAGATTGTGCACGCGCAAAGCACGGCGGTGGGGATTACCACCAGTTCGGCTACATACCGTACCATAGTAGCGGTGCGCAGAGTATTATAGGATAAAGGAGAATTAGGCGAATGGCCTTTTGGAAGATGGATCGGCAGTCCGCCCGTTTTACGGCGCTGATGATGCTTTTGCTCGGCGCTGTGGCAGTTGCGGTGTGGGGACGGGCGCGCAGGTCGGACAGTATATCGTTTAAAGAACATCTGGATGACTGGGCGGTTACGGTTGACGGGGAAAAATATGTGTTCCGTGATTTGGCTGTTTATCTGGCTTACAAGGAACAGGAAGTCGCAGAACAGGCCAGGGCGTATGATTTGGAAAATCCCAAAAAATACTGGAACGCGCATACCAACGGGCAGTTTATCCGGGTTGCCGCAAAGAATGCCGCGCTGGATCAGGCAGTACACGATATTATTTTTTATGATATGGCCGTGCAGGAAGGGACAGGCCTGACAGACGCAGAAGCTGCTTTTGCCGGGAACCAAAAGCTGGATTTCTGGAATGATTTGGAAGAAGAGGGGCGGGCGCGTCTGGGCGTTTCCGAAACGGAACTGGATGCGCTGTTTGAGCGCATGGCGCTGGCGCAGAAGCAGCAGCAGATTTATGCGGACAGGCAGGGGGTTGATTACAGGGAGTATAATGTTACTGGAAGTTTATACGAGGAGTTTTTAGAGGAACATACTTATCAAACGAATAAAAGACTTATTAAGAGGCTGAATTTTGGAACGATTACATTGGAGTAAGGGACTGGAAGGAAGATTATGTCAAAGAAAATAGGAAGAAACGATCCGTGCTGGTGCAAAAGCGGCAGAAAATACAAAGCCTGCCATCAGGCGTTTGACGACAGGATTGCCCGAATGGCTCAAATGGGGCATATTGTGCCGGATCATGCGATGATTAAGACTGCGGATCAGATTGCGGGGATTAAGGAAAGCGCAAAAATCAATATTGCGGTGCTGGATTATATTGCCGGGCATATCCGGGCAGGAATGAATACCGAAGAAATCAATACGATGGTATTTGAAAAAACGACCAGGATGGGCGGATATCCGGCAACTTTAAATTACCAGGGTTTTCCCAAAAGCGCCTGTACTTCGGTCAACAACCAGGTGTGCCATGGGATTCCGTCTGAGGATGTGGTATTAAAGGACGGCGATATTTTAAATGTGGATATTTCCACGAATTTAGACGGGTTTTATTCGGATTCTTCCCGGATGTTTTGTATCGGGGAAGTCAGCCCGGAAAAGAAAAAGCTGGTTGAGGTTGCCAAGGAGTGCGTATATGTGGGATTAAAGGAAGTAAAGCCATGGGGATTTTTGGGCGATATGGGACAGGCAGTCCATGATTACGCGTTTTCCCACGGTTATACGGTGGTGCGGGAAATCGGCGGACATGGAGTGGGGATTGAGTTCCATGAAGATCCGTGGGTCGGTTACAACAGCAAGAGGGGACAGGAAATGCTGATGGTTCCCGGTATGATGTTTACGATAGAACCAATGGTTAATATGGGCAAAGTCGATATTTTCATAGACGATAAAAACGGCTGGACGGCATATACGGAAGACGGCCTTCCTTCCGCACAGTGGGAGATACAGGTTTTGGTTACCGAAGAAGGGCATGAAATCATATCGTATTAAAATCCCGGTTATTGGGGAATCATAATGCAGAAAGGAGGTGTGGCATATGAAGAAGATAGAAGAATACGTCAGGGATATTCCGGATTTTCCGGAGAAGGGGATTATTTTCCGTGATGTGACGACCGTTCTGCAGGATGCGGAGGGCTTGAAGCTTGCAATTGATTCCATGCTTAAGTTATTGGAGGGGGCGGACTTTGACGTCGTAGTGGGGACGGAATCCAGGGGATTTATTTTTGGGGTTCCGATTGCGTATGCGCTTGGCAAGCCGTTTGTGCCGGTCCGCAAGAAGGGCAAGCTTCCCTGTGAAACGATATCTGCAAAATACGATCTGGAATATGGAAGCGCCGAAATCGAGATGCACAGGGATTCCATTAAACCGGGCCAAAGGGCGGTGCTGGTAGACGATCTGATTGCGACAGGCGGAACGATTGAAGCATGCACCAAGCTGATTGAAGAGCTGGGAGGCGAAGTGGTTAAGATTATTTTCTTAATGGAACTTGCAGGCTTAAAAGGGAGAGACAGGCTTGGCAAATATGAAGTGGCGTCTGTCATTACATACGAAGGCAACTAAAAAACTGCAAGAATGGGAGAGAAAGATTTATGATGGAAAAGTTTTTTAAATTAAATGAAAACAATACGACGTTCCGGACGGAAGTGATTGCCGGGATTACGACATTTATGACGATGGCGTATATTTTGGCAGTGAACCCGAGCCTTCTGGCAAATGAATTTGGCTCGAATATGGACGCTACGGCGGTACTGATTGCAACCTGCCTGGCTTCTTTTGTCGGAACTATGGCAATGGCGCTTCTGGCAAATTATCCGTTTGCGCTTGCGCCCGGAATGGGATTAAACGCCTATTTTTCCTTTACTGTCTGCGGCGCAATGGGATATTCCTGGCAGGTGGCTTTAACGGCTGTCTTTGTGGAAGGTATCATATTTATCGTATTATCGCTGACAAATGTGCGGGAAGCAATTTTTGACGCTATCCCGTCCACTCTGAAAAAAGGCGTGAGCGCGGGAATCGGTTTGTTTATCGCGTTTATCGGCCTGCAGGGGGCGCATATTGCGGTGGCAAACGATTCGACGCTGGTATCTTACGTCGATTTTGCAGGGAACTGGCGTACGCAGGGGATTTGCGCGGTGCTGGCGCTGCTGGGGCTTATGCTTACGGCTGTTTTATATATCAAGGGCGTAAAGGGTTCTATTTTAATCGGTATTGTGGCGACCTGGGTTCTTGGGATGCTTGCGCAGGCAGCGGGAATTTATACGGTTGATCCGGAAAACGGCTTTTATTCCCTGTACCCGGCGCTGGCGTTTACCGATTTTTCGGCGATAGGGCTGACATTTGGGCAGTGCTTTCAGGCGGATTTTTCCGGCGTAAGCATATTTAATTTTATTGTGATTTTACTGTCCTTCTTATTTGTGGATATGTTCGATACCATAGGGACGCTGATTGGCGTTTCATCCAAAGCGGGAATGCTTGACAAGGACGATAAGCTGCCCCGGATTAAACCGGCTCTTTTGGCGGATGCGATTGCAACGAGCGTTGGTGCGGTATTTGGCACATCCACGACGACGACATTTGTGGAAAGTTCCGCAGGCGTGGGCGAAGGGGCAAGGACGGGGCTTGCTTCGGTTGTAACCGGATTTTTGTTTTTGATAGCAATTTTCTTTGCCCCGGTCTTTACTGCAATTCCGGGTTTTGCGACGGCTCCGGCGCTGATTTTTGTCGGATTTTTAATGGTTTCCGCTATTTTACAGGTTGATTTTGACGACGCGGCGGAAGCGGTTCCGGCTTATCTTTGCATGGTTGCAATGCCTTTGGTATACAGTATTTCGGAAGGCATCGCAATCGGGGTAATATCGTATGTGATTATAAACGTAATCTGTGGAAAGAGCCGCAAAATCACGCCGTTAATGTATGTGCTTTCGCTCTTGTTTATCTGCAAATATATATTCCTTTAATAAATGAAAAATGGCGGCTGCCGGATAAACCCGGCGGCTGTTTTTTTGTGCTCATACGGCTGAGAACCGATACTTTTCCGGTGCATATTCTAATAAAGAAGAATTTTGGAAGGAGCAACAGGAAAATGAAATGGATCGTTCTGGCGGCTGTTCTTGTCTTACTGGTTTTGGTATGGGCCATATGGCGGCGGGAAAAGTGCAAAAGAAAGGTGCGGCGTATGGATCCGGAAGAAAAATGCTCAAAGTTAAATGATCTGGCAGAGCCTTTCGGATTTATCTATGATCCGGGGCAGGAGGTCTTTATCAGCCGCGTGGACGCATGGCAGCGCAGGGAAGGGTATGAGGCTTTGTTCGACAGGCTCGCCGTAAAATTTAACATGGTAATGGATGCGTTTCCGGTTTACTTTGACTACAGGGATAAGACCTGGCTGATTGAGTTCTGGAAAGGCCAGTATGGGATTAACACCGGAGCGGAAGCAGGCGTATACCATACCAACCGGATTGTGACGCCCGCGCAGAGAAAATATGTGCATTACAATGCCGTATCAAACGAGGAAATGCCGGTGATTGGTATTTGTTTAGACCGCAGGGAACAAAAGCTGTTTTCGCTCAAGCAGCGCCATTGGTGGCTCGCTGCGTTTCGGATGGGCATGTTCAGCCAGCCCGGGGACTTGGTTTTATATGCGAATATTTCCTTTTATGATCCCAAGGCGGCGCAGGCATTTGCCGAAGGGCTCATGGAGGCCGGTTATACAAAGCAGGAATACCGCATACGCGGGCGCAGGGTTTCCGTGATATTGGATCGCACAAACTGTTATACGGGACTTAAAAAATGTTACCGGGCGCTGGTACAGCGTATCAATCGCTTCTATTGCAGGCTGTACCGGTTTGTGACAAGGCCTTTTACCGATACGGCGGATCGGATGCTTTTTTTGTATGAACAGCTTCCGTGGTGTTTCAGGCGGATGCTGCGTTTGCATTCCTTTGGCAAGAAAATACGGGTGAAAAAGTGAACTGCGGGGGAAGAATAGAACGCGCCGTCTGTGAAAGCGTGACGCTTCCGCTGCATGTGCGCAGCCGTTATGTTGTGTTTGGGGACTGCCACAGGGGAACGGGCAATATGTCGGATAATTTTTTGCAAAACCGCCATTTGTATGCCGCGGCGTTAAAGCATTATTGCGCGGAGAATTTTTTTTATCTGGAACTGGGCGACGGGGAAGAACTGTGGGAGAACCGTTCACAGGAACGGATTATGGAATGCCACAGCGATATGTACGATATATTCCGCTGCCTGAAAGCGCACGGCAGGTACTGCAGGATTTACGGAAATCATGATATGGAATTAAAACGTATTCTTCCGGAGGGAATATGTCTGAAAAATCAGGAAGGCGGGCGGGATATTTATATTATTCACGGGCATCAGGCTGATTTTTTTAATTCGGCCTGCTGGCGGCTCTCCCGTTTTCTGGTAAGGTATCTGTGGAAACCGCTGGAATTGTTCGGGGTAAACGACCCGACAAGCGCGGCAAGGAATTACCGGAAAGTGCACAAATACGAAAAATGTATGGTGCAGGCGGCAAAGAGGATGGACAGTTATCTTCTGGCCGGTCATTCGCACAGGCCTCATTTGATGGAAGGGGAACTGTATGTCAATGCCGGAAGCTGCGTGCACCCGCAGGGAATAACGGCAATTGAGATTGAACATATGCAGATGAGCCTGGTCAAATGGATTGTCGGCAGCAAAAAGGATGGGACGCTTTATGTGGAAAGAGAAGTGTTAATGGCAGATGTGCCGATTTTGTAAGAAACGGAGTTACTGTTCACTCCTGGGCCGTGCACTGCGCTGCACGGCCACAGGCAGATATAGTAATGGGGCCGGAATCCGGCCTCTTGCCGTAAGGCAACTTTAAATAGGCCGGATTCGTTGCTGTGAACAGTAACGAAACGGATGGAGTGTGCTCCATCCGTTTTAAATTCCGCTTGTTTTGGAAATGGGAATATACTATAATAGTTTCATACGGCATGTTTACGCCATAGAGTTTGCCTTTTTATATTTATAGATCATTTCCGCATGTTCCTGTTCTTCCGTCTGGATGTGGTTTAAAATCTTGCGCACTTCGCCGTTTCCAAAATGGAACAGGTTGGTGTTGTAGTCGGCGGAAACCATTTTTTCATTTCCGATACTGTCGGAGCAGAGCAGGGCGTCATGCTGTTTGTCTGCCTGGCTGGAGGAGGCGGTGTAGGTTGCCTTCGGCTGGTAGGTATCTACCCGGGAAGCGGCCGGAGCCTGGGTGATGGAAGGCATTTCTCCGTTCATCAGCTTGCCGAGCGTCTGGTAATGCGTCTGTTCGTCTTTGGCTATCTGTGTGAATAAATCTTTCAGGCAGCCGTCTTTTGCAGTGCTTGCGCAGAGGTTGTAGTGTTCCATACACACTTTTTCCTGTGTCTGCAGGTCCTGTAAAATGGTGTTTTCTTTTTCTGTCAGAATCATATAAAGATCTCCTTATCATAATTTTATTTTGAATTCGAAAACAGTATTTGTGTTTTTTGTAATAATATACATAGCGGGAGGATTACTTTGGATAAAAATCAAGTTTTAAAAAAATACTTTGGATACGACACGTTCCGGGAAGGGCAGGAGGATTTGATTGACAGCCTTCTTTCGGGCAGGGATGTTTTTGGGATTATGCCGACCGGAGCCGGAAAATCTTTGTGCTATCAGGTTCCGGCGCTTATGATGGAAGGGATTTCCCTGGTGGTTTCCCCGCTTATTTCCCTGATGAAGGATCAGGTGGGGACGTTAAACCAGGCGGGCGTCCATGCGGCTTTCCTGAACAGTTCCTTAAGCGCGGTACAATACCGCAAAGCGTTGGAATTTGCAAAGGAAGGGCGTTATAAAATAATTTATGTGGCGCCGGAACGCCTGCTTACCGACGATTTTTTAAATTTTGCCCTTCGGGCGGACGTAGCGATGGTGACGGTTGACGAAGCGCACTGCGTTTCCCAGTGGGGACAGGATTTCAGGCCGAGTTATTTGAAAATCTCGGATTTTATCCGGCTGTTGCCGTCGCGCCCGGTGGTAGCGGCGTTTACGGCGACTGCGACAAAGGAGGTCAAAGAGGATGTTGTAGCCGCGCTTGATTTGCAGGAGCCGGTTATGGTTACGACGGGGTTTGACAGGAAGAATCTTTTTTACCAGGTGAGCGCTCCAAAAGATAAATTTGCGGCTCTGATGGATTATTTAAACGAACATCCCACGGAAGGCGGTATCGTATACTGCCTGGCCAGGAAAACGGTGGAGGAAGTCTGCGTAAGGCTGCGTTCGAACGGGATTGCTGCAACCAGATACCATGCGGGGCTTAGCGATGCGGAACGCAGGAAGAACCAGGACGATTTCCTGTACGATATTTCTCCGGTTATGGTGGCGACAAATGCGTTTGGGATGGGGATTGATAAATCCAACGTGCGTTTTGTTATCCACTATAATATGCCCAAAAATATTGAAAGCTATTATCAGGAAGCGGGCCGCGCCGGGCGTGACGGGGAGGAAGCGAACTGTATCCTTTTCTATGCGCCGCAGGATGTGCGGTTAAATCAGTTTTTAATCGATCAGGAGTCGGAGAACGATACGTTTACGGAGGAGGAGCGCAAACTTATCAAAGAGCGCGACCGGGATCGCTTACGGCAGATGACTTACTACAGCACGACCAATAACTGCCTGCGGGACTTTGTACTGCGTTATTTTGGGGAGTATACGTCAAGTTATTGTGGAAAATGTTCCAATTGCCTGACGGAATATGTGGATACCGATGTTACAGAAACGGCCCAGGCGATTCTTTTATGCGTCAAAAGCAGCGGGCAGAGGTTCGGTATGACTGTGGTTACGGATACGCTGCGCGGCAGTCAGTCTGTGAAACTCAAACAAAATGGGATGGCGAATAACGGCTGTTTTGGCAGGCTTTCAGGCGTTCCGATTTATCGGATCCGCCAGGTGATGCAGTTTTTGGAGAGCAATGGTTATCTGCTTGTAACGGACGACCAGTATCCTGTCGTTAAACTGACGCAAAAGTCCCAGGATATTTTTTCCGGAGAACCTGTTTTTATGAAAGCGGCAAAGGAGGCAAAAGAAACGGGCGTAAAATCCGAAAAGAGCCGGAAGAAGCCGGCGGAAGAACTTTTGGATACGGATTATGGGCTGTTTGAAGAACTGCGCAGGGTGCGTATGGAAATTGCAAAAGAAGAGAGGGTGCCGCCTTATATTGTGTTCAGCGATAAATCCCTGCGGGATATGTCGGCAAGGAAGCCTAAGACGGAAGCAGATTTTTTAAAGGTCAACGGCGTCGGTGAGAACAAATGCCAAAAGTATGGAAAAAAATTTCTTGCGGCTGTCGCTAAGTGGGAGGCAAAGTAAAAGAGCGCTCTGGGAAAAAAAGTCCCTGTAGCTGGCCTTGGCCAGTACAGGGAAAGGAGAAAAGTATGAACTCGAAAATATATGAAAAACCCTTTCGGGATTGCTGTTAGCCGGAGTCGACCGAGCCTCGCAAGACCTTACAACTCCTTTGTTGATATATAGAAGTATACAGGATAATTGTGTTTTTAGTTTGAATAAAAATAAAAGAATTGGTAAAGTTTTTGAAGAATTGATGAAGAGAATAGAATATACAGTTGCAAAAATCCGGTATGCAAAGAGATATAAAATGTTTTTAAAAAAGTTATTTTACATCTGGCTATTTTGATAGATTAATGATAATATAATGATATAGCTTTGTTTAAAATGTATTAAAAGGAGGATCATTATGAAACAACGTTTAAACAAATTGCTGGCAATTGTACTTTCAGCGGCACTATGTCTGCCGATGACATCAGCAGAATGCGTAAATGCAGCTGGTGCAGGTGCTGTATTTACGGATATGGAACAGATTTTTGTCAACAATTACGGCGAAGAGCGTTCAACCGTTATTAATGACAGCTGGAAATTCCACCTTGGAGCAATTGCGGGCGCATCCGGCAAGGAATTGAATGATGCAGACTGGAACAATGTGGATTTGCCGCATGATTTTAGTATCACACAGGATTTTACGTCAAGCGGCGAAGCAGAAAGTGGATTTCTTCCTGGTGGGACGGGCTGGTACCGCAAACACTTTACTTTATCAGAGGCGCTTGCAGGCAAACGTATTGTTCTGAATTTTGACGGCGTATATTCCCATGCAGCCGTTTATGTGAACGGGACAAAGGTAGGTGAGCACCACTATGGTTATACGCCGTTTGCATTTGATATTACGGATTATGTAGTATGTGACAGTTCAACTGATAATGTAATCGCAGTGGAAGCAGTTAATAATATTCCTTCTAGCCGCTGGTATTCCGGGAGCGGTATTTATCGTGATGTAAAACTTGTAGTGACTGATGCGGTACATGTGGCTATGAATGGAACATATGTGACAACGCCTGGATTAAAAGATGGGGATAATACGGTAAATACTGCTGTTGAAATTCAAAATGATGGAGCCGTCGCTGCAAATGTAACGGTTCGCAATAGCATATTTGAAAAGGGTGGTAAAACTGCTTTAGAGACTTCACAGGAAACAGCAAATGTTCCTGCTGGAGGGACAGTGACGGTAAATACAAATTCGGTTGTAAGCGGTGCAAAGCTGTGGTCGGTTGACGAGCCGAATCTGTATTTTGTTCGTACAGAAATTCTTAAGGGAAGCACGGTTTTGGATACATATGATTCGGAATTTGGATTTAAGTATTATGAATTTGTCGGTAATGAAGGTTTTAAACTGAATGGGGAGCCTGTAAAGATTAACGGGGTATGTATGCATCATGATCAGGGAGCGTTAGGCGCTGCGGCATACCGTGACGCGATTTACCGTCAGATGACCATTATGAAAGAGATGGGAGTGAATACAATCCGTGTAACGCATAATCCGGCCGCGGAGGTTCTCGTAGATGTTTGTAATGAACTGGGTCTTCTTGTAATAGAAGAAGCGTTTGACGGATGGGCATGGCCTAAGAATGGAAATATCAATGATTTTTCTACCCACTTTTCACAGAATCTGGAAGAAGATAATCAGATTATCGGCGGGAAAAGTTCGATGACATGGGCAGAATTTGCGATTAAAGCGATGGTAAAACGTGACAGGAACGATGCTTCTGTGATTTTATGGTCATTAGGGAATGAAATTCAGGAAGGTACTTCAGATAACCAGTCCTGGGATTGGGGAGCAATTGCCGATGATCTGATAAAATGGACAAAAGAAATTGATACGGTTCATCCTGTAACATCTGGCTCTAACAGGAGAAGTTTAGATGGTAATATCGCTCCGGTTAATAGAAAAGTATATGAGAGTGGAGGCGTTCCAGGATATAATTATGGCGATATAGGTTCCATGAATAGTTTACATGAGGAATATCCAGTGCTTCTTTGGAGCGAGACGGCTTCCGCTATCAACAGCAGGGGAGTGTACACAGATCGTTCTACGGGTACGGGTGCAATTGGCGGTCATCTGACTTCTTATGACGAATCCTGTGTAGGCTGGGGAAAGACGGCCCATGATTCTATGTGGCCAACGCTGTCAAACGATTATATTGCAGGGGAATGTGTCTGGACAGGATTTGATTATATTGGGGAACCAACTCCATGGAATGGCACAGGCGTGGGCATACATTCGCAAGCGCCGAATAGGAACATTGCTGCTCCTAACAGCAGTTACTTTGGTATTGTAGAAACAACGGGATTTCCGAAAGATAATTATTATCTTTACAGGAGCCAGTGGAATCAGGATGAAAAGACGCTTCATCTAGTTACTGCATGGGATGCGGATAATATGAAGCAGTCCGGCGGAAAGACGCCTGTTTGGGTATACACCAATGCGGCGAAGGTTGAACTTTATCGTGGAAATACCTTAGTTGGTACGGCTACACGCAAGGCTTTGAATCAGACTACAACGGCAATGGGGCATAAGCGTTATGAGTACACAACTCAAAGTAACAATGCAAATATTTGTACGACAAACTCCGGATCGGGCAGCAGTGCGCTGTATTCCGTATTTAATGTAGTTTATGAAGAAGGCACGATTTCGGCAAAAGCATATGACGAGTCTGGCAAAGAAATTACATCCGAATGTGCCGGCAGGACTTCTGTCTCAACGCCGGGCGAACCAAGCAGGTTGATTGTAAGCCAGGATAAAGAAGAAATTTTAGCTGACGGTAGCAGCCTTGTTTATATATCAGTTGATGTGACAGATGAAAATGGAAATTTAGATACAGCAGCGGTAAATGATATTACATTTGATCTACAGGGCAATGGTGTGATTATGGGAGTGGACAACGGTGATCAGGCGACTATAGACAAATATCAGCAGGCTTCTGTAATAACAAGTTCCACATCGGCGCATATTAAAGCATATGCGGGTAAAGCGCTTGCAATTGTGCGTTCTACTACAAGATCAGGCGGATTTACCGTGGATGTTTCCGCTGACGGCCTGACGGGCGGAACGGCAGAGGTGGCTACAAAGCTTCCAGAAGGACAGACAGAAAACGCGATTACAAGCTATCGTATGTCAAAACATTGTTATGTACCGGTTGGCTCAGCTTCTATTGCATTGCCGGCGCAGGCTTCTGTTGTACGTGCAGATGGAAGAGAAGAAGTATTAAAAGTTGCATGGAGCAGCTATGATGTGTCGAAACTCCAGAAAGCAGGTTTGTTTAACATTAATGGTACATTAGGAAACGGTGCAGATAAGATTAATATAGGGATTACAGTTCATGTATATGGAAATATTGTAGCGGCCAGGAATGTTGCAACATATACGGCTTCTGGTATGATGCCGGCTCTTCCGACAGCCCTTATGACTTATGCGGCCGATGGTACAGAGTTTGAAGCTTTTCCTGTAACTTGGGAAACTGCGGGAGTTAGCGGTGCAGATTTTGCAGAGATCGGAACAATAAAGACAATAAAAGGAACGGTATCTGCTCCTTATATTGGCAAAACGTTCCCTGTTACGGCGAGCGTACGTGTGGCAAAAGCCGAGAAGGGAGAAATTACAAATATCGCTCCCTCTGCTTCCGAGTTGTCGCAGAACTGTTCTCCTGTATCTGACAATCTGAATACGGTAAAGGATGGAAATAGAAACTGTACAGCGGAAGATCAGGCTTCAAGATGGACAGACTGGGATGACGCGAGGCCGGATAAAGATACCAATCCGCCAGCGATTACGATGAAGTGGGACACGGTTCATGAGATAAATGAAATTCGTCTGTATTATGCGAATAATCTGAATGGCGTTGGTAAACCGAAGAATGTAACGATTAAGCTTTCAGCAGATGGAATTAATTTTACGGAAATGGGATATGCAGAACCAGAGACAATTCCGGCAGTAGCAGGGGAATCAACAGAAGGAGCGATCTTCCGGTTGAATGAGAGTACAAATCCGATTGCAGTACAGGTTGTTTTAGAACGTGATGGCGCTTGTGTAGGGCTTACGGAAATTGAGGTTATGTCCGCTTTATATACTTATGACGTATATGACTCTGCAGATCTTGATAGTATATCTATAGGAGGGATACCGCTTGCAGGATTTTCGCCGGATAAAACAGATTATGTAATTGACGCTGTGATATCAGGTGCGGTTACTGCAGCTAGCAGTAAAAATGCTGCAATAACGGTGCTGCCTGTTAGTAATGGCACTGTGAATATTTATACAACATCTGAAGATGGAAAAACATCTAAAAAGTATACGCTCAAAGGTAAAGTGGAAAGTCAGGGTGGTGGCGAAGTAGTGAAACCGCCTGTTCCTGAACCGCCCAAGGAAGAACTTAAAGTAAATCAGACAACAACTGTTTCCGGTGCAAAATATAAAGTTACGGATGTATCGAAAAAAACGGTTGAACTTGTGAGCGGAAATGTTAATAAGAGCGGAAAACTGACGGTTGATAAGGTTATGGTGAATAATGTAGAGTGTACCGTTACTTCTATTGCTGCAAATGCATTTAAGAAATCATCAAAAATTACATCCGTTAAGATTGGAAATGGAGTAAAATCTATTGGTAAAAATGCATTTGCGAATTGTACAAAACTGACCTCTGTCATAGTTGGAAGCAATGTAATAACTATTGGTAAGAATGCATTTAAAGATTGTAAGAAATTAAAATCTGTTACAATCGGAAAGAAAGTAAAAACAATTGATGCAAGTTCATTTTCAGGATGCAAACTTTTAAATAAGTTAACTTTTAAAGGCACAAACGTTAAGAATATTAAGGGTAAAGCGTTTAAAGGAACCGCAAAGAGTATTACGGTTAAAGTACCTAAGAGCCTGAAGGGTAAGAAGAGAACTGATTTTAAGAATAAGTTGATAAAAGCTGGCATAAGCAAGAATGTAAAGATAAAATAAGAAAAAACGAATGGTGGAAACGAATTCTGGTATTTGTTTTCCAGGAAACTAAAGTGAAAAATATCCCTGACAGATGGAAATTCTGTCAGGGATGTTCTTTTTCATTTACGGGAAGTCCGCTTTGCGCCCTTTCTGGTCAGCAAATCCTTCCATGCCGCCGGATGGAATAAGATGAGGAGCGGAAACAGCTCAAGCCTTCCGGCCAGCATATCGAAAATCAAAATATATTTGGAAAAAACAGAAAAATGTCCAAAGTTCTGGGTTGGGCCCGCCAGTTCTAACCCCGGGCCGATGTTGTTGATCGTGGCCGCTACCGCCGTGAAGTTTGTGATCAGATCTTTCCCTTCAAAAGAAATGGCGAGTACGGAAGCGGAGAAAAGGATCATAAAGGTTATGAAATACACATTGGTGGAACGTACGACTTCGTGTTCTACAGGTTTACCCTCCATTTTGATTTTTTTAATGCTTTTTGGATGAATATAGGAGTTTAATTCTTTTGCAATGGTTTTTACTAACAGGATAAAACGCGAAACCTTGATTCCGCCTCCGGTGCTTCCGGCGCACGCCCCGATAAACATAAGAAGGACAAGCACGGATTTGCTGGCCTGAGGCCAGAGATTAAAATCTACGGAAGAAAAGCCGGTAGTCGTAATAATGGAACCGACCTGGAACGCAGACTGGGTCAGCGCGTCAAATACGCCGGAACAGGTCTGCAGGATGTTAAAAAAGATAATACCTGCAGCAGCCAGGATAATTAAAAAGTAAGCGCGTACTTCTTCCATTGCCAGGGCGTTTTTCAGCTTTCCAAAAAGCATCAGGTAATATGCGTTGAAATTGACGCCAAACAGGATCATAAATATGGTAACAACCCACTGCAGATAGGGGGAATAACTCATAAAACTGTCGTTTTTGATTCCGAACCCACCGGTTCCGGCCGTACCGAAACTCGTGGTAAGCGCGTCAAAAAGCGGCATATTGCCAAGCAGTAAGAGGATAATTTCCAATAGCGTCATGGCAAAATAGATTATGTATAAAATCCGCGCCGTATAGCGGATTTTGGGGACGAGTTTGCCGACGGACGGCCCGGGGCTTTCCGCACGCATCAGGTTGATGTGGGAACCGCCGCTGAGGGGTATGATGGCAAGCAAAAATACAAGCACGCCCATTCCGCCAATCCAGTGCGTAAAACTCCTCCAGAACAGGGCGCAGTACGAAAGGCCTTCCACGTTATCTAAAATGCTTGCTCCCGTTGTTGTAAATCCCGAAACAGTTTCAAATAAAGCGTCTGTCAGAGATGGGATTTCCCCGCTTAAATAAAAGGGCAGGCAGCCGAAAAAGCTTAACAAAATCCAGCTTAAGGCAGTGGCAATACAGCCTTCTTTCAGGTAAAATACCTGGCTTTCGGGCGGCTTTCTTGTCATGGCCAATCCAAGTATAAGGCAGATTGCAGCTGTGGAGACAAAGTAAAATCCTTCATGTTCGTGGTAAATACCGGATACAATTGCAGGCAAAAACAAAAGTAAACCTTCAATCCTAAGTACATGGCCCAAAATAAAACGGATAATTGAATTGTTCATTGCACCCTCCCGCTATTTTAAAATATCACGGATATCTTTAAATCCTGTATGGGTGGTTACAATCATAACAGTATCCCCAACATGGATAGAATCCTGTCCGCTTGGTATCAGAATTTTTCCGTTGCGGTTTATAAAAGAAACCAGAAGATCTTTTTTTAGGGGAAGATCCATCAAAGGGATATTCGTTACTTTGGAATCTTCGTAAACGCGAAATTCAATGGCTTCTACCCGGTGGTCAAACATATGGTAGAGCGTTTCTATGTTGCTTCCCATGGAGTTTCGTTTGGCGCGGACATAAGCAATAATCGCTTCCGAAGCAATGTACCTCGGATAAACAACGCTTCCTAAGTCCAGGGTGTTGATAACGCTTTTAAAAGTAAGACGGTTGATTTTGGTAATGACTTTGGCCTGTGATACCTGCCTTGCGTACATGGTCAGCAGTATATTTTCCTCGTCCATCCCGGTCAGCGCGACAAAGGATTCCACGTATTCAATGCCTTCTTCCTTAAGTAAATCCTGATCCGTCCCGTCGCCGTGGATAATAATGGCTTTTGGAAGCAGGATACTCAGTTCTTCACAGCGGTCTTTGTCAATTTCAATAATTTTAACGGAAATACCCATCTGTAAAAGCTGTTTTGACAGATAGTAGGCAGCCCTGCCGCCGCCGATAATCATAATATCTTTGACATGGTTGGTTTTGAATCCGATTTTTTCGAGGAAACCCTTGGCTACTTTTCGGGTGGCTGCAAAAGAAATAATATCGCCGGAACATATCTTAAAATTACCGGACGGGATATAAACTTCTCCGTTGCGTTCGACGGCGCAGATTAATATGTCGGATGAAATATTTTTGCCCAGATAAGCGATTGCGGTATCATGCAGCAGATTGTCTTTCGGTACTTTGAATTTGATAAGCTCCGCCTGTCCGTGCGCAAAGGAATTGACCTCCAGGGCGGTGGGAAGATACAAAATGCGCGCCGCCTCTTTGGAAGCTTCCAGTTCCGGGTTGATAATCAGCGCAAGTCCCAGTTTTTCGCGCAGATAATTGACTTCGCTGCTGTATTCCGGCGTACGCACCCGTGCAATGGCGGCGCAGTTGCCGACTTGTGCAGCCATGGTGCAGCACAGCAGGTTCAGTTCGTCGGAATTGGTTACGGCGATAATTAAATCTGCCTCTTTGATCCCGGCTTCTATCTGGACATTGTAGCTTGCGCCGTTGCCGGCGCAGCCCATAATGTCATACATACTTGCAATTTCCTGTACTTTCATAGCGTTTTTGTCAATGATTGTAATGTCATGGCCTTCTTTGCTTAACTGCTCAATCAGAGTAGTCCCTACTTTGCCGCAGCCGACAATAATGATACTTAATCCCGGATGTATGGGATTTTTGGCTTTAAACATAGTAATTCATCCTCCTGCGTATATCATCATTATATGTGCATTGTTTGGAAGCGGAGCATGTCTTTGGCGTTTGTTCCGTTTTCAAAAAGATCCCTGTTTGCGGGATTTCATCCATTATAGCACGGTGTGTCGGAAATTGCGATACTGCGCGGAAAAAAAGACAAAGCACGCTCTAGTACTACAGCGAACCGTGTTGGCAAAGTTCCGTCAGCCAGAGGACAGGGGATGCGGCGTTCGC
>CAJTLD010000056.1 GCA_910577065.1 uncultured Lachnospiraceae bacterium | reverse complement strand
GAATAGTTAACTGACAGCAGACAATTCAGTATCAGCTGATGAGAACAGGGGATTTAAGAGTACAGGAAATCCCCTGTTTTCTGAATTATATCCGGAAGCAGTACAATTCACTCGGGACATCTTCCCATGAACACTTTAAATTGTACTGACAATTCAGATGCTGTTTCTTTTTTCCCATGCGATAGGCACCGGAAAAAGGAAACTGGCTGGAATTGTTTATACAATACTGACCTTAAATAAGCTGCGCAAACAGATGCAGAAATTTTGAATGTTTATCCATACCATCTGAAATACAGGCGCATTTAATGTGAAGAATGTAGGTGCAGATAATTTGCCGAACAACACGGTGATCAGGTTGTCCTTTAAGTTGCGCTCGTAATCTAAGCGCAGGTCAAATTCTAATTGCTGCATCCTTATGCCTCCTTTTGCTTCGCCTTTTTGGCTGCTTTATTGGTTTCTTTCCGCTTGGCTACGTCGTAATACTGGTACGGGTTTATAAACTCCTCGAACTCCTCCGGTAGCTCGCCGTCGTTCTCCTCCACAATGTTGGCCATAGCTCCGCTTAAGGTCTGCGCGTTTACGGTCCGCTTAATAATATCCCCCAGGCCATGCTCCTCAAGGGTAGAAAAGAAGGCCTCCTCGTCACATCCGCCGATCTTGTTGTACTTGGTCTTGTCCTGCAAGCTGTAAAGGAAGCCGCCCCGGCTTACCTTCGGACTCTCTGCGTCGATCATGGCCTGGGCCAGCTCCTTCCGCTTCGCCTCCAGGTCTTTATTGTTGGCCGTGGTCTCGTCCTTAAGCCGGTCCTTCGTGTCCAGAAGCTCCTTATACTCGTCGATTAATTTGTAAATGTCCGCCATTTTTCTCAATCCTCCTTTAATACTGGGTGTGTCGTTCGCTTAAAATTTTTCCGCAATCTCGGCAAACTTCGTATAAGTCCTCGCCGGAAATACGGACCAGGCCGCTGCTGCTGCAGCTCTGTCCTCGCATCCGGTTCTGGTGTTTGCAAAAGAACGCCTTAAGGGTCTTTTTCTTTGGCGTCTCCTGGATGCCGTCTTTGGTTAATAAGTACATCACTTCGCCTCCTTCCGAAGCCTGGCTATAACCTTTGTTAAATGCTCCGGCTTATAATTCTTATAGGGGCTCTCCTGGTAAAAACCGCCATCTGAATGGATCCCGTAATCCTTGTAATACTTCTCCGCCTGCTCCAGCGTTATCTTTCCTTTGCTGCTTACCTTAATCTTTCCCCCGTCGCTATACTGAAAATTTATTCTCCACACGGCTGCGCCTCCTTCTGTCGAAGCGGGCACCACTTCGGGGCCGTCTTGGTCGGGATCTCGTTTTCGCGGCTCCGGGCGATGATCCGGTGCGGCAGGCACTCGGTCTTTGCCTCCGGGTGCATACAATAGAACTGATTCCGACCGTTTCTTACGATCTCCGGTTCCATAAGCTGACAAGTCTTACAAATAGGTTTCTGCTTTTTCTCTGTCACCGTCACTCCTCCTCTCTGTCCTGTACTTCGTCTAAGAAGCCGTAAAGGGTGGCGACCTCATCCTCTGTAAGTTTGTTTTCTATCTTTTCCGCAAACTCACAAAACCTGTCATAAAGCGGCCGCGCTTTTTCCTGCTCCTCTTTAAGCTCCTGCTTCACGTCGCTGTATAACTCCGATTCAAGAATAATTTTCTTCTTTGCTTCGGAAACAATGACCGATTTGTAGCCGCGCTTTTTCATCCCTTCTATATCTTCCTGGTTACTTACCGGCACCGCCTTCGCTCCGTACTGGTTTATAAATTCCTCAGCTACTTCGTCCCTTAATTCTGGCGGTACCCGGTAAGACTCTATAAAGGTACCACTATAAGAATTAAGCGAGTTTTTTATTGTCTCCGCGTCCTTTGTCTCCTCAATCATCCGGGCGGCATACCACTTTACGTCGAAGCTGTTTACCATGCTTCTGTCCCTCTCCAGGCGCACCACCTTTGGCTTAAAATCAATTCCTATATCCAGGGCCGGTTCGCTGCAAATATAAAGACCTGCAACAAATATTTTCCCTTTGAACTCCTCGCCCTCCAATATGCCGCCATAGCTGGTGTCTTTGCGTTTCGGGCCTGGCTGCTGCAGGTGAAGGTTCGCCGCCCTGATCTGCTCGTACTCCTCCTCTGTAACGCCTCCGACCTCAATTATTAAGCTGTGCTCCGGTACCTGCTTCCAGATCGCCTCTGTATCTACGAAAAAAGTAGGAACCAAAACGCCGCCATATTTCCTGGACTTCACAAGCCTGGGCCTCCAAATCTCCCGGCGGCAGTAATTCTGAAAAACAACGGTTTTCCCTAATCGAAGCAGGACAACGGTAGCAATCTTATAGCCTTCTCCGTGATTCCCAATCATGGCGCTGTCGTTGTTTTTTGTGGTAACTCCGAAAAGAAGCGTTTTTATATCCAGGTCACTGTGCTTGTTCCCGATCTGGATTGTCTGGTTCTCCCTGTCGTAATCGAAAAACATTTTGTTTCCGCTGTCTCTCGTTTCCTCGTCTATGGAATTTTGAAAATATTCTCTTACCGCTTCCGTTATCCCCCATTCCGGGACGTAGTCGGCGCTTATGCTTAATTCGTATTTTCGCATTTCTTTGCCTCCTGCTCTTTGTATTCTTCAAGCGTCGGGCGCGGTCCATCCAAATCGTCCCACTTGTATTCCCGCTGGTTCAAATGCTCCCAACGTGCCCGGTAACATCTCCGGCAAAGGCAGCGGCCTTCAAGCCACCGCATTTTTCCCCAATACTCCGGCTTTTTGCACTCTTTACAAATTACAATTTCTTCTTTTCGCTCGGTCTGTTTTGCCATCTTTTCAACTCCTTTTTCGCAATTACAAAGGCTTGCTTCCCTTCAATGGTCATAAGCGCTACTTCCACCGGTTCATCTGCAGCGAAGCCCGCCGCCTCCCGGAAGTCTCCCGGAAGAATTAAACGGCCTTTTCCGTCCAGCTTCCTGGTTACTTTTATAGCCTCCATCAAAAATACTGCCTCCAATCGTCGACGACCGTTTTTGCCAGGTCCTCTTTTTTGGCCAGGGCTTTTAAGATCGTCTCGTCTATACTGTGCTCAACTGTCAAATGAATATAAACGCACCGGTTTTTCTGGCCGATTCTGTGAATACGGGCCAGGCTCTGGCTGTATGCTGCGTAATTAAAATTTACGCTGTAATATACGCAAGTGTCGGCTGCCGTTAAGGTAATACCGAGCCCGGCTGTGTCAATCTGTGCAAGAAAAACTTTTACTTCCGGATCTGTCTGGAAACGCTTTACAATGTCGCCCCGGTCATTGATCTTTATGTCTCCGTAAATGCTGGCGTACTGGATCCGCTTCTTTTCCAGGCTCTTACTTATCAAGTCGATCTCTGGCCGGAACCTGCAGAAAATAACAAGTTTCTTTCCTGCGCTTAAGACGTAATCGTCCAGAATGTCCTCTAAGGCGTTTAGCTTGCCCTTAAATACATACTCCGGCTTTAGTCCCTCATCGGCCTGTATAAAGCCTCCTGTAAACTGCTGCAGCCTCAGAAGTTTTGTAAGTACCGTCGGCGCGGTGATCTGGCCGCCGTTCTCAAGCTCCGCGAAGCTGTCCCGCTTAATTTTGTCGTAAAGCTGCTTGTCCTTCCCCTCCAGGGTGATGTACTGTGTAAGAAAAGTTTGCTCCGGTAAGTCCAGGGCCTCCTCCTTCGTCACCCTGTATGCAATGCTGTGTTCTTTTTGGATCAGCTTATCAAGGTCTTTATACCCTACAATCTGCCGCCGGTCGAAGCCGCCCATTATGGCGTAGCGGCTGCGGAAGGCGTAAAAGTTGGTACCGAAGACCGTAGGGTCTAAAAATCGGTATTGGCTGTATAAGTCAATCGCATTGTTTTGTATCGGGGTACCGGAAAGAATAAGTTTATACTTGGCTATGTCGCCGAGCTTGTGCATGGCCTGGCTCTGCTTTGCCTTCGGTTCCTTTATGCGCTGGCTTTCGTCGCATACGATCATATCTGGCCGCCAATCAAGCAGGGCCTCAAAGATGCCCTCTCTCCAGGTGCTCTCGTAGTTTATTACTGCTACAAGAAGCGCTTTAAACGGAAAGGCCGCCAGGCCTCTAAGCGTTGCCAGGCGTTTCTGCTTATCCCCCAAAAGGACCGCTACGTTGTATTTAAAGTCCGCGTACTCGTCAAACTCTTTCGGCCAAACGCTGCAGACCGAAGTCGGCGCGATTATAAGTACCGTCTTAATGGCTCCCATCTGGTAGGCTGCGCCCATCGTGGCTATGGCTGTAAGCGTCTTTCCGCATCCCATCTCGAAAAGGAAGCCGAAGCCTTTACCTTCTGTCATAAGCGGTCCCTCCGGCCTGTAAGTAAGTTTATAAGCGCGTCCGCAAAGTCAGCGGCTTTCTGATCCTCTGTCCGGCTCTCTGCCAGGGCCTTGCTTTTCGCCTCCAAAATCCGCGCTACTTCGTGAAGCTGGAAGGCTGCCACCATAGTGCTGCGGCTTACCTTTTCTACGGTATCACCGACCAGGGCTCCTATGGTTTTCGCAAAGACCAGCTCCGGTATCTCCAGGCCTATATATGCCGCGTTTGCTTCAACCATCTCGACCTTGCCGCTTAAGAAGTCCCGCGCCTTATCTACTGTGAAGCAGATCACGGTATCGCCTGTAAGCTCCTTCGGCCCCTCCGGCGTTTCAAGTGTTACTTTTGTTTTGCTCGTCATGTCTTTATCTCCTTTTTTGGTTTTATTTATATCAAGGCTCAAGGCCTCAATAGCTGCTGTAAGGGCTTCCGTATCGCCCCACCAAATACTCGCCGGGTCGTGTGCTTCGATCATGCTCTGACAGTGTTCCCGCAAGCTCTCCAACTGTCTAATAACTTCCAATCTGTCCATAACTTAATACCCCCCCCCCGCGAAAAACCGGTATAACGTCTCTTATGACTTCCCTTATGACCTTCCGGTCCTTGTGGTATTCCTGGAAGCGGACGCGCTGCTCTTTTATGATCTCCTGCGGCCGGTACCCGTTAAGCGCTGCTACAATGTGACCGCGTTGCCGCTCTGTAAGTGCCGGCATAATCTCCGCCAGAAGCTGTTGCAGGTTCTCCTGCTCCTCCAATTCCCGGAAGCCATCTTTTGTGGTCTGGACAAACTCGCCGTACTCGGTCCCGTCGTCCGTAAGCTCGTTAAGGCTGCAAGTGATCACGGCGTCCCGGATTCGGTCTGCTTTCTTTTTATTTCCCACATTGGTCCTCATGGCCTGCCAGGCTATGGTATTAAACTTGTACTGCTGCAGCTTTTCTTCCCGGTGGTACCTCTTTACGGCCCTTAAATATCCCAGGGCTGCTACGTCGTAAAAGTCCTCATCCCGGAGGCCGTTGGTATTAAGAAACGTATATATAATATTGTGGTGCCGTTCCGCAAAAAGCCGCTCTTGTTCCGTCAATCGTTCACTTGATTCCATCCGCCGTCGCCTCCTCTTTCGGCGGCGCAATCAATCCGAAGGCCATAAGCGCCATATTTGCGCCGCGTGTCTGGTGCTGGTAAAGCTGCTTTTTAACCGGGTATTTATAAAGCGGCTCCGGGCTCTTTCTTAAGCGTTCTCTATCAATGGCCGCCGCTACTTCGTTTAAATTCTTCCGTCGTTCCTCAATCGGTCCTGGAAGCCGTACAAGGCCAGAAAGTTTATTAAGCAGCTCTATGTCTGCCGGTCCGTAAAGCATCTGTTGTCCTTTGCTCCACTTCATCTTTCCCCAACTTTTTATAATTAAGAATTGATTTTCGTCTGCCTCTTTTATAAGGACCTGGCCGTCCTTAAGTGCTATCTTCACTCGCTCGCCTCCTTCTCCCGGTAAAATGTGTGGTTTCCGTGTATAAATAGTTTTTCAAGATTCCGGCTATGCCAGGTGCTCTCCCCGTCCTTTGGCGTCCGCTCAAAGTACAGCGCGCCCTGGCTTTTATCCCACCCGCCCTCTACAAGCTCAAGGGCTGACCAGCAGTCCGCATCCGGCTCTACACGGTTATAGCGCCCGTTACTGTATGAAGAAAAAGCGTTCCTTTGCGCTATAACTTCCGTAATCGTTCCGGGAAATTGCGGAGCCTTTACCCGGTTAAGTACGGTAAGAATAACCAGCGCTTTGCCTTCCGTGTCCTCGCCCTCCGCCTCCGCCATTGCTATCTTGGTTAATATATAGGCCTCGTCTACTTCCTGGGCTTCCTGGGGCTCCTGTGCTGTCTCCGGTACCTTCACGGGTGCTTGGGCCTCTGCAGGTTTTTGTTTTCCAAACTTCGGCACCGGTTCCTCTGGCGTCTCCGTCTGGGAAGCGGCAGCGGCAACAAGGCAAGCCACCGCCGCAACTATAACCGCGCCCAGGGCTATGTATGGAAGCAAGCGCTTAAACCGCTGACACCGTCTCCTGCGCCTCCGTATGCGGCGTATAGCCCGTTTTCCGTATGTCCCGGCCAACTCTCCCACCTCCTTCCAAAAAGCCCGCCAGAAGGCGGTAGGCTGTCTCTGTGGCCTGCGTATAAGGAAGCCGGAAGCCCTCTAAACTGTCCAGGGTCCGTCCGTCTGATAATACGTGCTTAATCAATCTCCGCCTCCTCCTTTTCGTCAAATTCTTTCTTTTCTGCCAGAAGCTGCAAGGCGTCAACAAAAATTTTCTGTTTCCGCAGGGTAAATTCCGGCATCCCTCCTACTTCCCGATATGCCTTTAAGTCTGCCTCGCACTTGCGTAGCTGCTCTCTTACGTCTGCCAGGGTGTAGCTCTCCGGATCCTCTACGATCTCCGAGTTCTGCGTCTCCAGGTTATCCAATTCTTCATGGGCGTCCTTTGCCTCTGCCAGCTCCTGCGCCGGATCGTCTTTGGGCTCATCCTCAATCTCTTTAAAATCGGCGTCTATGATCTCCGGTTCCTTCTCCCTGGTATCGTCTCCGAAAAGAATTGATTTTTCTGTTTCCGGGAAGCGGTCTAAAAGCTCTACCAGCTTCGTCGTGAAGCGGCCCCAGGTGATCTGTATCTGCTCCGCGTCCGGGCTGTCTTTAAAGACTATCTTGTCCGGGTAGCACATCCAGCCTTTTCCGTTCTCGTAAGTATTGCCATATATGGTTTTAAATTCCTTCGTTATGGCTGCCTTGTCCCGCTGCGCTATAATGTGCCGCGTACTGGGGTAAATATCTTTGTAGAATTTTAAAAGCCTTCCGTCCTCCTTCTGCTTTTGGGCTGCTTTCTTTTCCTCAGCCTCCTGCTGCCGCTTCTCCTCCTGCTGCTTAATAAGGTCGCGGACGTTCTTCTGTGCTCCGTTGGATCGCTCTACAAAGTTAGCTTTCCGGGCCTCGGCCTCCTGGGTTTCCTTGATTCGCTTCGCAAGCTGCACCCAGGTAAGCTCTTTCTTGTAATTGATCCGGATTCCCCTGGCACTCCCGGTGTAATCCTGCAGCGCTGCTCCCTGGCCGCCACCGCCTCCTGCGTTTTTATATCTGCTCTTTAAGTCATCCGCTGTAATGTTATCCGTGGCCTTAATCCCGGCCCAATCGTAAAAAGCCTTAATATCTCTTTCAGAAGGTTCCGGCCGTCTGGCCTCTGCCTCTTTCTGTCGCTGCCGCTCCTCCTCCTGGGCCTTTTTTCGCTCCTCCTCATCCCGCTTTTTTGCGACGTCGCAACGGTTAAAACAGGTTTTATGCTCACAATGAAGGCAGCAGGGGTCCGGCTCCTTATCGCCTTCCCGTACTGGTGCCAGCTCCGGGTGTAGTAACTGGCATTCTTCTTTGTAAAGGCTATAAGCAATACTCCTTTTCCAGTCCTCGTTGTTTACCCTGGTACAAGGGGCCGGGCTCCCCAGCGGGGCGGTCCGGCATTGCCTGGGCTCCTGCCTTATAGCACACTCCCTGCAACAAAAAAAACAATCGTATTTTCCGTCGCCGCAGCCCGGTGTGGTAAGCAGGGAACCTTCCGGCCGTACTGTCCGGGGAAGTCCGTAAAAAGATAGCTGCTCTTTTTCTCTCTTGGCCGCCTTCATGGCCCGTATTTCCCGGACCGTTGTCTCCTGCGTTACCTTCTCCAGCTCCTCGTCTGGCAAGCCTAACATTTCCTGTAATTTGCTTACGCCCATCCCGATGTACTTCTCCGCCATATGCTCCCCGCCGTCAATCGAAAAACGGGCGTTAATGGCCATAAAACGGGATGCGCTGGAAGTACTCAAGCCGTACTCGCCCTTTGCAAACTCCCATATACTCTCGTAGCCGTCCTCTACAAACAGGGCCTTTTCGCTTATCTGTCTTAAGAAATAGCCGACCATAAAGAAGTCCTCGGCCGCGCTGTTTAAATGATCTTTTATCCCGGTTTTTAACTCCTGGTATTCCATGCCTCCCCTCCTTTACTGCCGGTCCTCGGCCTCTTTAATACGCTGTTTCCAATCTGTGAAAATACAAACACACCGATAACTGCTGCTTGCACCCTGTTTCCAAACGGGGCAGGTATAGTCTGCGCGGCCGCTGCTTAATTTCCCCGTGCGTATGGCCTCAAGGCCTGCCAGGTGCCTCCTTGTGCATCTGGCGTTTAATTTCTGCTTGCTGCAATATTCGTTAAATTCTCCCACCGGGATCTGGTACTCTCCGTTTACCGGTTCCCGGCCCTTCGTAATGTCTGTTAAAAATTTCTCTGTGTCAATCAAGAAGGCCTGCTTTGTAAGTGCCTTCCACTCCGCCATCTCGTCAAGGCCTCCAATATCGAGCCCCGCCTGGCTAAAAATGTCCCATATGATCGGCATCCGGTTTTCTGGAACCGCCACCACAATCTTCGCGATCTGTATCGCTGTCTTTAAGTCAAGGTTTTCTTTTTCCATGTTGTTACCTCTGCCCGCCGTCTAACGGGTCCTTTGCTCAGAATGTTTTTACTGCCACCGCTCCGCCCCGTTCGCCAAAACTGGACCGCCTGGTATCTCTCATACTGCTGCGCCCTCCATCTCCTCTTTAAGCCGCGCTCCAGTCTCTACGCCGTCAATATAGGCCGTTGTAATCGCTGTAAAAAGCGTCTGCTTTTCTTCTGGTACTCCCATCAGAATGTCAATAAGTCTTTTCGCGCTGCTGATCTGCTCCTCCGTGTAGCCTTCAAGTTTTTTAACTGCTGCCATGTCCTTACCTCCTTTTTTAAGAAATCAATGTTTCAACGGTTACGCCCAACGCCCGCGCCAACGGTTCCAGGTGCTCTACTCTGAGAAGTCTCCTATTGTTCAGAATGTCTGTAAGCTGCTGATCTGTCATGCCCGCCTGTGCGGCCACAAAGGTCTGTTTAAGGCCTTTAGAACGGATAAGGCATCTAATATTGTCAATAGTGCTTTGCTGGTTTTTGGCGGCCATCCGTCTCCTCCTTCCTAGACTGTTAAGGGTTTTTATAATTACTTACTTGTCAATGGTTTTTTATTGACAAGTAAGTAATTATGTTGTACCAGCCTGTAAGGATGGTACAAATTTTTGTGGCTATAAAACTATTATATGTGGCTATAAGTCATTTGTCAACAGCTTTTTTGTGGCTATAAAACTATTTTGTTGACATACCACAAATTTAGGCTTATACTTGTTTTTGAAAGGGGGTGTAATTATGAATGTGCGCTTAAAACAATTAAGAAAGGCGCTCAATTTTACCCAACAGGAATTTGCCGACCGCTTGAAAATAAAAAGAAATACCGTTGCAACGTATGAAACGGGAAAAAGTAATCCCAGTGATGCTGCGGTATCTCTTATCTGTCGGGAATTTAATGTAAATGAAGAATGGCTCCGAACCGGGGCCGGGGAAATGTTTAAGGCTGCGCCCAGCTCGGTGCTGGATGCCCTGGCTGAACAGTACGGCCTAACAAATGCCGCCTATGTAATGGTTGAAAAGTTTGTGAACCTCAAACCGGAAGCCCAGGAAACAATCTTTAATTATGTTCGGGAAGTGGCAGCGGCTTTTCAATCCGGGGAAATATCCCCGACGGCTCCTGCTGCTATGGATGTAAATTTAGAAAATCTTACTATTGATCAGAAAGTGGAACTTTACCGCCAGGAACTTGAACGGGAAGAAAAAGCGGCGGAAAAGTCCGAAGTCTCTTAGTAAAACGTATAGAAAGGGGATTGTTCTAATGAAATACATAAAATTCTTTAATAAGTGGAAGCTCGCCGTTGCGGCTCTGTTCGTTATCAGCGCACCTTATAGCCTAATTACCCCCCCCCGAACAGTCGTTCTGTGAAACGGTACTTGTTGCCATCGTATGTCTTTTAATTGCTGCGGCTCTATTGCTTTCCGATATCCTGTATATAAAAACTCCTGCAGAGAATATCTGGAAGCGCTGGACTTTTGTGGAAGGGGAAAAGGCCCAGGCAAGAAAAGAAAGGGCGGCTTATGGTGAATTGACGCCAACTTATATAGATACTGAATTAAAGTACGGGCTGTTTACTGGTGCTACTGGTGGGAAATATCGGACAACTCTTCGCCGCTGCTCCTGCCCGGATTTTAAGAAAAGAAAAGTACCTTGTAAGCATATGTATTATGTGGCTGCAAAATGCGGCGTTGAAAATTTGAAATAAAAAAAGGAACCCCGTCCGGACCGTTGGCGCGGTCTTGGTGGACGGGGCGGCTTGGTGCCATGTTATAAAACATTCCGAGCAAATGTATTATAGCATGGCCCGGCCAAAAACACAAGTAAAAGGCAAGGGCTATTTTTGCGCCCTTTTTTAGAAGGTGGTGCTATAATGCGAAAAGAAACAAAGAAGCCAGCGGCCTCCTCTCTATCTGTGGAAGCTCTGGAAAACGTAGCCGACCTGTATATCCGGGTATCAACAACGGAACAGGCCGAGGAAGGCTTTAGCGTAGAAGAACAAGAGACCCGGCTCCGCTCCTACTGTGAAGCCTACGGGTATATTATAAATGCGGTCCATGTGGATCCTGGGTACTCTGGCGCAACGCTGGAGCGACCGGGAATAAAGGAAGTTATAAAGGATGTCCGGGCGGGCCGCTGCAATAAAATTATTGTCTGGAAGCTGGACCGGCTCTCAAGGTCTCAGAAGGATACGCTTATCTTACTGGAAGACGTCTTTTTAGAAAATAGCTGTGACTTCGTGTCGCTTATGGAAAGTTTTGATACGTCTACGCCCTTCGGCCGCTGCGTGGTCGGCATCCTGGCGGCCTTCGCCCAAATGGAAAGGGAAAATATCAAGGCCCGGACTATGATGGGAAAGCAAGCGGGCCTTAAAGACGGAAATTATTATAGCGGCCGGACTCCGCTTGGTTATAAATACGAACGCCAGGCAAACGGTAAGCGGGCGCTTGTTGTGGATCCGCTCCCTGCTCAAGCTATAAAAGAAATGTACCGGCTTTATAACTCCGGCCGTAGTATGTCGGAAATAGGAAACTTTATACAGGAAAGGTACGGACTTTTTCTCAATCTCGGAAGGACCGAGGCCTGCGGCGCTGTCTCCCGGACTCTGCAAAATCCTTTGTACTGTGGCCGGGTACGTTATGGCTCCCAGGAATATGAAGGAAAGCACGAGGCCCTTGTAACGCCGGAAGAATGGCAAACGGTAAACAATACTATACAAAGTAACCGGAAGGAATATAATAGGCAATATGTAAAGTCAGACGGCCTCCTCTCTGGCATGATCTTCTGTGGCTGCTGTGGTGCCCGGATGTCTATCTGCAAAATAGGCGGCAAAGGCGGAAAACGAATAAAAAAATATGTCTGCTATTCTGTAAGCAAGGCCAGCGCAGCTATGGTAAAGGATCCAAACTGTACGAACCGGCGCGGCTATTTCCCTATAACTGAATTGGACGGGATCGTGCTGGAAGAAATAAGAAAACTTACCCTTGATCCTGCTGCCCTGGATTCTCTAATCGCTCAAAGCAAAACCGAACCGGAACCGGCGCAGGAGCTTTTCGCTGACCGTATGTCTGAACTGGAAAAGCAAGCCGCCCGGCTCCTTAATCTATATCAAGCTGGCGTTGTGGAAATAGAAGAAATACAGGAACGCCTGGGCGCAATCAAAGAAGAACGCGCCAAACTGCAGCGTACTATGGAAGAACTGGAACCGGCGGGCAAAATGTCAAAGGCTGCTGCCGTCGAGTGCCTGGATTCTTTTGCCGGTATTTTGGAAAACGGGGATAATGAAGCGCTTTACAATCTGACGCATAGCTTAATAGAAAAGGTTATTGTATATAAAAAGGACGTCGTCATCCACTGGAAATTCTGTTGAATTTCCGGGCTTTTGGCGTGAGTACAAAATAGTTTTATACTTCTTGAAGTATGATTTTCGCATTTCTTGAAGTTTGATTCTGGAACTTCAAGAAGTCTATTTTTCATACTTCCAGAAGTTTGATTTTCATACTCCTTGAAGTATGATTTTGGAACTTCTGGAAGTTCGTTTTCCATACTTCTTGAAGTATGATTTTCATACTTCTGTGTATTTCCGGCGTTTTCTGGCTCTTTTTCTTCCTGCTCCGGGCTTTCCTTTATGATGAAATTCTTGACATAGATTACGTTTGGTTTCCCTAAACCCAAACGCTTTTTCTCTATCAACCCGATTCCTTTTTCCGAATCAAGTTCTGCCAGGTTCTTGATCGCTTTTTGTCTGCTGCAGTTCAACAGTTCCATCACATCTTCCACGGTAAAAATAATATATACCCTATCCTCTTCGTCAAACCACCGATTCTTTATGCTAAGGCTCATACGGTCTAATAAAAGACCGTATAAAACCTTCGCTTCACAGGAAAGAGCCTTGAAACATTCTGCAGTGAACAGCACTTTCGGAATCCGGTAAAACGTGTACTGCTCCGCTTCCATGCCCCGGTAATAATCAAACTGTAGTTCCTGCATCCGTCGTCCCTCCCTCCTTCTGCTTCCATTCTTCCAGAAGCGTATAGATCACATCCTCAATCTGTTCTTTGGAATATTCCACAGGAAAATAATTGCGGATCTTCTTTGCGGAGATGGTCACATTCACACTTTCCTCCTTCCGCACTAAAACCGCATATACCTTCCCTTCCGTCAATTCCCCTGCCTCACTGCCTGCCTTTAACTGTTCTGCCTGCGCTTTCGATGGGAATATGCCGCTGTTGCCGATGGCATCCACAACCCATGCCTGTTCCTCTGTCTTCAGATACGACAGCTTTTCACCCACCACCATCGGGATTTTATTTTCATCCACATAACCCAGCAATTCTTCTGCCAGTTCAGACAGTCGGATATACCGCTGTACCGTCCTCCCACTGTCCCCGGCAGCCTCCCCGATGGCATCTGCTGTATATTTCTCCCCTTTGCTGCCCTGGTGCTTCATTGCCTCGTATTTCATCCGGTACGCCTTTGCCTTCTCGCTCGGCAGAATATCTTCTCTTTGGATATTCGTATCGACCATCAGGACTACCGCTGTATCATCATCCATTTCCCGGATAATCACAGGCATTTCCGTAAGCCCGGCAAGCTCACAGGCCCGCCACCGCCTATGCCCGGCAATCACTTCGTAACCGCCTGCGGGATGCAAGCGCACAATCCCCGGCATCAGCACACCGTATCTCTTAACGCTTTCCACCGTTTCCTGCATCTTTTCATCATCCAACACACGGAACGGATGGTCTTTGAATGTATGTAACTGGCTAAGGGGAACAGATGTCACCGTTTCCCCTGCCGCCGCTTCGCCTGTGCCGAACAGATCATCAAAGGATGTCAGCTTTACTTTCCCTGCACTCTTACTCTTCATCCGCAAGCACCTCCTGTGTCAGTGAGTGGTAGCCGCCTGCCACAATTCCCTTCGGGTCATGGAGATAGATGCTTTTCCCCTCTGCCGTGGTTTCCGCAGCTTTTACGGACAATGGGATGCAATTTTCAAAAATATGTACCCGATTCCCGTATACCTCCTGGATCTGTGCGGAAATGTCCTTTGCAAAGTTTGTTCTGCGGTCTACCTTTGTCAGCAGGATTCCCATAATGCCAAGTGTCGGGTTTAGCTTTCTGTGTACCCGCCCAATCGTCTTTATAAGCTGCTGAAGCCCTTTGACCGGGAGATACGCCGCCTCCACCGGGATCAGTACGCTGTCCGCCGCTACAAGGGCGTTTATCGTGATCATTCCAAGCGAGGGCATACAATCAATAATTGCAAAGTCATATTCCTCTTTTACGCTGTTCAGATACTGGCGAAGTATCGTTTCCCTGCTCATCACATTTACCAGAGCCGTTTCCAAGCCTGCCAGTTCAATATTTGCCGGAATAAAATCAATCCCCTCTGTATGATGGATGATCCCCTCGCCAGGCTCAACATCTTCATCATTGATGACTTTCTCCATGATATTCACCAATGTCACATCCAGCTCGTCCGGCTCCGCAATCCCCAGGCTCACCGCCATGCTGCCCTGCGCATCTGCCTCCACCAGCAATACTTTCTTGCCTGCCCTTGCAAGCCCGATTCCTAAATTTACACACGTCGTTGTCTTGCCGACTCCGCCTTTCTGGTTTGCCACTGCGATCACTCTGCACATATATACTTTCCTCCTGATTCTCCAATCTATTTTTCTGTTCTTTCCAATTCCGCATACACACGGAAATATTTATTTGTCCCTTTGTTTGCAAACGGTTCCGATACCGACTTCACATCCACATCCCCCTGCCGTTCCAGAAGCCGCCGGAACCAGTGCAGGTCTTTCTTTGTCCCCTGCATCCTGATTTTCAGCATTTCAACCCTCCCAACTTAAAAACAGTATTCCGGATAGCGGAGCCTGACTGCCTCCCAAAAGTATCTTGCATAGCCGCAGCAGAATAAATCTTCCACTGTATAACAACGGCACTCCTTCAACTGTTCCTCTGCATCTTCTGTGTCATCAACGCTTGGCGTCCCATTGCAGTAAAGGTTAAATGCCATCCTTACAATCCTTGTGCTTCCGCTGGTCTGCCACCCTTCATGCAGGCACTCAGGTTTTACACATCCTGTCCTAAAATCGTAAATCCTGTCTACATTTACCCTTGTATCCCGGTCAATCCCAAGGCAATACACCAATGCCTTATGGTACACATCCTGGTATCTGCATTTCTGCAGATTCACTTTATAAAAATCTCTATGTTCCTTGTTTTTGAAAGTAATTGTGCGAGTGTCTTTCTTTTCTGCGCCTACCGCTGTATTCGCTGCCATAGCCTGTCCTCCATTTTTGAAATACTTGGGAGCTACACTCCCAAACCCTTGTGGATTCGTGCTGCCAGTTACCCAAAAAACGGCTAACTGACAACCCGAATTTGTTGTCTTTCCCAGAGAAAATCCCATTTCCTATTTCTCTAAGACTATGCTTCCCATAGTAACCTGTGAAATTTAATTATGAAGTAAGATGATTTCAAGAACTCTGATGACTTGAGTAAACTTCGCTAAAGATTGCGGATACTCATTTTACTCAACTTGTGACTTGAGTATTACTCAATTTGAAGTGATTTTAGACGGTATTTGGCGGTGTTTGGCGGTACTTGAGCGCCAGCCTTTTCCCAAATGAAAAAAGCCCCAAAAACCTTATAACCACTAGAAAACACTGTGTTTATAAGGCTTTTGGAGCCTATAAAACTAATTATGAAATTTGGACTGAAAACTTCGCTTATTTGCCCATCTGCGCCGCAACCTCTGCCGCAAAGTCCTCATTCTTCTTCTCAAGTCCTTCGCCAGTCTCAAAGCGGATGAATTTCTTCACAGCCACTTTCGCGCCGACTTCTTTGGAAACAGCTTCCAGATACTTTCCAACCGTCTGTTTGCCGTCTTCTGCCTTTACATACACCTGGTCTACCAGACAGATTTCCTTCAGCTCTTTATTCACGCGGCCTTCGATCATACCGTTGATTACTTTCTCCGGTTTCTGGGACTCTTTCGGGTCGTTCATGATCTGTGCTAACAGAATCTCTTTCTCATGTGCAATATAATCTGCACTGACTTCGCTTCTATCGATATATTTTGGATTCAATGCCGCAATCTGCATAGCAATATTTTTCATTGCCTCGTTTACTGTGTCGTTTACCACGTCGGATTCTGCAACAACGACAACGCCGATACGTCCGCCGCCATGGATGTAATCTACGATACAGCCGTTTTCTGCGGAAGCTTTTTCAAATCTACGGATTTTCAGATTTTCGCCGATCACTGCAACTTGTTCTACCAATACGTCTTTTACCGTTTTGGAAGTATCTTCCAGCCAAGCTTCTTCCATAAATGCATCCAAGTCTGCTGCTTCGGAAGCCAATGCCTGTTCAGCTACTTTTCCGACATATGTCTGAAATTTTTCGTTCTTTGCAACGAAGTCTGTTTCGGAATTAACTTCTACGATTGCTGCTTTGCTGTCTTTTACTGCAACTTTAACGATTCCTTCCGCCGCGATACGGGAAGCTTTTTTCTCTGCCTTTGCCTGACCGTTCTTTCTTAAGAATTCGATCGCTTCTTCCATATTTCCGTTTGTTTCATTCAATGCTTTTTTACAATCCATCATGCCTGCGCCGGATAACTCACGCAGTTCTTTTACCATTGCTGCTGTAATAGCCATTTTATTTTTCCTCCAAATCTATCTTAAGCCTCTGCCGTCTCTTCTGATGCCGGTTCAGATGCTTCTTCTACGTCTGTCTCAATCGTTCCCTGGTTTGCTTCCACAACGGCGTCAGCCATTTTGGATACGATTAATTTTACGGCGCGGATTGCGTCGTCATTGCCCGGAATTACATAATCGAGTTCTTCCGGATCACAGTTTGTATCAGCAATACCGATCAACGGAATGCCGAGAGTGTGCGCTTCCTGAATACAAATTCTTTCTTTTTTCGGATCTACAACAAAGATCGCATCCGGAAGTCTCTTCATTTCTTTGATTCCGCCGAGGTTTCTCTCTAACTTATCCCATTCTTTCTTCAGCGCGATGACTTCTTTTTTCGGAAGAACGTCAAACGTGCCGTCTTCTGCCATAGCTTCGATCGCTTTTAAACGTTCCACACGGCTGCGGATCGTCTTAAAGTTTGTCAGCATACCGCCCAGCCATCTTTCGTTTACATAAAACATGCCGCAGCGTTCGGATTCTGCTTTGATTGCATCCTGCGCCTGTTTTTTTGTTCCGACAAAGAGGATTGTACCGCCTTCTGCCACTACATCAGCAACCGCTTTGTAAGCTTCGTCTACTTTGCCTACGGATTTCTGCAGGTCAATGATGTAAATGCCGTTTCTTTCCGTGTAGATGTACGGAGCCATTTTCGGGTTCCAACGTCTTGTCTGATGTCCGAAATGAACACCTGCCTCGAGTAACTGTTTCATTGTGATAACGCTCATGTTTTTACCTCCGTTTGGTTGAATTCTTCCATATGCTTCTTCTCCTGAAGCACCGTTTCCGGCACCCGCTTCATCATCCGCATATGTGTTTGCTGCTTCGGACTCTGCCGAACTTGTAAAATTATAGCATATCTGGTTTCTCTACGCAAGCAGTATTTTCCTGAAAATTCTTTTTCCTTGAATGAAGCTTGCATCAAATTCTAAATTTTAAAAAACACCATTCCAACATACAATACGTTTTGCTCTTATATTCTGCCAAACATATTCTGCCAAAAACCGCCCGGCATCTGCCGGACGGTTTTTTACGTGCGCCCAGTATGGGCGCAATCTAATCGGTGAAAGTCCGTAACACACCCTGGTAGTGGGAAGTGTATAGCCAAGAGCAAGGGTGTCCATCGTGAGGTGGAATCTGAAGAAAGCTGGAGGCAAAGCTCTGGTCTGACGAACAGAAATCACATCAGGCTACAGTCAGGGATAAGGCTGCGTAACAAGTCGAAGTCCAATAACTACTCGGAACTAATTGTGGTAAATGTGGCGGATGAATGGAGTGAAAGATTGCGTTCTTACCTGGGGAGGTCTCGTCAGCGGATGGAATTACATCAACAAATGCATAAGAAATCCGTAG